>JAGHTU010000025.1 GCA_018065185.1 Candidatus Equicola faecalis | reverse complement strand
GATATTCCTAGCAAAACATAGAGAATTATTGGTGGGGTAAAATTAAGATATTATATCGAAACGTCTTTGGAAAAGGAAATTAATGGCAATTACAAATAAATAGCCCCACCACCACATGACCACCGAAAAAGAAGAAATACTGCAAGAACTGAATAAAGCAGGTTTGAAGGCTGAGCCGACAGAAAGTGTGCCATTCTTTCGTAATCCTGTACAGTGTGGGATGCCCACCGAGATAGGCGACGAGGATGTGGAGATGATAGAAATCCCCGCTTCGTTGGTGAGGAGGAATGCAACATTTATGTCTAAAAATCGTGATTTTCTCACATTTTTATAGATTATATTTGGCTTAACGAGTTTTTTGTCATACATTTGCTCCGAATTTTACTAATGAAGCAAAGATTATGATACAAGAATTTCAAGTACAAAATTTTTATAGCATTAGGGAGAGTCAAACTATTAATTTTTTGCCAAATAATGATGAAAATATGCGGGAACAATATGTTCACGAAGTGGCAGAAGGTGTTAAACTCCTAAAGATAGGTATCGTATATGGTAGTAATGCAAGCGGTAAAACTACGATACTGAATGCACTCTCCTTTTTTCGTAGTATCATGATTGAAAAACCTGAGTCAAAGAATGACGGAATGGGCTATTCTCCTTTCTTGCTTGATAAGCATAGCGAACAGGAACATTCGCACATGCAGATGACCTTTTGGATAAATGGCGAGAAGTATGTACTCAGTATTACATTTGATAGTAAACGCATATATGAGGAGTCACTCATGGTCTATACCAGTGTACGCCCCACTACACTATACAAACGCTTCTATCAACCAGATACCGACCATTCAGAAGTATTGTTTAGTAGTAAAGTGGGGATTGACAAAATTTCCCAACGTGCCATAACTGGTAATACTACAAATAATTGTACGGTAATGGCTGCTTTTCGGGAGTCAAACACAATTACATCAAAACTGAATGACGTTAGTTATTTCTTTGAGCATAACATGCAAGCCCTATTGACTCCACGTAACTCACTTTTACATAATGTGCGTAATGAGTTGCACAATGATCATAATGGAGAAAAGAAACAATTTCTACTTCGGTTGCTTAGGGCTAGCGATTTTAACATCGTTGATATGACACTTAATGAACGTGAAGACACTATTACGGAAGATATAGAGTTGGCTATAAAAAGTGCACCTTTATCCGAAGAGGCAAAACTTGAGATGCTTAAACGCGGGACAATCAAGTATGACGATATCGTGTTTCTTCATACGGGTGAAGGTGGTAAGTATGAGTTGAACGAGCAATTAGAATCTGCTGGTACGCACCGCTTCCTTGGCATGTCAATAGTGTTGTATTATGTTTTACATGAGAATAACTTCATTCCTATAGATGAAATTGAGACAAGTATTCATTACGAACTACTTTCTTATTTCATCAAACTCTTCCTTGCTAATAGCGAAGGGTCATCTCAGATTCTGATGACTACTCACGATATCAACCTTCTAAACGAAGATTTTATTCGTAGAGATGTAGTTTGGTTCACCGACAAGAGCGAAGTGGGTGCCACTCAAATAAAGCGACTTTCATCACTTGGTCTGCACAAGACTATGAATGCATATAATGCATACAAACAAGGTAAGTTAGTTGACTTACCATTTCTTGGAAGTGTTTATCTTGAAACTGAATAATATAACATGGCAGTAAAGAAGAGTATTGTAATCATAGGTGAAGGCGAAACTGAATGGTGGTACTTTGATACACTTCGTATAACTTGTCATTATAAATTCAAGGTGGTACCAGACTTTCCTCAGCATTCGGACATTCCGCATATGGCGAAATTGGCTGAGGATTATGTGAAGCGCGATACTGACTATGTGGTTTGTCTCGTAGATATGGATCGCTTGCTGAAAGTTCCTGCCGAGATGGCAACCTATCTAAAGTTAAAAGCTTGTAGTAGTTGTAATGTATGGTGGATTGAAACAAATCCCTGTACCGAGTTTTGGTTCCTTCTTCATTTTCTGCCACAGCTGTCTATCAAACATTATGAATCTTACAAGGATGTGTTACTCGACCTTCAGCATTATATGCCAGATTACGCCAAAACAGCTCACTATTTTAAGAAGAACAATCTTTATAAATATCTTACTGAAAATGGTGACTTGCAACGTGCCATAGGTTACGCAAAAGAATTTTCTCGCTTAAGCGAAGTAACCCCAGAGGATAAGATAGCATATAGTCAAATGCATAAGGTGTTTGAATTAATAGCTTCAATGAATGAAGATGATTCAAATGAAAATGTACAAAAAACGGAAATTTCAAATCGAAATATTGAAATTCGGCGACAAATACTACAATTTATCGCCGATAGTGGAATTTCAGATTCAAAATCTATTTCAAAACACATTGGACTCAAACCCTCAAGGACTCGCGATTATCTCAAGCAACTTGTGGCAGACGGACTAATTGAAACAGATGGAGAGTATAAAAGCAGGAAGTACAAAATACCCACCCCATGACCACCGAAATCATCAAACTTACGCATGCTTTTTGACAAACGCTCGTTTGGGTCTCGACAAACGCTCGTTTGTGCCTCGTCTTCCCATCGTTTGTGAACGGTCAAACGCACGCTTGTTTTTCATCCTTCGAAGTCGCGGAACATCTGTTCCAATTGAGGGGACTTTCCGGTGCTTTCTTGGGGGTGTCGCGATGCTGTCGAGGGGCTCTCCTGATGTGCTCTATGGCATCCCTTCGATGGTTATACGGGACCCCTTCGATGGTTATACGAGACTCCATCGATGGATATCCGGGACTCCATTGATGGATATCCGAGTTCCCCTTGATGGAAATCCGGTTTCTGTTTCTGCATAAAGTCTCCCCTTGGGGAGATTTAGGGGGGCTCTGCGTTCTCTGCTCCTCTGCTTCAAATCTTGAGACATCGAAGATGGCTTGACGGAAAGGAGATGCCTTCGGCAAGCTTGCTTGCAGAAAGGGATTCACTTTCAGGCAACACCTCACATGAGGCAAGATTTGCTCTGCGAGAAAATTAGTTATTAATTCGTTTTTCGTTTTGCTTTATTCTTGATTTGCACTACCTTTGTAAAAAGTAAGATAAAAAGAAGATGATGAAAAAGATTCGTGTAGCCGTGGTAGGCTATGGAAATATCGGTCACTACACACTTGACACACTACAAGTAACCCCTGACATGGAGGTGGCAGGAATAGTGCGTCGGCATGTGGCAGAGGGAGAAGATACCGTGAAAGGATGTCCCGTAGTTAGCGATATCCGCAGGCTCAAGGATGTGGATGTGGCAATCCTTGCAACGCCCACACGCAGCTGTTTGGAATATGCAAAACAGATATTGCCACTTGGCATCAACACCGTTGACAGTTTCGATATACACACCTCGATATTGGACTATCGTAGAAGACTGATGGCGTTGAACAAAAAGACCAATACCGTGTCTGTCATCTCTGCCGGTTGGGACCCGGGGTCAGACTCTGTGGTGCGTACACTCTTTCAAGCATTGGCACCGAAGGGACTCACATACACCAATTTCGGTCCCGGCATGAGTATGGGGCATACCGTATGCGTAAAGAGTAAGAAAGGTGTGAGAGATGCACTCTCTCTAACCATCCCGAAGGGTGAAAGCCTGCATCGGCGTATGGTGTATGTGGAACTGGAAGAGGGAGCCGACCTTGCCGAAGTGACGAGACTGATAAAAGAAGACCCTTATTTTGCCTCTGACGAGACGTATGTGAATGCCGTAAAGAGTATTGACGAGATAAAAGACATGGGGCATGGCGTGAACCTCGTGCGCAAGGGAGTGAGCGGAGTCACACAAAACCAGCTCTTGGAATTTAATATGCGCATCAACAATCCTGCTCTGACGGCTCAGGTGCTTGTAAATCTGGCTCGTGCCAGTATGTGCCAACAACCAGGATGCTACACGATGATAGAAATCCCTGTGATTGATATGCTTCCCGGCAACCGCGAGGATATAATCGGCGCGATGGTGTGACGATTGACGGAAGGGCTAAAGAAAAACTCAAAACTCTAACTTAAAATATGGACAATCAACAATCAACAAAACTCTCCTTTGGAGGGGAAATACAGGAGGCTTTCATGCGCCGTGCCATTGCGCTGTCTGAAGAAAGCGTGAAACGCGGAGGCGGTCCGTTTGGTGCCGTAATTGTGAAAGACGGAGAGATAATTGCTGAAGGTAGCAACAACGTCACGCTACACAACGACCCAACAGCCCATGCCGAGGTAAGTGCCATACGCCGTGCGTGCGAACAGCTACACACCTTCGACCTGCAAGGATGCGACATATACACCTCATGTGAGCCTTGCCCGATGTGCCTCGGTGCTATATATTGGGCACATATTGACCGCATCTTTTATGCCAACACCAAAGACGATGCAGCAAATATCGGTTTTGATGACGCTTTCATCTACGAGGAAATAGACCGCCCGTTGAGCGTGCGCAAAAAACCAGCCAGGCAACTGCTACGGGAAGAGGCGCTGCGCGTGTTCCGCATGTGGGAGGAAGACACAGAGAAAACGGAATACTGACGTTAGATTCTATCAAGTGGTTGAGAGAATCAAATTGATTCTCAAACTACTTATAAGTTTCGAAGATAAGCCTAATATGAAACCCTTCGTCGCCAGACTTGATGCGGATGTTATCAGGTTGGCTATGAGGTCCAAGTTGCTCAAGAAGCTTATAGCTCTGCATCGGAGGTATGGAGAGAAGGAATGATATGTTACCGGCAGGAAACGGAATCATCGTGCGCTCCTGCTTTTTTCTTACCGTCATCTCGACACCTGTCATCTCTCCCGGAGTTTGGTCAATGGCTTCTTCTGGAGTAAAGAGACGGAGATAGAGGTTTTCTGTGAGCGAGGTAACCTTCCAATGAGTCTTATCCTTATTCAAGATATCTACCCATCGTATCTCACTTCGATAGCCCTTAAATTCAGGATAGACAGGACATTGGGCAGAGTTATATTGCCCCGTCACGGTATTGTTGTAGGCAAGACTCCAGATGCCATATTGTTGACCTTTCAGCCTGTTGCGCCATACGCGATACGGTCCCCTGCCCTCCCAAGTCACAGAATCAACATCGGTTTCAGGATAATCAAACGACACGCCCACTTGCCAACGGCTCTCGTCAGTAAGATTTGCCGTGCGCTGATTGTTGAACAAACGTGCATCCATATACAAACGACCGTCAGGCAATTCATACCATCGGACATCTTCAATCCTTGATGTGCCGACAGGTATAAGGTCCAAACCCTTTTCTACTTGTTTGACACTTTTCAAGTCGATGTCGGAGAGTTGCTCTTCTGCCCTGTGTATGGGGTACGACCATCGGCACGTCACCTCTTGGGCAGCATTATATGCCACGAGTTCAAGTATGTCGCCACGCCAAAAGTCCTTCGGCATATCAAACTTTGCGTACCCAGTCTCGTTGGGGGCAAGAGCAGGAAGAGAGACATCACCGTGAGCCATCACACCTCCCTTAGAGCGGAGCACACGATAAGTCATACTACATTCGTCGAGATTCGTGAAAAGGTAATGATTGCTGACAAGGAAACGCCCGTCAAATGATGGCGTGATATGGATTCGGTCAATATATACAGGACTCCACACCTCGCGTATGGTGAAGAAACTTGCCTCCGGCTGACGGTAAGAATCCACGCACCCATCAGGACCATTGCCACCATCACTATCGAGGATGCAGTCTTTTATGTTGAATCCTTTATCTGCGAAATGCTTGCCCTTGGACTTTCCAATAGGCAGGTCGGTGCGACGGACAGCCTCGTCAACATAAGCCCAGAGAAAACCTCCGGCAAAAAGAGGAGAAGAGGTCCAGTGGGTCCACATATCTTCAAGTGCAGCCCCCTGCCCCTTGTCGTATTTCCCGTGCAGAAACTCTGTCGGCATAAACACGTTATCTCCGTTCTGCATACGGTAAGTGCCAGTCTGATAGGCAGGATAATGATGAGTGTCGATACCATCAAAATCAGCCCAAGGATGTATCACCTTGCGCTTCTGGATGTCAAGTTCGGAAAACAGATGGTCAACGGAAGTGTTCCACCCTCCTTCGTTTCCGTTGCTCCAGATGAAAACGCAAGGATGATTCATATCACGGCGTATGAATTCTGGCAAGAGACGCCGTGAGGTCGCGTCATCATAATGCGTCTGCCAACCCGGGAATTCGTCAAGATACAACAGACCTATGGAATCGCAGATTTCAAGAAACGACCTGTTGCTCGGATAATGACAGCGGACGGCATTCATATTCATCTGTTTGATGAGCCTTGCATCCATCAGGTCATCGTGTCTGCTCACAGCCCTACCCTTCTCAGGATGGAAACAATGGCGGTTGGTGCCTTTCACCACAAGTCGTGTGCCGTTGAGATAAATGCCGTCATGAGGACGAAATTCAATGGTGCGGAAACCTATCTTTTGAGTGATACTGTGCCTGCCGTTCTTCAAAGAGAATGTGGCAGTATATAGATTAGGGTGCTCCGGATCCCAGGTCTTAACCTTTCCGCAGTGGAAACAACCTGCCTCGGCATCGTATGCGATAGGCTTTCCTTCGAGAACAAGGTCGAGGTTGGCGATATTCACATATACATCGCCATTGGCACGTGCATCAACAGCGAGATTTTCAATATGTTCCTTAGGCAAGGCTTCAATATATACAGGACGATATATGCCACCGAAAAGCCACCAGTCGGCACGGCGTTCCGCAGAATTCACGCTTGCATTGGCAGATTCCTTACTGACCAGCACTTCGAGTGTCTGCTTCCTGCCCGGAATGACAAACGAAGTGATGTCGTAGGAAAACTCCGTGAAACCGCCCTGATGTATCTCGCCCACTTGTCTGCCGTCTATCCACACCTGTGTGTCGGTCATGCTGCCTTCAAACACAAGGCGATAGACAGCCTCATCATAATCAGGTCTCGCAACGCTGAAGGTGATGCGATACCTTCCCGACTCATCGCTTGGAGTCGAACCTTTTTGAGTATAGAACCTGCCGTATGTATAAGCTCCGAATCCCTGCAACTCCCAGCAAGAAGGCACGGCAATCTTTTTCCATTTACCAGCATTCTGCCCTTTGGAGCAATAAAAGTCCCATGGCTTGGCATGGTCGGAATCAACGCCTGAAAGATAATAGCGTTGCGCAGGAGCGCAACACACCATCAACATCAATATGACAGACAGTATCGTTCTCATCATCATAAGTTCACTCTATATGTATATACCGAAGGTCGAGCTTTGTGTATTTACCATCCTTGTTGCATCTTTCAAAAAGTCCAAGTGGTGCAGTAAGAGGTTTCCCATCCTGCTTATATATGGTTCCGCTTGGAGAGAAAGGTATGGAGGCTGCCTCCACGAGATATTCATCACAATAGTTCAAACTGCCAAACTCCGGCCATTCATTCTTAAGCAAATCCATACCTACAGCATCACATGCAAGAGGGTCCTGTGAGGCGATGAGCGAACATGCCCAATCTCCATTGAAAGGAGCTTTCTGCCACTTAGGGAAAGGCTTCCCATTGACATCACGCGAACCGTAAGTTCCGTCAATAAGGTAAAGCAGACATTTCTG
The DNA here is from genome assembly GCA_018065185.1 of Candidatus Equicola faecalis. Classification (GTDB taxonomy): domain Bacteria; phylum Bacteroidota; class Bacteroidia; order Bacteroidales; family Bacteroidaceae; genus Prevotella; species Prevotella faecalis. The sequence continues at coordinate 52,722 of JAGHTU010000025.1, read as the reverse complement.
CCCAAGGTCCTTATGTGCAATCCAATCAACGAAAGTCTTATAGGCAGGCTTTCCGTTTCGTTTGTCCTGGCTCACCCCATTGTGCGCATTCCGCCGCCAAAGGAGGTTGATGTCAGTTGCACCATACCAATTCTTGCCTGTGAGTGTCACTCCGGGACCGCTGTGAGTCTTGAGCAAGGCAGAGTTAATCAAGTAAGTGGCATCAACAATACACTTTGCTATTCCCCGTGCCATCCTGCCGTTATCCACGGAATATTCTATCTGGTCGGAATAGTATTCACACTTTTCCCTGCCGTCCCCACCGAGGTTGTCAACTATTCTCACGCCCGGAAATTCGCGATGAATCCTATTGTAGATACTATCGGTAATGGCGCGACTCGGTTCGCAGATGATAATATCCTGCTCTCGCACCTTTGCATCGAGCACCAAAGAACGCACCAAAGCCAAGGTAACGTAAGGCGAAGAGTTGAGTTCAATCGTGTCATGATGAGTGATAGCATTATTGATATTCAGTTTTATAGCAATACTCTCGCCCTTGCGATATCCTCGTTTTCCACGTTTGTGAGTGGTGTTGAAATCAGTAAACAGAGCCTTCCAGGCTTTCCGCGTATCAGTCTCGCCCGTTACCATCTCCACGGCTTTTTTTACTATTTCATCGGCTTTCATCTGACTATTCCAACGCTCCTCTACCCAAAGACCGGTTTTGCCGTCCCATGTAGCCACACCCGGAGAGTGTATCCATGCCACCCGTCCAGGGATGATGCCCTTGCCTTCACCCATAGGTGTGTTTTCCGTACTCATCATCTTTGGTTGACGACCGTTATAATCGCCAAAGAAAAGGCGGCGACGGTCCACAGCCTGTTCAAGCGGAGTGATGGTGGTAGAAGGTCCTAAATCCGGTGTTTTCCAAGAATTAAGCATCCAGACGACGTTACCATCCTTATCCATCTCGACAGCCTGCAGAGGAGAATGAAGTGTGTCGAGCGGTTCTTTGCCCCATTCATTCCACCAGTTATTGACAATTGTATTTCCGTTTCGGAGTCGTACAGCCTTCTGTGCATGGGTGAGCGAGAGTTGAGGGTTGTTCAACTCCCATACGGTTTTGCCGTTACGTGAGATTTCCTTTACAGCACCACCACGTCCCACAACGAGAAGGTTCTCTTTGCCGACCTCACTTACCGACCATGCTCCCGGCACATCCCAACGAGCAAGTTCGCGCCCCTGAACGCTGTATTCTGCCACATACCCCATACCCATGTGGGCAAGAAGGAGGGTTCCGCGAGAAGAGAGACGGGCATTACGGAACTGTCCGTGAATACCACTTGAAGCAGGCACTTCAAACTCGTGCACCACCCTACATTCTGGTATCTTCATGATGACGACCTTTGCCGGTCTGCCATTCTGCACGAATAGCACATAATCATTACCTATAGGCTGGATGGTGTGTATCTCCGTGCCTTTCGGGGCATCGTAATGCCATAGAAAACTTTTGTCGGGCTTCACTTCTCCGATACCGAACTGATGTGCTATAAGAATATTTCCATCCGTCATCAGCACGGCATCACTTATCTCGCCCTTATCGCTATGGTTGTAATAAGACCACGTCACTTCCCCACCCCTTACGATGAACATCCGCATCTGCTTTGACTCTCCGGCATAAAAGAAATCATGACGCGAGAGGTCATCGGAGACTGTTTGGGCTTTAGCGACACACGAAAAGAGTACAGCCAAAACAAGGAATAATTGTCTCATAAGTGAAAATGGTTTGATTTATTTTGCCTTTTGTTCTTTTGCTATTTTATTACGCTCGCGACAGATGTCCGACCATTTGACGGATTTGGAATAACGGTCGGCAAGTTCTTCCATTACAGACGGAATGTCTATATGTTGAGGGCAGATATGCGTACAGTTTCCGCACCCGATGCAGGCATCTGGCATCTGTTCCGCCTTCAAGGATTCAAGGAACATCACCGGTGTGAACGCCATTCCCGGAATGCGCAACTGGTTGCAAGCATTTATGAGAGCAGGTATGTCCAGATGTTGCGGACAACCCTCGGTGCAGTAACGGCAAGCGGTACACGGCACGCGACTGAAAACCGTATCAGAATACTCCTCTATACTGCGTCGCTCATCATATGTCAACAGGCGAAAAGAAGAAAACGTATCAATATTCTGACGCATCTGCTCCTCTGACGACATGCCACTCAACACCGTAGCCACGCCCGGTATTTCCATAAGCCAACGGAAAGCCAGTTCTGCGCTGTGCTTCGACAGCAGTCCGCCACGCTGTGGCTCCATCACCCACACCGGAATGCCACGCTCGCCAAGTAACTGCACCTTTTCTTTCGCATGTTGCAGTTCCCAATCCACATAGTTGAGTTGTATTTGGCAGAACTCCATATGCTTGCCCCATGGCGAGTCAAGGAAACGGCGCAGACAATCTACTTCACCGTGACAGGAGAAACCAAGATGACGGATGCGACCGCTTTTCTTCTGTTCGAGGAAATAATCAAGCAACGCCCAACGTGGGTCAAGATACACGCCGATACTATTTTCACAGACATTGTGCATGAGGTAGAAGTCGAAATAATCTACGCCACACTTGCGCAACTGCTCTTCAAAAATCTCCTCAGGATGATACTCCTCGAGCTGCTGATGCCCGGGATATTTATCCGCCAAGAACCACGTGCTGCGGGGGTACTTGCGCAAGGCATCTCCGATGATCGTCTCCGAGCGTCCGTCATGATAAGGCCATGCAGTATCAAAATAATTCACTCCGCCTTTTATGGCAATATCCACCATGCGCTCAATATGTGCAATATCCTCCACATCACTACCATCGGCAGCCTTCACCTGTGGCATACGCATAGTGCCGAAGCCCAATTTAGAGATTTTTTCTCCCTTAAAGTCTGTATAAAGCATAAGAAATATGTATTAGGAGTTAAGACATTACAAATGTAATTATTAATTCCGAATTACTAATTATCAACTATAAATTTATACTTTTGCATCTGTTCACGATTCCAGTAGAACAAGACAGAAATAAACTTTTCAAAATAAAGAAAAAGACATGAAAAACGGACACGACTTTGCCAGCATGACATGGCTCAACGAACCTCAATCATGGGAAACTGCCAACGACAAATTGACGATGGCAGTCACCCCTCGTAGCGACTACTGGCGCATCTCACACTATGGCTTCACGAAAGACGACGGACCATTTCTGTATGCCCCTGTCGGTGGAGAGTTTGAGACGAAATTGAAAATCACAGGCGATTACACGGCACGTTACGACCAAGCAGGACTGATGATTCGCATCGACCATGAACACTGGCTGAAGGCAGGGATAGAATATGTGGACGGGAAATACAATATCAGTACCGTAGTCACTCATCACACGAGCGACTGGAGCGTAATCACTCTTGACCATCCGTCAGAGTCTATATGGATTAAGGCTGTACGGTGCAGGGATGCAGTCGAACTATTCTATTCGTTTGATGATAAGGAATATATCATGATGCGCATCTGCTGGATGCAGGAGGATTGTCCTGTTATGGTGGGGCCTTATGCTGCCTGTCCCGGGGGGGATGGTTTTGATGCACGTTTCGAGCATTTCTGCATTAAACCCATACCTAAAAAGGATAAGGAACAAGAATAGTGAAAAAACTGAAGATACCGAAAAATGTTTTGCACCGAGAAAGGTTCACATATTGTTTTCAGTCCGTCCCATGGCAGAGGGATAAAATTGTTCATGTTAACGGTCGTCATCTGTCTCTCGTGTATTGAGGCATCGGCACAGAGTTTCGACAGAGAGATGATTCGTGCAGCAATCGTGCGCCAGATGGAGAGCTATCCCAAATCCACCCTGAAGGACATCTACAAGAATTTCTTTCAGGACGCTTTCGGACCCGGACATTTGTTGACTGGTGGCGAAAAGACAGACAGCATAATCCGTAATGCCCTATTTATGGAATGTCAGCAGGCAAAAATGGAAACCAACGTCTGCCCCGATTACGAATCTACAGGATGGCATGGGCGATTCTATCGCGTCAATCTCGCTGTCATCAACGATGGCAGAGTGCCGATAGATACGTTCCTTTCTGCTTTTCTCCGTAGTGCCTTGCAGTTCTCGTTGCCCGATATTGAAGAGTGGAAAGAAGAATGGAGCTTAATCTCCGAGGAAGTGAAACGCCTCTTCCCCATGCTCCCGTCATACCAGCAGGACAGTATGGACATCTGTGCCGTCCTTGCCAACAATAAATACGCCATGCACCATAGCGACACATACGACGCGCACTATCATCCACACTACAGACTCGTAGAGCGCTCAATCTTCGAGCAGGAACTCCTGCCACTAATAAACAGCGTACATTAAATCCCCCCGTAATGCGCACGCGAAGGCTTTCTTTTGTCGCGCGGGCTACGGCTTCCCATCGCGCAGAACTTCTGTACTTATCGCGCGATGAGTTGCTTTTTGTCTCGCACTCACTCTCTTCTCATGCTTCACTCCTCGTCTTCCCATCGAATAACGTGTAGGATCTTATATCATACACGTGTAGGATCTTATATCATACACTTGTATGATCTTATATCCTACAAGCACCCCCTTTGCAACATCACTTTTACGATTCATAAAGACATTCGCTGCGACATGGGAATAAAACCATTCCGAGATGAGCACAAAAGTCTGTGCGACAGAAAGACTTGCCCCACGCGACAAATGGAGTCAACCCCTCACCTTAAATGGAATTTTCTTCTCACGCGTGCGTACTATATTAATATGGTGCATATTTGATAATTCAAAATTATTTGGCTTTACGCTTACCTTGCACTATATTTGCAAACGCTCTCGATGGCTACAAGGGTCAGGAGGGCAAAGAACTTATTGGAAAACCAGCACACGCTCATGGGTGAGTATAGTGCTGTGAAGGACGTTACAGACGTTTTCTTCTACTGTCAAATCTCGCAAATTTGAATATGTATGAGAAGATTACGCAATAGGCGTCCATTGTGGGATGATTCGTATCCATAAATCATTGTGGTTTAGATATTATCCTAACGTGGGCTATCTGTTGCTTGTTTTCATACATGGGCAATGCGAGAGCCCGACAGTGGGATAAGCAAAGTTAAGATATCCCACGTCTTTCATATCAACAAAAAAGATTTATTACAGCCGAATCTGGGATTTCTATAGGCATAAGAACTTATGGAGATGAAACAAACTATGGAAATTAATGTTATACGTTCCATACTCATCTTGCTGGTGATACTCATTCATTTGACGCCTTTCAAAGATTGTTACCCTGACGCTCAAAGTGCGATACTGGCATTCGTAGTTCCGTTGTTCCTATTCATTACAGGGTACCTGTTCAATGTAAATAAAACATGGAAACAGTATGCTACTTACCTAAGAAGTATGCTACTCATGTATATCTCTCTTGAGACGGCTTACATCATACTGTCCTACTTCTTCCCGATAAAGGATGGTATCAGCGAGTTGAACGTATCTGTAGTTCTCAATAAACTTGTTTTGAACCCGATAGGTCCATATTGGTATTTACATACGATGATTATCTGTGGTAGCATATACTATGTAGCACATCAAGTATGCCGTTATTTCAACAAAGACTACGCTATCTCGTCAGCTGTACTGGTGGCTGTTATCCTGTCATATTATTCACCATTATTAGGATTAATGTCACCGCTGGCATATTTTGCAGGTGTAATATGTAAGAAGCATTCTAATGAGTGTATTTTACATGGTTCATTCGTTGCAATACCTATAGCTATAGTGACCTTATTCTATGGCATCGTATGCAAACCTGAATATGCAACACAGTTGTCATATTTCAGCATCGTGCTCGGCACCTGCATTATTGAATCTGTTATATGGTGTGCCCAAAGGCTTCCTATGAAGGCAAACAAAATCCTCAACTTTATTGGGGCAAACACATTGCCAATTTATCTATTCCATCCAATGTTCACACTCCCATCCAAACTGCTTTTTAGCAAAATGATTGCCAATGACAACATATTATGCTTCAGTATTCTAACAATTACGATAGCAACTATCGGCTCTCTAATGATTGGACGTGCCTTGGATTTGACAGGAGTCAGCATGTTATTATTCAAAAAGAAAATGATACGCTAATTTAGCGTTTCACATTTTCATTCTCTTTCTTAAATGATAATTAAAATTTGAATCAAAATTTGGCAAAAAATGAAACTTATCAGTTACCTTTGCAAATGATATTTTCATGACGATGAGCAAACCATTAAGAAATCTAATATTAACCGATGAGTTTATGAAATATTACAATTGTCAGCAAACTAATGTACAAAAGAAGTTCGACTATGTAATGAATATGCTGATGATTGAAAAAGTTCCTAGTACGAAGTTCATAAAACATCTTGAGAATACTGATTTTTATGAAATGCGCGTATCTGTTGGTAATAATGAATATAGAACAGTTTTATTTGCAATCGACCAAGATAATATAGTAAATGCCACACAAGTGCTGTTGTTGAATTCGTTTCTAAAAAAATCCAGCAAAGACTATAAACAGAATATACTTATTGCAAAACATATAATTGATAAATTGAAATAGTTATGATAAAACTTAATCCTGACAAACTGGCAAACTTAAAAACTAGTGATCAGTTGTTTGACGAGAAGTATGGCGTGAAGGAAACGCCAACACGTGTTGCTTTTGAGGCGGATAGTGCCGCATGGTACTTCGGAGAACTTATGAGAGAGCGTCGCAAAGAACTGAAAATGACTCAAGCAGATCTTGCAGAACGTGTAAATGCCAAACGTACATATATTTCCAGAGTTGAACGTGGAGAGAGTGACATACAGATGTCAAGTTTTTTTAAACTTGCTTCTGCGTTGGATATTAAAATACGTCCCGAGTTTTGTCCAGTTTAACTAAAGGCTCTCAGAAGGAAGCAGAGTGACGAACTTCACGATGGGCACAAGTTCATAGCAAAATAAACTGATAGCTTAATAACAAAAGAAGAAAGGAGAAGGCATCGCCTTAATAATGTGGATAAAGGAATAAAGTCGCCTTCGCCACACTCACCGCAGACCTCACCGCAGATTAGGCTACGGTCCAGCAAAGCTCAAATAAATTTGGTTTTGCGCTCACCTTGCACTAATTTTGCAAATGCAATAGTGCACAACCTATAAAAAATACAATTATGAATCTTAAAGGAACTAAAACAGAGAAAAATCTTATGGAAGCATTTGCAGGTGAGAGCCAGGCTCGCAACAAATACACCTATTTCGCTTCCAAGGCAAAGAAAGACGGTTTTGTTCAGATAAGCAAGATATTTGAACAGACTGCCAACAACGAGAAAGAACATGCCAAGATGTGGTATAAACTGCTCAACGACGGAATAAGCGATACCGCAAGCAACCTGCTCGCAGCTGCTGAGGGTGAAAACTTTGAATGGACAGACATGTATGACCGCATGGCACGTGAGGCTGACGAGGAAGGCTTCACAGAGATTGCAGCAAAGTTCCGCGCAGTAGCAAAGATTGAGAAAGAGCACGAAGCACGCTACCGCAAGCTCCTGAACAACATAAAGGAAGGTATCGTATTCAGCCGCGAAGGCGACAAGATTTGGGAATGCTCTAACTGTGGACATATCGTGATAGGCAAATGCGCACCAGAGGAGTGCCCGGTATGCAATCACCCACAGAGCTATTTTGAAATCAAAGCCGAGAATTTCTAAATTTAGAATTATCATGCCCTAGAAATGCAGAAAAGACTCGGCATTTCTGGGGCTTATATATAACAACAGAAAAACAAGTTATTATGAAACGGTTAGTCTTATCATTATTGGTGCTGGTATCTGTCTGTGCCTTCGCGCAGAATACATGGGAGATGCCAAAAGAAGGACCGAAAAAGAAAGAGCTTGATGCTAAATATGCTGCTGGAGTGATACCGATGAAAGACGGTCTTGTCAACTTCGAGAAGACTTTCGTTGCAAAAGGCAAAACACGTAAGCAGGTTTATGACATCGTGAAGAAATATCTGCAGGATATGACAACGGAGCCAAATCAGCTCACGATGCCTGTCGGTTACGCAGAGGAGACTGTATCAAAAAGCCGCATTGTCCTTGACGAAGAGGAAACGGGAACGGTGGCAGGCCGTTATGACGAATGGTTAGTATTCCGTAGTAGTGTTTTGGCACTCGACCGCACGGAAATGAAATTTGTCATCATCGCAAAATGTAGCGATGAGAAAGCGGAAATAAGTATTTCACGCATCCACTACATTTATGACAAAAATCGCTCTGGAGCGATTGAAGACAACGCTGAAAATATCATAACCGATGAATACGGTCTGAATAAGAAAAAGACGAAACTGGCACATATCTATGGTAAATTCCGTGCAAAGACCATTGACCGCGTGAATTACCTCTTCAACGAATTTGAACAGATACTAAAATGACAGAAGACAGGACGTTCCGGTTGAGACAGACACTGAACATCATCTTCATGATTCTTGCCGTAGCAGGCATTATTATATATTTCGCAGTCGGTGATTTCTGGGGCAAGGCTGTCATCATGCTTGCCGTAGTAGTGAAAATGGCAGAGACCTGCTTCCGTCTTATTAAAAGATGAAAATCAGATTCTTCCTATCCTTGTGTTTTATATTGCTTGCATACGTTGCCCATGCACAGGTGGGTACGTATGAAGACAATATGCCTATTGATGAATACGGGCGACTCACGAATGACAACAACGCATTTCAGAATGACTCCACAAAGGAGAAAGATGAAGAAATGCCAATAGGTATGCATGTGTGGACAGTCAATCGTTTCGGTGATGTACAGCCTGCCATCCCCGACACTCTGCCACACACCTACCGCAACAGCATCTTTACATCAGGATATGAAGGACAGTACAACACACTCGGCAATCAGGGAACACCACGCATCAACCGTATCTTTACCGACCGTACCACATGGAATGATTTCATCTTTATCCAGCCTTACGACTACTTCGTGGAGAATCCTCTCGATTTCCATTTCACAAACACCTACTCCCCTATCACCAATCTCAGTTACAACTCATGCGGAAACAAACAGGATGGTGAAGACCATCTGAAAGCTCTGTTTGCCACGAACATCAACCGCCAATGGGGAACTGGTTTCAAGTTTGACTATCTCTACGCCCGAGGGTACTATCAGAACCAGAGCACCTCACACTTCCAGTTCTCGCCATGGCTCTCTTATCTTGGCGACCGTTATGAGATGCACTTCCTTTTCAGTACGAACAACCAAAAGGTGACCGAAAACGGTGGTATTCTGGATGATGACTATATCACGCATCCTGAAAAATTCCAGAATTTTGAAGAGAACGAGATTCCTGTTGCACTCTCACAACAATGGAACCGCAACAAGAACCAGCACATCTTCCTCTCACACCGCTATAAGGTAGGTTTCCGCAAGAAAGTGCCTATGAGCGAAGAGGAGATAAAAGCAAGGAAATTTGCTATCCAGTCGCAGGAACAGCAACGGCAACGTGAGGAAGAAGAAAAGAGGAGAAAAGAGGGATTGGAGACAACAACCACTTTCAGCGGACGCCCGAGCGATGCCAAGATAGCAGGCGACCTGCCAGCAGAAGACGAAAAACCACAAGAAAGGATGGTGGTGCAGGCAGACAGTATCGACAGTCTCAAGAATGCATCTTTGGCGAAGGAAGACACAACGTGGATGAAGGATGAATTCGTGCCTGTAACAAGTTTTATCCACACGCTGGACTGGAACTTCTATGACCGCATCTATCAGGCATACAGCACACCAAACAATTACTATCTGCCCAAGCCACGCTATCAGGAACAGACCGACTCTATCTTCGACAGTACGCAGCATTACAACATAAAGAATACTCTTGCCGTGGCCCTGCTCGAAGGATTCAACAAATACGCCAAAGCCGGACTGAAAGTGTTTGCTTCGCACGAATTGCGCCACTATGCCTTGCCTGACGAGACTTCACATCAACGGTCATACAACGAAAGCAGCATCCGTGTCGGTGCACAGATAAGCAAGATGCAGGGTAATACCATACATTATGACATTCTGGGCGAGATAGCACTTGCTGGGGATGATGCAGGGGATTTCGACATTCAAGGACGTGGCGACCTGAACTTCCGTCTCTGGGGCGACACAGTTCAACTGGCAGCAAAGGCACGCATACAGAGCAGCGTGCCATCATTCTATTTCCGTAAATACGGTAGCAAGTTCTTCACATGGGACAATAATCTTGACAACGAGTTCCGCACGAAGATCGAAGCTCTCCTGTCGCTCAAGCGCACGGAGACGCGCCTGCGTTTTGCCATTGACAACATTTCAAACTATACCTATCTGGCACAGACCTACTCGCTGAGCACCACTACACGCACACAAACAGACATAAAGGTGATGCAGGAAAGCAGTATGATAAACGTGCTGACCCTACAACTTATGCAGAATCTGCGCTGGGGCATCCTAAACTGGGAGAACACACTTACCCTGCAGAAGACATCGGACGAAGATGCCTTACCATTGCCATTGTTCAATCTATACAGCAATCTGTATATCAACTTCAACATAAAGAAAGTACTTGATGTGAATTTCGGCTTTGACGTGCGTTATTTCACGGAGTATTATGCACCTGACTATGCTCCGGCACTCGGTTCCTACACGGTGCAGGCCAACGAAGACCGCGTGAAGTTAGGCAATTACCCATGGGTGAATGTCTATGCCGATTTCTTCCTAAAGCACGCACGCTTCTTCGTTATGTATTCACATGCAAACACTGGTATGTTCAATAAGCGCTATTTCCTCACACCTCATTATCCGACCAATAGTGCCGTATTGAGATTCGGCGTCTCTTGGAATTTCTTCAACTGATGTACACCACACCCAGTTTAGACCTAATAGAATACGTTGAGCAGAACATTCTGCCACGATACACCGCATTTGACAAGGCTCATGGACTTGCTCACGTATCAAATGTGATACGCCAAAGCATTGAGTTGGCTAACCTCTCTGGTGCCGACATCAATATGTGTTATGTGGTGGCTGCATATCACGACCTCGGACTGAGCGGTCCGCGTGCAATACATCATGTCACAAGTGGGAAGATTCTTTTCAAGGACAATCAGTTGAAAAGGTGGTTTTCGCCTCAGCAGATAATAATAATGAAAGAGGCTGTGGAAGACCATCGAGCATCTGCCTCACGCGCTCCACGTAGTCTCTACGGCAGGATTGTTGCCGAAGCCGACCGCGACCTTGCCCCAGACAGCGTCATCCGTCGTACAATACAGTTTGGGTTGTCAAAATCGTCAGGAATCAGCAAGGAGGAGCTTTGGGAACGTGTACGCAAGCATCTTGATGAGAAATACTCCACACACGGATATATCCATCTGTGGATGCAAGGCTCGCCAAACGAAGAGAAACTAAAAGAGCTCCGTCTTATCATCAGCGATGAGACAAAGCTCCGTAATATCTTTGACAGCATATACTCCGAAGAGACGCTGTAAGAAAACCGACCTATTTCTTTGTAGCTGGTTTATATCTCTTATTAAGCCCATCAATCACTTCTTTCGTGATATCATAAGTATCATCACCTTCGAGGATAGCAGCCTTGTCAAGAATCATATCGAATTTCTTTTCCTTATTATATGCTTTCAGGAAATGGCGCACGCTGTCCTGAAAAGCTTTCATATAAGTGATCTGCTCTTTCTCCAACTCGGCTGCAAGACGTTGCTGAAGCTCTGCCAGATCACGCTCCTGAGTCTGCAAAGAACGCTGTATCTGCTCGGCACGCTCACGGGTATATTCATTCTGCTGAAGTTTCTGCTGGAAGTTCTGTACTGCATTCTGGAAAGCCTGCCCTTTCTCGTTGAGTGTCTTTTCACTATTCTTTTTCTTCTTTTCAAGCACAGCCGTAAAATCCTTGCAGAACTTATACTGCGTAGTAAGTGAATCCGACACTACATAAGCGACTTTCAAGCCAGTCTTCGCCTTATTCGCACCATCAGCCTTTGCACCTTCTTCTGTCTGTGGGGTATTGTTACAGGCTGTGAACATAAGAGCCACACCGGCAACAATCATCATAATCTTTTTCATAATCTGTTTTTATTATTTGTTTTTAGTTTATCATTCTTTTATCCTCCGCGACCTCTTCCTTCGCATTATAGCATCTTCTTCCACTGCACAATGGATGTCACGTTCACGCATCGCTTGAGAACCCTCAATATGAATATTAGGGAACTCCCCTTTTCTGCGCAACACTATCCTTGCAGACAATAAAAACACTGCCACCGCAATTATTAGCACCGCAAAGATGAGTGTTTCCAGCATTTTTCGTTACTTTTGTGCAAAAATAATGCAAGGTGAGAGAAAAGCCAAATTTATTTGAGCAATTCCGAACCGTAGCCTATCTTGGGTAAAGTCAAAGATAGTGAAAGAAGAGCACAAGAAAACCAAATTTTATCAAACCAAATAACTGAAATGAATATGACAAACAACATCTTAAGACCAACTTCTGTTTTTGAAGAATTTGAAAGAATCAATCACATCCCTCGTCCCTCAAAGCACGAGGAAAAGATGAGTCAATACCTGCAGGAATGGGGGAAGAGTCACGGGCTGGAGACGTTAACCGATTCCGTTGGTAACGTATTGATTAAGAAGCCTGCCACACCGGGCTTTGAGAACCGCAAGACCGTCATCCTGCAGAGCCACATGGACATGGTGTGCGAGAGCAACGAGGGAACGGATATTGACTTTATGAAAGATGCCATCACCACCGAGATTTTCACCGATGCTGATGGCGAGAAATGGATGAAAGCCAAAGGCACCACACTCGGAGCCGACGACGGTATAGGATGCGCCATGCAACTAGCAATACTCGCTGCCGATGGCATTCAACACGGGCCTATCGAAGCACTCTTCACCGTGGACGAAGAAACGGGCATGACTGGAGCCGAAAACCTTACAGCCGATTTTATGAGTGGGGACCTGCTCATCAACCTTGACAGCGAAGATGAGGGGCAGATCTTCGTCAGTTGTGCTGGTGGATGCATCAACGATGTCACATTCCACTATACGCGCAACGAAGCAAAGGCAGGAATGTTCTTCATGAAGATATCGGTAAAGAATCTCTTGGGCGGTCATTCCGGTGACGATATCAATAAAAAGCGTGCAAATGCCATCAAATTGTTGGCGCGTTTCCTCTATATGAGCAATGAGAAATACGGTGTCCGTCTTGCACAGTTCAATGCAGGCAACAAGCACAATGCCATCCCGCGCGAAGGTTATGCCATCTTTGCTGTGGATGAGAGCAGGAAACATGAGATAAAAGCTGATTTCAATCTCTTCTGTGCAAATGTAAAAGAGGAGTTCTGCTGTTGCGACAGCGACATCGTACTTGACCTGCAAAGTTGCGAAGCACAGAGTCTCATTGACGAGTCCACAGGCAGAAATATCATACGTTCACTACAGGCTGTGACAAACGGCGTGTTTGCAAAATGCCAGCAGCAGGAACTCAATTGGCTCGTTGAGACATCGTCGAACCTTGCAAGCATACACACCACCGAAAATGAAGCAAAAATCATTCTCTCTCCACGCAGTTGCGTGATGAGCAATCTGCAGAACATTGCCGACAGCATCTCTGCTACGTTCCAGCTTGCAGGAGCCGATGTCATACAAACCGACGGTTATCCTGCATGGGAGATGAAACAAGACAGCATCCTGCGCCCTATAGCTAATGAGACCTATAAACGCCTGTTTGGGAAAGATCCTCTAATCATCGGCATCCATGCGGGACTGGAATGTGCTCTCTTTGCACAGAAATATCCGCAGATGGACATGATAAGTTTTGGTCCTACCCTGCGTGGTGTACACTCCCCTGATGAGCGTCTTCAAATCAGCACCGTCCAGATGTGCTGGGATCACTTGCTTGAGATACTGAAAGAAATACCTACGGCATAAGACACCAAAAAAGGGGCACTTTTTAAGTGCCCTTTTGTCATTTTTTCGCCTTACACTAATTTTAACTTTGTTGAAATTTTTGGCTTTGTCTTCGCCTTGCACTAATTTTGTAGCCTATTATGATAAGATTAAAGAAAAGGAGATGGACCATCATTAAAGACCAGCCCGTGACGGATATGGACAGGACGATAATGAATTGGGAAAATCATGGAAGACTGGTACCTACACGAGACCTCATAAAGACACCCGAACAGATAGATGGCATACGCCAAGCTGGGGTGATAAACACAGCTGTGCTTGACCTCGTGGCAGAAAACATCCACGTGGGGATGACGACACAAGAGATAGACGACCTGTGCCGCAACTACACCGAAGAACAAGGGGCCGTGCCTGCTTGCCTCAATTATAATGGTTTTCCGAAGAGCGTATGCGTGAGCATCAACGAGGAGGTGTGCCACGGCATACCGTCAGACGAGGTGAGACTTGAAGAGGGCGACATCGTGAATGTGGATTACACCACGATAAAAGACGGATATTTCGCAGATGCCTCGCGCATGTTCATTATGGGCAAGACCACGCCAGAGAAAGAACGCCTTGTGCAGGTGGCACGCGAATGTTTGGAAGTGGGTATGGAAGCAGCAGCAAAGCCTTACTGCTTCGTGGGCGACATAGGCAGTGCCATACAGAAATATGCACATAAGAACGGATGCAGTGTGGTGCGCGACCTGTGCGGACATGGCGTAGGACTGAAATTCCACGAGGAGCCGGAGGTGCTACACTACGGTCGCAAGGGTGACGGCATGCTCATCGTACCGGGAATGGTGTTTACGATTGAGCCAATGATAAACCTCGGTGGCTGGAAAGTGTTCGTCGATGCTGATAACGACTGGACAGTCGTCACAGACGATTATCAGCCTTCGGCACAATGGGAGCATACTTTCGTAATGACGGAACACGGATTGGAAATCCTGTCACATTAAAAGAAGATACATTGAAAGAAGATATATACATATTAGGTATAGAAAGCAGTTGCGATGACACTTCGGCAGCCGTTCTAAGGAATGGCGAACTGCTGAGCAACGTCACGGCATCGCAACAGGTGCATTTCGACTATGGTGGCGTGGTGCCGGAACTTGCATCACGTGCCCACCAGCAAAACGTGGTGCCGGTGGTGGATCAAGCCATCAAACGTGCAGGCATCAGCAGTCAGCAGTTGTCTGCCATCGCCTTCACACGCGGTCCGGGGCTTATGGGTTCGCTGTTGGTAGGTGTCAGTTTTGCCAAGGGGCTTGCCCTGTCATTGGGCATACCGCTCATTGACGTCAATCATCTGCAGGGGCACGTGATGGCACATTTCATCCGCGAGCCTGAGATGGAGAGTACACCACCACCCTACCCTTTCCTGTGTCTGCTGGTGAGTGGTGGCAATTCGCAGATAGTCAAGGTCAATGCCTACAACGATATGGAGATTCTCGGACAGACCATTGACGATGCGGCAGGCGAAGCCATTGACAAATGTTCAAAGGTGATGGGGCTGGGCTATCCCGGAGGGCCTATCATCGACCGCCTTGCACGAAAAGGCAACCCACACGCATACAAGTTTGCCGAACCACATATCGCGGGACTGGATTACAGTTTCAGCGGACTGAAGACATCGTTCCTCTACTCCATGCAGAAATGGACAGCCAACGAACCTGATTTCATTGAGAAGCATAAGGAGGACATCGCTGCCTCACTAGAATGGACCATAGTGGACATTCTAATGAAGAAGCTCAACAAGGCTGTGGTGCAGACAAAGATTAAGCACGTGGCAGTGGCAGGTGGCGTGAGTGCCAACAATGGTCTGCGCAATGCGTTTCACGAATATGCTGAGAAATACGGCTGGACCATCTATATTCCGAAATTCAGTTACACCACCGATAATGCTGCCATGATTGGCATCGTGGGATATTACAAGTATCTTGACCACGAATGGTGCGACATTGACAAAGCGGCATTTGCCAAGACTGTGATATGAAAACTCTGCTGCTGATGGTGGATAAGACCGAGAACGGCATCTGCAAGATTGGACTGGAAGACTATGCAGAACGCTTGACGCATTATCTGCCGTTTGAATACCGCGAGATACGCGATGAGCAGATACTGAAAATCATACAGCCGTCGGACACGGCGGTGCTACTTGACGAGCGTGGCGAGGAACGGCGGAGCATGGATTTTGCCGTGTGGCTACAGAAGAAGATGAACACGGCACGCCGACTGGTCTTTGTCATCGGTGGTCCTTTCGGTTTCACGAAGGCGGTCTATGACAGGGCTGACGAGATGGTGTCGCTCTCACGGATGACGTTCTCACACCAGATGGTGAGAATGATTTTCACAGAGCAACTCTATCGTGCCTGCACAATAATAAAAGGTGAGAAATATCACCACGAGTAATAATTGATAATTAATAATGATAACAGTTACTAATCTAGCCATACAATTTGGCAAGCGAGTCCTATACAAGGACGTAAACATCAAGTTCACTAACGGCAACATCTACGGAGTGATCGGTGCCAACGGTGCCGGTAAATCAACGCTACTCAAAGCCATCAGTGGCGAACTGGAACCAAACAAAGGCACCATTGAATTAGGGCCAGGTGAGCGCCTGAGCGTATTGGAACAGGACCACTTCAAATATGACGACTTCACTGTCATTGACACCGTGTTTATGGGATATGAGGCTTTGTGGAAGAACATGAAGGAGCGTGAAGCCATCTATGCCGACTTCAAGGAAGAAGACGGCGAGCGTGCCGCTGAACTGGAAGACCGCTTTGCCGAGATGGACGGCTACAATGCCGAGAGCGATGCGGAGCAGTTGCTCACCAACCTCGGCGTGAGACAAAGCCAGCAGCACAAACTCATGAAAGACTTGAGCAATAACGAGAAGGTGCGCGTGATGCTGGCAAAAGCTCTATTCGGACATCCGGACAACCTGTTGCTTGACGAGCCTACGAATGACCTCGACCTTGACACTGTGGACTGGCTTGAGGAATATCTCGGCAATCTGGAACAGACAGTGCTCGTGGTGAGCCACGACCGCCATTTCCTTGATGCGGTGAGCACCCACACGGTGGATATCGATTTCGGCAAAATAAACATGTTTGCCGGCAACTATAGCTTCTGGTATCAAAGTTCACAGTTGGCTTTGCGTCAGGCACAGAACCAACGTGCCAAGGCAGAGGAGAAGCGCAAGGAACTGGAAGAGTTCATCCGCCGTTTCTCTGCCAACGTGGCAAAGAGCAAGCAGACGACCTCACGCAAAAAGATGCTCGAAAAGCTCAACGTTGAGGAGATACGTCCTTCATCACGCAAATACCCAGGCATCATCTTCTCTATGGAGCGTGAACCGGGCAACCAGATTCTTGAGGTGGAAGGACTGAAAGCGAGCGACGAAGACGGTAACATCCTCTTCCAGAACGTCAGTTTCAATGTGGAGAAAGATGAAAAGGTGGTGTTCCTGTCGCACAACCCGAAAGCCATGACAGCATTGTTCGAGATTATCAACGGCAACCGCGAGGCGGAAGCCGGCACATATAAATGGGGGCAGACCATCACCACAGCCTATCTGCCATTAGACAACACCGCATTCTTTGATTCCGACCTGAACCTCGTGGACTGGCTCAGCCAGTTCGGCACAGGTAACGAGGTGGTGATGAAAGGTTTTCTCGGACGTATGCTATTCAGTGGTGAAGAAGTGCTGAAGAAGGTCAACGTGCTCTCCGGTGGCGAGAAGATGCGCTGCATGATTGCGCGTATGCAACTGAAGAACGCCAACTGTCTCATCCTTGACACACCGACAAACCACCTCGATTTGGAGAGCATCCAGGCGTTCAACAACAACCTGAAGCTCTTCAAGGGCAATCTGCTGTTTTCCTCTCACGACCACGAGTTCATACAGACCATTGCCAACCGCATCATCGAGCTCACCCCTACTGGCACCATCGACAAACTGATGGAATACGATGAGTACATCTACGATGCTTCCATCAAGGAGCAACGTGCAAGGATGTATCCGAATGTCGAACAGCAATGATACCAGCGTGAGAAAGACAGTAATCTTCACCATTATGCTTCTGTTGACTTGTGCCTCATGCACATTCCGTCAGCAACCGTCGCCCACAACAGGTAGTGCGACAAAGGATACGTTTGCAATCAAACGCTTTGACCGCCTTGAGATAAAGTTTCTAACCACAGGCGATTTCTCTGCCTTGCACGATATGAGCACCACCTATCCTACACAGACGCGCAACCTCATTGAAGAGGTGTTGCGCATCGGCAGAGTGGATGCTCCTGACATAACCACACGTTTCATACAGTATTTTAAGGAGCCAGCTCTGCAGAGGCTTATGAAAGATGTGCAGAAACAATACAGCGACATGAGAAACATTGAGGCAGAGATAGGGCTGACTTTCAGTGCACTAATGAAACTCCTGCCGGGCGTGGAGATTCCGTACATATACACACAGGTGGGGGCATTAGACCAGAGCATCATCGTGGATGGCAACACCATGGGTATTTCGTTAGACAAATACATGGGTAGCGGTTATCCACTCTATCTAAAATACTACACCCCTGAGGAGCGGAAGACGATGACCTCACGCTATATCGCAGCCGACTGCGTGAGTGCTTATCTTCTCAACAGGTATCCTATGCCAACATACTACAAGACGCAGGCACTCATCGACCACCACTACGGAAAGATACAATGGATAGTAAACCAGGTGCTTTCACAGCCTGTCTATCACAGCGATCAGGTGGATGCCATTGATCAGGTGATGAAGACGCAAGACATCAAGCCTGAAGACCTGCTGAAGCGTCCGCTTATATAGAACCCACCTTAAATTTTGTAATGGATATTGAGATAAAGGGGGCGAGGGTAAACAATCTGAAGAACATTTCCCTCAACGTGCCACAAGGCAAGTTTACGGTCATCACCGGCGTGAGTGGCAGTGGCAAGTCGTCGCTTGCTTTCGACACGCTCTATGCCGAAGGTCAGCGTCGCTACATAGAGAGCCTTTCGGCTTATGCACGCCAGTTTATGGGCAAGATGCAGAAGCCGGAGTGCGACTACATACACGGTCTTCCTCCTGCCATTGCCATCGAACAGCACACGACGAGCCGCAACCCACGTTCCACGGTCGGCACCTCCACGGAGATATATGAATATCTGCGCCTGCTGTTCGCACGCATCGGTCGCACGTTCTCTCCCATCTCGGGAAAGGAAGTAAAGAAACATACGGTGGATGATGTCATCACCTATGTGCAGACACTACCTGTAGGCACACGCTTCTATGTGGAAGCCCCTATACACCTTCAGCAAGGGCGCACACTTCAAAAGCAGATTGAGGCACTCACCCTGCAGGGCTATTCACATTTCGATGGCGAGTTTGTCATCATTGACCGCACCACGGTAAAGACCGGCTCCGAGCAATGGCTTTCACGCCTTGCCGAAGCATGCGAGACGGCATTCTACGAAGGTGAGGGTGAAATGCGCATCAAGACAACAGAGGGCGAGGTGCAGTGTTTTTCCACACGTTTCACCGAAGACGGCATGACGTTTGATGAGCCATCAGACAATATGTTCAGTTTCAATTCGCCACTCGGCGCATGTCCGCAATGCGAGGGCTACGGAAAGATTATCGGCATCGACCATCATCTTGTCATCCCAGACCCTACGCGAAGCATCTATGAGGATGCCGTCATGTGCTGGCGCGGAGAGAAGATGGGTGAATGGAAAGACGAGTTCATACGATGTGCCGCTGACTACGATTTTCCTATCTTTGAACCATATTTCAAGCTCTCCGAAGCAGAGCGTTCACTGCTGTGGCATGGTCCGGAGGGCACATCGCCACAAGCAGAATACGGCTTACCACAGTGGTTTCCGTCCATCGACCGCTTCTTCGAGTTTGTCAAACAGCAACAATACAAGATACAGTACCGCGTGATGCTGGCACGTTACCGTGGCAGGGAGACATGCCCGATGTGCCATGGCAGTCGCCTGAAAAAAGAAGTGGATTATGTGAAGGTGGGCGGACGGAGCATCACCGAACTCGTGCAGATGCCTGTCAGTGCGTTGAAGCAATGGTTTGACGCTCTCACCCTCACGCCTACCGAAGAGAACATCAGCAAGCGTCTGCTTACAGAGATAAGAAGCCGTCTAAAATATATCATTGACGTGGGACTAGGCTATCTCACCCTTAACCGTCCGAGCAACACTCTCTCCGGAGGTGAGAGCCAGCGCATAAATCTCACCACGTCTATCGGTAGCAGTCTTGTCGGGTCGCTTTATATCCTTGACGAGCCAACCGTAGGTCTGCATCAGCGCGACACAGGGCGACTGCTTGACGTCATACGCCAGTTGCGCGACGTGGGCAATACCGTAGTCGTTGTCGAGCATGATGAGGAGGTAATGCGTGCCGCAGACCATCTCATTGACATCGGTCCGTCAGCAGGCGTATATGGTGGCGAGGTGGTGTTTGAGGGAAAGATCCCTCCAATATCTTCCCAAGGGGGCGAAGAGACCAAGAGCTATACCCTCTCCTACCTTGACGGCACACTGCACATTGATGTGCCACTATCGCGCCGTCCGTGGAACAGATGGATAGAACTGAAGGGGGCAAACTGTAACAATCTTCAAAACCTCGATATACGTTTTCCGCTGAACGTGATGACCGTGGTGACGGGCGTCAGTGGCAGTGGCAAATCGTCGCTCGTGAGTGGCACGCTCTATCCTGCACTGCAACGTCATCTGGATGAGCCTGCCGACGTTCCGGGCGAATACTCCGCACTGTGTGGCGATTTGGATGCCATCGTGCAGGTGGAGTATATCAACCAGAGCCCTATCGGCAAGAGTTCGCGTTCCAATCCTGCCACCTATGTAAAGGCTTTCGATGCCGTGCGCGACGTGTTCGCCGAGCAGCAACTGGCGAAGCAGATGGGCTTCCGTGCACAACATTTCTCGTTCAACACCGAAGGTGGGCGTTGTGAGGAGTGCAAGGGTGCAGGTGTCATCTCCGTAGAGATGCAGTTCATGGCAGACATCGAACTGGAGTGCGAGATGTGTCACGGCAAACGCTATAAATCGGAGGTGCTTGACGTGTGCTATAAGGGGAAGAACATCAGCGATGTGCTCGACATGAGCATTGACGAGGCTTTGGAATTTTTCAGCGACCGTCCGCAGATTATGCGCCGTCTGCAACCGCTACACGACGTGGGATTGGGCTACATAAAGATGGGACAGAGCTCAAGCACACTCTCCGGCGGTGAGAACCAGCGTGTAAAACTGGCTTATTTCATCGGCATGGACCGTGGCGAGAGCATGCCTACGCTGTTCATCTTCGACGAGCCCACCACCGGACTGCATTTCCACGACATACAGAAACTGCTTGATGCCTTCGAGGCTCTCATCAGCAAGGGGCATACGGTGCTCATCATCGAACATAACCTTGAGGTGATAAAATGTGCCGACCATATCATCGACCTCGGTCCTGAGGGCGGTGACGGAGGCGGAAGACTCGTGGTCTGTGGCACACCCGAAGAAGTGGCACAATGCGAAAGCTCCATCACCGGCCGTTTCCTCAAAGAGAAATTGTTTACAAAGAATTAATTTGATGCCACAAAGGATTGATGGCGCAGGTGCCGCCGCTTGTCAATGTTGAGCGGTGTGCTGTGTGGGAACACCGTGCTGTAAGCATCGTCCAGCGCGTTGAGCCATACGCTCCGCACACCGATGCCAAGACACAGGGCAACGATGATGCAGAGCATATCGCGAAGTTTCCTACCGTCGTCGGCAGGACGTGGCAGTTCTGTATATCCTTCGATATCTGCAAAGGAGCAGATGGTCCATGCCAAGTCGTCAAAGGTGTATTCTGATAGTGGCGGTATCTCATCCCTCATTCGTCTGCACCCTACGGAGGGGAACCATGCCTTCAAAATGTTTCTCAGGCAGAAGCGTCGGTAATTGCAACGCAGTGCGATGCGTGTACGTTCCAGCAGTTGCCAGAGTGCGACGAAACTTTCTGGATTGTTTCCCAGTGGTATAATCTTTCTTATCATAAAAATACTGCATCCGCTTATCTGAAGTGCAGGCGACATCATTGCCCCTGCATCGGATTGCGGGGCAAAAGTATTAGGGTGTGGAAGCAAAAAGACAAGGAATCAGAGCATATCCGAGTCCTTGTCAAGTAAAGTCCAGTAAAGTCTAATGAAGTCTATTTCTTAGTCTATTTTTAGACCTTTATTTTTATCTCATTGTTTGTTGAGCATGGCAAACCAGTTCTTATCTCCGGCTTTATATATGCCAGCATCATGCAGTATCCGCCATAACGGTTTGCGGCATGACACGTCGCTAATCTTTCTTTCCTCCACGAGTCGGGATACAAGGGCGACGATATCGGTGTCGCGCAAGCCTGTTATCTTCTTAAGAAAGTCCACCGCTTCCTTTTCATCGTTGTAGAAGACGGTTTTGAGTCTGTTCACCAAATCTGCTGTCATTGCGTCCGCTCCGTCTGCGGTTTCCTTATCGGATGTGGGCGTTGCTTCCGTGGCGTTCTGACAGACGGTAGCCCCGGGCATGGCAAAGACGTTGCCCGTGATGGATTGCGCTTGAAATATCTGGCAGTTGCTCCCTGCCTCAAAGTGATTGTGTATAATTTTCGTTTTCATCATCGTCAGATATTTATCATTGATGCACCTGAGCGCAGCTGCCCGACATAAAGTTGTTTGTGATGGACACGTTTATATTCTTCGCCTCATCGTGACGAGGAAACAGGTTGCCCTCGGTGGATGCAGATTGCACCACAGGGTGTATCTCGAATAGTGTAGGAGTGTCACAAAATGGCAGACAGCCTTCCAGCACCTCTTCTTTCTTCTTCGCCTTGCGCTTCCTGCGCTTGGGAACGGGCTTCATGGGCAGGGTGATGCGGTCAGCGTCATGTTGCCGCTCCATATCATCTCGCTCGTGCCAGTCGCCCACATACTGAGCCAAAAGCTCCATGAGGCGGTCATTCTCCTGCATCAGCGCCACGATTCTCTCATCGCGTGCTGCTTTGTCTTTCTCAAGCTGACTTATCTGTGCATCACGCACGGCTACGCCCATCTGCAACTTTTCGATGTCTGTCTGCAAGTCTGCCACGCGCTGTTTCTGCGAGTGCAAACTACGTATTGCATTCTTTGCATCGGCAAGAAATGCAGAATTCCTCATCAGCATATCTTTTATGCGCTGGCGTGATGCTTTCACACTCTCATCTTCGGCACGACCTTTGGTGACTGATTCCTGAAAAAACCTTTGTAAATAGGTGTCCATAAAAAAAGATTAAAAATTAAACCGCAACCACTGCGGTCTTTCTTCCTACAAAATTAGTGTATGTATCGCTTCTATGCAAGGACTTACACAGAGAAATCAATGTTAAAAATCCCTAATCAACAGCGAAGACCGACGGCTTACATTTTATTGCCGAGCAAAAAGGGAAAATCAAAGAAAAGGCGTATCTTTGTCAAGATAAACTAAAAACTTAAACCCTTATGACAGCAGACGAACTTCGCAACGAATTGGGCAATCTGATATGGAAGACCGCCACAAACCTTGTGCATGGTGGCAAGGTGTCGCCAGTGCAGTTTATGGACTTCATGTTGGGCAGTCTCTTCTATCGTTTTATCTCGGAGGACATCATCGACTACTGCAACCATCTTTTGAAGGAAGCCAATGTAGCGAACCCCGACTATACCAGTATGCCTGATGAACTGGCAGAGAACGCCCGTGGACAGATTATCAATGCCAAGGGCTTTTTCATACTTCCATCCCAACTGTTCATAAACACGGCAAACAATGCCAGAAACAATCCCGAACTGAACACCACCCTTGCCAACAACTTCCGCGCCTTTGAGGAGAGTGCCATCGGCACAGCCAGCGAGAGCGACGTGAAGGGGTTGTTTTCCAACTTCAACACTAACGACCCCGGACTGGGCGGTACGGTGGCAGAGCGTTGCGAACTGCTGACGACCCTCCTTGAGAGTGTCCGCGACCTTGAGTTTGCCAAATATCAGGATTCGGGGCTTGACGTGTTCGGCATCTGTTACGAGCATCTCATCAAGATGTATGCGCTGAACTCGGGCACGAAAGGTGGCGAGTTTTACACCCCTGCCGAAGTCAGTCTCCTGCTTGCCAAGATTGCCGCCAGCGGAAGGACATCAGTCAACAAGGTGTATGACCCTGCCTGTGGCAGTGGCTCACTGCTGTTGAAATTCAAGGAGATCCTCGGCACAAAGAATGTCATCGACGGTTTCTTCGGGCAGGAAATCAACCTGAAGACATACAACCTCTGCCGTATGAACATGTTCCTGCACAACGTAAACTACGACCATTTCGACATCCAGCAAGGCGACACTTTGAAGAATCCGCGCCACACATACGACGAGCCTTTTGATGCCATCGTGTCTAATCCGCCGTATTCCATTCCGTGGGACGGTGCTAACGACACGACACTCATCAACGACCCACGATTCTCGCCTGCGGGAGTGCTTGCGCCGGCAAGCAAGGCAGACCTCGCCTTCACCATGCACATGCTGTCGTGGCTTTCTGCTGAGGGGACGGCAGCCATCATCGAGTTTCCTGGCGTGCTCTATCGTGGCGGTGCGGAACAGAAGATACGGCAGTATCTGGTGAGCAACAACTACGTTGATACGGTGATTCAACTACCGTCAAATCTGTTTTTCGGTACATCCATCGCCACCTGCATCATCGTGCTGAAGAAGAATAAGAGCGATAACCGTGTGTGCTTCATTGATGCAAGCAACGAGTTCATCCACGAAGGCAACAAGAACAAGCTCAGCGATGAGAACATAGAAAAGATTTACGAGACTCAAATCCATAAGACGGAAACGGACTATTTCAGTAAGGTGGTGACCACCGCCGAGATAGAGGCACAGCAATATAATCTTTCCGTATCCACCTACGTGGAGAAAGAGGACACCACTGTGAAGGTGGATATTGACGAACTGAATGAGCGAATAGCAAGAATCGTCCGTCACGAAAGCGAACTGCGCCAGCAGATAGATGAACTGATAAAGACGCTTTAGAATTTCCTAGATAAATGTTGGAAAAACGGACAAATATATTATTTTTGTACATTGACAAACGGACAAATCATAAATAATGATACATAGAAAAGCGGATAAATGGATAGATAACCACTTTAGAAGTACGAAGAAGGCTTTGCTGCTGACGGGTGCCAGACAGGTGGGCAAGACCTATGCTGTGAGGCGTGCAGCCGAGAGACTTGGATGGCATCTGTTAGAGATGAACTTCCTGTTGCAACCTGAGACGATCGACATCGTCCGAGGTGCTGGCGACATCAAGGAGGTGCTGCTTCGCATTTCGGCTTATGCCAATGAGACCATTGACAAGGAGCGAACATTGATTTTCTTTGACGAGGTGGAAGAATATCCGGACGTTATGACGTGGGTGAAGGCGTTTGTAGATAATGGCTATCATCTGGCGTTGAGCGGTAGTCTGTTAGGAGTGGAACTAAACAACGTACGTTCAGTGCCTGTAGGTTACATGGACGAGAAGCAGATGTACCCTTGCGATTTGGAGGAGTTCATCCGTGCCGTGGGTGTGCAGGAGGCTGTGATTGAGTCCATTCGTGAGGCATGGGAGGAACGTAAACCGGTGGATGCGTATGTACACCAGAAGATGATGCAGTTGGTGAACCTCTACCTGCTGGTGGGCGGTATGCCTGCGGCTGTGCAGACGTATCTGGACACTAACGACATGCAACGTGTACTGATGGAGCAGAGGTCAATACTGTCACTTTACAAGAAAGACATCGGACGATATGACCCCGAGGATAAGCTGTATATCAACAACATCTTTGACCTGATACCGCCTGAGTTGAATGCGAAGAATAAGCGCTTCATCCTGAAGAACCTAAACGAGCACTTCAAGTTCAGCCGTCACGAGAACAGTTTTACTTGGCTGAGGGATGCGGATATGGCTTTACCAACGCATTGTGCCGAAGAACCGAAAGTGCCACTGGTGTTGAGCAAGGCGAGCAACCTGTTCAAACTCTTCCAGAACGATGTAGGGCTGTTGGCATGTCAATATGCCGATGGCATTCAGCTGAAGATACTTCAGGGAGAAACGAACATCAACTATGGCGCTATCTATGAGAATCTTACCGCTCAGGAGTTGCATGCCCATGGCTGGAGTCTATATTACTTCCAGAACAAGAAACAAGGTGAACTTGACTTCTTACTGGAGATGAATACTGAAGTCATTCCGCTGGAAGTGAAGTCGGGCAAGAACTATGATCGTCATGTGGCATTGAACAATGTGATGCGGAATGAGGAATACAACATTCGAGAGGCGCTTGTATTGTGCAATGACAACCTGAAGACTCGTGATAACGTGACATACGCACCCATCTACATGCTGATGTTCATCAAAAAGATGAAAGACGAGGAACCGAAGATCTACAAGTTCGAACTTGGAGATTTAGGGTGATGGTTTTATCACGTCAACGATTTTGAGAGGTGAACGCAGTGAGTCCCAAATTGATATCGTAGGCTTTGCGCATCGAAGATGTAGAAACACACTAATGTTATGAATTTCAAAAGCAAGAGGATTAACTTATGGAAAGCATTGAACAAATGATAAAACGCCTTTGTCCCGAGGGAGTGCA
Source organism: Candidatus Equicola faecalis (assembly GCA_018065185.1). Lineage (GTDB taxonomy): Bacteria > Bacteroidota > Bacteroidia > Bacteroidales > Bacteroidaceae > Prevotella > Prevotella faecalis. The sequence goes on along the minus strand of JAGHTU010000025.1, from coordinate 26,014 downwards.
GTATGTGAAGTTGGGAGAATACTATAAACGAATAAAAGGTACTCCTATTACTGCCACCAAAATGAAAGAAATTGCATCTAAAGATGGCGAAATTAGGATTTTTGCTGGTGGTAGAACTATCATTGATGCCCACGAGAAAGACATTCCAAATGCAAATATCACAAGAGTTCCAGCAGTTCTGGTTCAATCAAGAGGAATTATAGATGTAATATTTTACGATAAGCCTTTCACTTTTAAGAATGAGATGTGGGCTTATACGATAGATAATTCCACCAGTATAAAATTCCTCTATTATATACTGAAAAATAATATTGATTATTTTAGGGATGTTGCATTTGGAATGGGTTCTTTGCCTCAAATTTCAATAGGGGTTACAGAAAACTTTCTCATTCCTCTCCCTCCGATGGAGGTTCAAGAGCGGATTGTGGAAGTACTTGACAAGATGACTGCGCTTACAGCGGAGCTGCAAGCGGAGCTGCAAGCGCGAAAGCAACAATACGAATATTATCGCAACCAACTCCTCACTCACTTCGCTCCCGATGAGCCGGTGCGAGAATATTCATTAGGGGAACTTGGCACTTTCACCAAAGGTGCGGGCATCCTGAAATCAGATTTTAGAAAATCGGGATATCCTTGTATACATTATGGGCAAATACATACTTATTATGGAACATTTACAAATTCTACAATTTCTTTTGTTGAAGAAAGTTATGCCATAAAACTTCGAAAGGCAAAATATGGAAATTTAATTATTACAACTACAAGCGAAGATGTAGAAGCATGTTGTAAAGCTTGTGCTTGGATGGGAGATAAAGAAGTTGCCGTAAGTGGTGACGCACATATTTATTCTCATAATCAAAATCCTAAATACATGGCTTATTTATTTCAAACTGATTTATTCGCCAAACAAAAAAGATTAGCTGCAAATGGTGTAAAAGTCATTAGAGTAAAAGGAGAAGCTATGGCTAAATTCAAATTCAAATTCCCCTCTCTTGAGGAGCAGGAGCGCATCGTTTCCATCCTTGATAAGTTTGAGGTTTTGGTGAATGACCTTTCGCAAGGCTTGCCGGCAGAGATAGAGGCTCGCCGTCAGCAATATGAACACTACCGCAACAGACTGCTGACCTTTGAGAGGAGATAGAAGAGATAGAGGCGATAGAGACAATAGAGAGCTATAGAGAGCTATAGAAAACTATAGAGAACTATAAGAACCATAAAAAAAAACAATAATGAACAGAGAGTTTAGAGTGCTTCGGGCTGGGGCGAGATGGCAGGATTTGCGGCTTTATAAAAAGTCGGATGCGCTCTATCAGTTCACCGTAGTCTTCTGCCGTAGGTTTCTGCCAACGTATGGTGACCGCACCGTTGACCAGATGATACAGGCAGCACGCTCTGGGAAGCAGAATATCGTGGAGGGTTCAGAAGACGGCAAGACCTCGACAGAGATGGAGCTGAAACTGATAAATGTAGCCCGTGCCAGCATCAGCGAACTGCGTGAAGACTATAAGGACTTTCTCACTGCTCATAATCTGCCAGTATGGCAATCCGCTCATCCTCGCTTTCAAGGATTGCAAGAATTTACAAAGCAACACAACGAATGGAGCGACTACGAGAAACCAGCCGAGACATGGAGTCAAGAAGAAATGGCAAACATAGGTCTAACCCTATGTTACCAGATGGATGCGATGATAAACCGCTATCTCAACAAGCTTGAAAAGACCTTTGTGGAGGAGGGAGGCATAAAAGAGCGTATGCATAAGGCGCGTACAGGCTACCGCACGGAGCAAGACGAAGAGCTGAAACGGCTGAAAGAAGAAAACACGGACTTGCGCCAGAGGCTATCCTCACAGCAAGCCGCCTACCAAGACCTGAGGGAAAGAGCCCTCACCGCCTACAACAAACAGAAGCAAAGAATCGAAGAACTGGAAAAGATGATAGAGAGCTATAGGGGCGATAGAGGGCTATAGATAACTATAGAAAACTATAGAAGACTATAGAGAACTATAAAAAACCACAAAACGATGACAGACGAAAGATATAAAATCGTGGTCGAGAACGACAAATCCACCGTTGTGGCTCACTATGAGCGACAAGAGGCAGTGCAGGACGAGGGCTATCAGACCGAAGCAGACCTTGAGCGCTCATTCATCAAGCAACTGCAACGGCAAGGGTACGAGTACGTAGAGATACACCATGAGGAACAGCTCATCCACAACCTGCGCATAAAACTGGAAGAGCTGAACCACTACCACTTCACCGACAAGGAGTGGAGCCGCTTCTTCCGCACCGAGATAGCCTCAGAGGGCAAAGGCATAATAGACAAGACACGCACCATCCAGACCGACTTTGTAAAGACCCTGAAATGCGACAATGGCGAGGAGAGAAACATCTACCTCATAAGGAAAGACGATGTCCATGCCAACCGCACACAAGTGATCAACCAATACGAGGTGTGGGACGGCAAACGCCCCAACCGCTACGATGTCACCATACTGGTCAATGGTCTGCCACTGGTGCACATCGAACTCAAACAGCGAGGGAAAAGCATTAAGGAGGCTTTCAACCAGATAAACCGCTACGGCAGAGAATCATTCTGGGCAGGGAACGGACTGTATGAATATGTACAGATATTCGTGGTGAGCAACGGCACACAGACAAAATACTACAGCAACACCACACGCGACAATCATCTGAAAGAGATGAGACGAGGCGGAAACAGAAACCGCCCCCAGACCAGCAACTCATTTGAGTTTACCAGTTACTGGGCAGACGCTGACAATAAGGTGCTCAACGACCTTGTGGATTTCACAGCCACATTTTTCTCACGCCACACCCTGCTCAACGTGCTCACACGCTTCTGCGTGCTCACCGAACAGGATATACTGCTCGTGATGCGTCCTTACCAGATAGCAGCCACAGAGCAGATACTCACTCGCATAACACAAGCCTATAACACTCGCCGACAAGGCACGATAGACGGCGGTGGATATGTGTGGCACACCACAGGCTCGGGCAAGACACTGACATCATTTAAGGCGGCACGGCTCGCCACAAAATTCCCGTTCATAGACAAGGTGCTGTTTGTGGTGGACCGTAAGGACCTCGACTACCAGACGATGAAGGAATACGACCGTTTCCATAAGGGAGCTGCCAACGGCAACACATCGACAAAAATCCTTGAGGCACAACTGAAAAACCCTAAATGCCGAATTATCATCACCACGATACAGAAACTCTCGTCACTCATCAAGCGTTTCCCTGCACACGACATCTACGAAAAGGATGTGGTGATGATTTTCGACGAGTGCCACCGCTCACAGTTTGGCGACATGCACAATGCCATCGTCAAGAAATTCAGGAAATACTATATCTTCGGCTTTACCGGCACACCTATCTTTGCCGAAAACGTGAAAGCGAGCCACGGTCTGCTGAAGACCACTGCCGAAGTGTTCGGACGCCAGTTGCACACCTACACCATCGTGGATGCCATACGCGACCATAACGTGCTACCGTTCCGCGTGACCTACGTCAGCACGATGAAAAACAAGAAACAGATTGAGTCGCAACAGGTGTGGGACATAGAGCGCGAAAAAGCCCTCATGGCACCACAGCGCATAAGCAACGTCACACAATATATCCTGCAACACTATGCCCAACAGACCAAACTGACGAGCACATACATCTTCAAGCAGTTGGAAGACGTGGCAGACGTGGTGAAGCATTTCACAGACAAAGACTACGAAGAGACACACATAAAAAGAAGTCTCAACGGGTTTAACTCCATAATGGCAGTGCAGAACATTGATGCTGCGAAACTCTATTACAACGAGTTCAAAAAGCAGATGAGCGAACTGCCGATAAACAAACGTCTCCGAATAGCCACCATCTTCTCTTATGGCGTCAATGAGGAAGCAGAAGAAAATATCGAAGACGAAAACTCTGACAACACCGAGGGACTGGATAAAAGCAGTCGCGACTTTCTGGATGCAGCCATAGCCGACTACAACAGTATGTTCAACACCTCATACGACACATCTGCCGAGAAATTCCCTAACTACTACAAGGACGTGTCGCTACGCATGAAAAACCGCGAGATAGATATACTGATCGTAGTGAACATGTTTCTCACCGGATTCGATGCCACCACACTGAATACCCTTTGGGTGGATAAAAACCTGAAATATCACGGACTGATACAAGCCTACAGCCGTACAAACCGCATACTGAACACGCTGAAAAACGCTGGAAACATAGTGTGCTTCCGCAACCTTGAGACAGCCACCAACAAGGCACTGTCGCTCTTTGGCGACAAAGAAGCACAGGGCACCGTCATACTGCGACCGTTTGACGACTATTTCTACGGCTATACCGATGGGAAAGGATGCCATGTGAAAGGCTATCAGGAACTCGTGGAGGAACTGAAACGGCTTGTCATGCCCGGCACCATACCTGTGGGAGAAAAGAAAGAACGGGAATTTATAAAACTCTATGGCAACGTGCTACGGTATATCAATATCCTGAGCTGCTTTGACCAGTTCCCGTCACTCAATCCGATGACGATGCGGGAAATGCAGGACTATACAAGCGTCTATATCGACCTGCACGACTACTACGGCACAAAGCATAACAGCGACAAGACAAATGTGAACGACGATATAGAGTTTGAAATGGAACTCGTCAAGCATGTGGAAGTGAACATTGACTATATTCTCTATCTCGTAAAGCTCTATCACGACAGCCACTGCAAAGACGAAGAAATCAAGATACGCATTGACAAAGCGATAATATCAAGCCCCGACCTGAGAGACAAAAAAGAACTCATTGAAGACTTTATAAAGAGCATGACACCAGATGATGATGTGTACGAGAAATGGAAGGAACATATCAACATCCAGAAGAAAAAAGAATTTGACATACTCATCACAGAAGAACATCTGAAGCACGACAAGGCTGTGGAATTTATCGAAATGGCTTTCACCCGTGGATATGTGCCCGAAGGCGGACTGGAACTCAACAATATCCTTCCTGCCATCAATCCTTTCGACCCTGATGCGAACAGGCAAGGCACACTGGAGCGCGTGATAGAGCGGATGAAAACATTCTTTACAAAATACTTCGGATATTCAGACGGACAGTTCTGACACTCTCCTCCCCACCATCCCGATTTTCATCAAGGGGAATTCGGATTTCCATCGAGGGAGTCCCGTATAACCATCGAAGGGGTCTCGTATAACCATCGAAGGGGCTCCGTATAACCATCGAAGGGGCTCCGTATAACCATCGAAGGGGCTCCGTATAACCATCGAAGGGATGCTATGCACGGCATCACAGCACCCCTTCGACAGCATCGCGACACCCCCAAGACGGCATCGGGGAATCCCTTCGATTGGAGCGTCTGTTCCGCGACTTCGGACGACTGGAAACGAGCCTCCGCTTGACTGCTCACAAACGATGGGAAGACGAGGCACAAACGAGCGTTTGTCGAGGGGCAAACGAGCGCTTGTCGAAGCCTAATCGAGCGTTTGTCGGAAATCATGCGTGCGGTCAACATTTCTCGATTCCTATTTTTAGTTCTCATTGAGTTTTTATGTTTTCTCGCAGAGCAAAATTCAAAGTTCTGTGAACTTTGAATTTTGTACGCAGAGGGCAGAGACGCACCTTGCAGGTGCTACGCAGAGTTTTTGCGAGTGATGAGGGATAAATGATTGACAAATTAACTGGCAAAACATTTTTACCTCTCCGCGTAGCAAGCTATGCTTGCGCTCTGCTCTCTGCGACAAATCTTGAGACATCGAAGATGGCTTGACGGAAAGGAGATTTCTTTTGAAAGCTTGCTTGATGAAAGAAATATAATTTCTGGCAACACCTCAGAATGAGGCAAGATTTGCTCTGCGAGAAACAGAAAAATAATTACAATTAAAGAAACTATGAACAAAGAAGTGATAAAAACTATTCTGCAGTTTGCCGTGTCTGTACTGACCGCGCTGCTGACTGCACTGGGCACGACATCGTGCTATAATCACCTTATCGGTGTGTAAGAATGCCCGTGGTCTATGACACGGCATAAATAATGTAAAGGGGTGTGTCAAACTTACTGTTGACACACCCCTTTTTCTGTTATTTCACGATGCAATAGGAATCACATCATCAGTGCAGGAAGTCTCTGCGCATCGGTGAGAAGCAGTCCACCAGCACACCTGCCTCAATGCAACGGCAACCATGCTCCACGTTAGGCTCCATATAGAGTCCGTCACCGGCAGAGACGGTCTTTGTCTCGCCACCGATGGTGAACTCAAACTTGCCCGACGCCACAAACGTGCTCTGCGTGTGCGGATGAGTGTGAGGCGTGCCCACAGCACCTGTCTCAAACTTCACCTTCACGAGCATGATATCATCATTATACCCCATAATCTGGCGCACTACGCGCTCGCCTGCCGGCTCCCATGCCGTGGCGTTCTCAAAAAGAAATTTGTCTGAATTCATAATCTATTTAATATTTATCATTTATCCTCCGAAATTGTCGTACATGATTGACTCCTCCTCCACACCGAGCGAATAGAGCAACTTGTTGACCGATGCACTCATCGGACCGGGACCGCACATATAATACTCTATGTCCTCCGGTGCTTCGCACGAATGGAGATAAGTGTCGTACATCACCTGATGCACAAAGCCAGCGGTGTATTTCACTCCTGCTGCATCTGCCGCAGCATCAGGACGGTCAAGAGCCAGATGGAAGTGGAAATTATCAAACTCGCGCTCCAACTGCAGGAAGTCATCAAGGTAGAACACCTCATTGAGCGCACGTGCACCATAGAAATAGTGCATCTGGCGGTCGCGCGTGTTGAGCGTCCTTGTCATGTGCATAATCTGTGCGCGCAACGGTGCCATACCCGCTCCGCCACCTATCCATATCATCTCTTTCTTCGAGTCAAAGATAGGATGGAAATCGCCATACGGTCCGCTCATCAACACCTTGTCGCCCGGTTTGAGCGAGAAGATATACGATGAGGCAATGCCCGGATTGACATCCATGAAACCGCTACGGTCTGGCTTAAACGGCGGTGTGGCTATGCGCACGGTGAGCATGATACGGTCGCCCTCAGCAGGATAGTTCGCCATGGAATAGGCACGCACCGTAGGCTCGGTATTGCGACATTTAAGACTGAACATGTTGAAATGCTCCCACGATGGGAGATACTCATCGGTGATGAGCGAGCGGTCGTAGTCGGCATAGGAGAGTTCAAACTCTGGTATGCGTATCTGTGCATACGAGCCGGGGAGGAAATCCATGTGCTCACCCTCAGGCAACTGCACGATAAACTCCTTTATAAATGTTGCAACATTACGGTTGGAGATGACCTCACACTCCCACTCCTTGACACCAAGCACAGACTCAGGCACCTTTATCTCCATATCGCCCTTCACCTTGCACTGGCAACCGAGACGCCAATGGTCTTTCACCTGACGGCGCGTGAAATGTGGCTTCTCCGAGTCGAGAATCTCTCCTCCACCTGCCACCACCTGCACCTTGCATTGTCCGCAACTGCCCTTGCCACCACAAGCACTGGAAAGATGGATGTCAGCATCCGTTGCCAACGTGAGCAGAAGACTACTGCCCTGCTCCACCTCAAAATGTTTGTCGCCATTGACGGTGAGCGTCACCTTACCGCTCGGCGAAAGGTAGCGTTTGGCAATGAGCAACACAATGACAAGTAACAGAATGACACCCAAGAAGATGCCTATGCTCGCTAAAATAAAATTCGTATCCATAACCATACAACTAAAGTTTCAAACCAGAGAAACACATAAACGCCATTGCCATAAGCCCCACGGTGATGAACGTGATGCCCAATCCGCGCAAAGGCTTCGGCACGTCACAGTATGCCATCTTCTCACGTATGGCACCCATAGCTGTGATGGCAAGTAGCCACCCTATGCCACTGCCAAGAGCATAGACCACGCAATCGCCCACGCCACCGATATACTGGCTACTCGTCGGCGAGAGGTTTATCCTCTGTTGCATAAACAGCGAAGCACCCATGATGGCACAGTTCACCGCTATCAACGGCAGGAATATGCCCAACGCTGCATAGAGAGACGGTGAGAAACGCTCCACGAACATCTCCACCAGCTGAGTGATGCCCGCAATGACGGCAATGAAAAGAATGAAACTCAGGAATGTCAGGTCAATACCTATCACACCCTCGGCACTGAGCATCTGCGTCTGCAGGAGATAATTCACCGGACAGGTGATGACCAGCACGAATGTGACGGCAATGCCCAGTCCGAAAGATGTCTTTACCGACTTGGAGACGGCAAGAAACGAGCACATGCCGAGAAAGAAGGCGAAAATCATATTGTCCACAAAGATGGAGCGGACGAAAAGGCTTATCATGTGTTCCATATCTCTTCCTTATTTTTCCTCTTTATAAAAGAATGCACGATGCACCCAGATGACACACCCTACGATGATGAGTGCCATGGCAGGCATTGTCATCATACCATTGTTCACATAACCAACATCATACAGAGCCTGTGGCACAAGATGAATGCCCAACAGCGTGCCACTGCCCAACAATTCGCGGACAGCACCCACGATGACAAGAATCATGGCATAACCAAGTCCGTTGCCCACGCCGTCAAGAAAACTCGACCACGGCGCATTGCTCATGGCAAACGCCTCAAGACGCCCCATGAGAATACAGTTTGTGATGATCAGTCCCACATAGACGGACAGCTGCACACTGACATCATAGGCAAAAGCTTTCAGCACCTGCGAGACGATGGTCACCAATGCTGCCACCACCACCAGTTGCACGATGATGCGAATGCGATTAGGAATTGTTTTTCTCAATATAGAGATGATGACATTTGAAAATGCCGTGATGACCGTCACCGAAAGCCCCATGACGATGGCAGGCTCCAGTTGCGATGTGACAGCAAGTGCCGAACAGATGCCCAGCACCTGCACCATGACAGGGTTCTCCCTGTTCAGCGGAGATAATAATGCGTCTTTATTTTTCATGTTGCGTTGCAATCCATTTTGTTAAACCATCCTTTAGCATGGCATCGACACCATTCGAGGTGAGCGTAGCCCCCGTGATGCCGTCCACGACATTCTCATCAGCCAAAGCACCGTGGTTGCCCTTCTTGCAGACGGTGACGGCGACATTAGACGAGTCTGCTGCAAAAATCTTTTTGCCACAGAACTCCTCCTGAAACCATTGCTCGGTGATGAGTGCCCCGAGTCCTGCCGTCTCGCTCTCATGCTGGAAGTCAGCACCAAAAATGGTCTGACGGTCAGCATCCACAGCAATATAACCAGAGATAGGCCCCCACAGACCTTGTCCCCTAACAGGCACAAGATATTTCCTTGCCCCCTGCACGTCATACACCTCATACTCCACGCCAGAAGATGTGGTGAGGGACTCGACAAAAAGTTTCGCGAACAGAGCCTCAACGTCGTTCTTGTCAAGGTTGCGCTGATTGAGCGCATTCAACTTGTGTATCTTCGTGTCCAACTCCACATTACGGTCCTGCATGGGCTTCAACGCCTGATAGACAAAAGCCAAAAGAAAAGCCACTACAATCACAAGCACAGAGGCATAGATGAGGGTATAAGTGTTGGAATTAGTATTCAGTTTCATAATCTCTTCATTCTTTTTGATATATTACGGCTCACGACACAATGGTCAATGAGCGGTGCAAACACATTCATCAGCAGAATGGCAAGCATCATGCCCTCAGGGTAACCCGGGTTCATCACACGCACCATGACAGCCACCACACCGATGAGGAAGCCATAGATGTACTGCCCCGTATGAGTGCGCGCACCCGTCACAGGGTCAGTAGCCATAAACACCGCACCGAAGCAGAAGCCACCTATCACCAAATGCTCATACCATGCCAACGGAGTCATGCCCAGCGCACCGAAGAGCATTGCCGTCAGTATGCCACCGAGAAAGACGCTACACATCGTGCGCCAGCTTGCCACCTTTGTCACCAAAAGAAACAGCGCACCGAGAGCAATGGCGATGACACTCGTCTCACCAATACTGCCCGGGATGAAACCTGTGATGCAGTCCACCAAAGAGTAACTCATCTGAGTGGCACCAGCAGCCACCTCGCCCAACGGCGTAGCTTGCGACAGGACATCAGGAAGCTCATTTCCCAACCCCAACAGGGTGCCATTGGCTATCCACAGACTGCAATCGCCAGCCATCGACGAAGGATAAGAGAAGAAAAGGAACGCACGCGCCACAAGAGCGACATTGAGGATGTTCATTCCCGTACCGCCGAAAATCTCCTTTGCAAAAATCACAGCGAAAGCCACCGCCAAGGCAAGCATCCACAACGGACACGTCACCGGCACTATCATAGGGATGAGGATACCAGACACGAGAAAGCCCTCCTGTATCTCCTCCCCTTTCCACTGAGCCACGATAAACTCTATGCCAAGCCCCACGACATAACTCACAACAATCTTCGGCAAGACAGCAAGGAAGCCATAAAGAAATATCGCTATAGGTGAAGCCGTAGCGAGCGTACCTGCAGCAGCATAATTCTGCCACCCTACATTATACATGCCGAACAACAACGCCGGCATAAGAGCCAGGACGACGTATGACATGATGCGCTTCGAATCAACGCCACTATGTATGTGAGTGCCTGAAGAGGCTGTGTCGCGCGGCACAAAGAGGAACGTCTCAAAGCCATCGAAGACGCTACGTAAGGCATGCAGGCGTCCACCCTCAGCGAAGTGAGGACGCACACTGTCAATATATTTTCTCAATCGTTTTTTCATCATTCGTTCTCCTTTCTCAACATTTCAAGACCCTCGCGGACGATACGCTGCAACTCCAGTTTCGAGGAATCAACATACTCTGCCAGAGCAAAATCCTCAGGGGCAACCTCATAGATGCCTAACTGCTCCATGCGGTCAATGTCCTGCGTGGTGATGGCCTTGATCAGATATTCTGCATAGATGTCCATAGGTAGCACCTTGTCGTATTCACCACTCATTATCATGTGTCTCTTTCCGCCCTTGATGCGCGCATCCGGAGATTTCTTCCTGCGCATGCACAACGGCATTATCCACCCCAGCAGTTCGGCATCATCACTACACTCAGGGATAGCTGTCAACTCATAGGCATGAGCACCCACGAAGCCGTCAGATGAGATTCTCCGTCCGGTAAGCACATTACCATTTATAAGACGCACATTATCACCTGAATCCACCGCCGTAAGGAGCGGAGCGACCTGCTGACCTATCACCACATCAGCATAACAAGGCTCTGCCACCTGGCTACCACAGACGGCAATCCTCTTGCGGAACGACACCTGTCCGTGACGGAACAACTCGCCGATAAAGACCACCACCTCAGGTTCCAATGTCCAAATGCGGTCACCCTTGTTTATCGGACGCACATGATTTATCTGCACATTAACATTGCCAACAGGACATTTTCCACGAAAAGCCGTGATGGTGGCTGGAATATCATCCAGAAGCGAAGCATTTTCTTCTCCGTCCCTGATGCCGATAAACACAGGAGCCACCTTTGCAAGCACCTCTATGCCCTTTCGGAAATCGTCTTCCCTGCCCTGCAGACAGAAATCCACATCAGCAGACAACGGCATATCGCGGAACAGCGACACAAACACGGCATCCGGCAGACGCTCATCATCAGCACTCACGGCATAAGGCATCTGCGTGATGTAGCCCAACAGTCCACGCTCTGCCAACAGAGCCATTATCTCCTGTGGAGAGGAAGGTTGAGGACTTAAGGTTGAAGGTTGAAGACCAGCCATTGGCTCTTGACTTCTAACCTGCACAGACAGCACCTTGCGCCTATCGCCACGCACAATATCTGTGACCGTGCCCGAGACAGGCGAAACAAACTTTACGTTTGGATATTTCTTATTTTCAAACAAAGCCTCGCCGGCCTTCACCTCATCGCCGACCTTGACGAGCAGGCGTGGCTTGATGCCGACAAAATCGTCAGGACACAAAGCATAAACCGTTGATGTCTGGCTCACACTCATCAACTGCTGACGAGCTTTGCCGACAAGGTCTATATCCAAGCCTCCTTTAAGTTTAACAACACTTCTCATCGTATTCCTTATATATTAAACGAGGTCAAAAGTACAAAATAAAATCATAAATCGTAAATAAAAAATTGCGAATCATTTGTAACTTTGCAGAGCACAAGAAAAAACGATGATACTGCACAGTTTACAGAAAGAAATAGAAAACTACCGAAAGACACTGACACAGATGCCACCGGTGGCACTCTCGCTGTTTGTTGTGACGGTGGTGGCTATGAATCTGCTGGCAAACAAGGAACTGTTTCACAGCGAGTGGATAGCACTTGACTGTGGAGTCGTGTTGTCATGGATCCCGTTCCTTATCATGGACTGCATCTGCAAGGTGTATGGCGGAAAAGCAGCCACACGGGTATCAATCTTTGCTATAGCCATTAACCTGCTGATGTTCGGAATCTTCAAGCTGGTGGCACTGGCACCGGGGATGTGGGGTGAATACTACGAAACGAACATGGTGGAAGTGAACACCGCACTGAACAATACCATCGGCGGTTCTACATGGATAGTGCTCGGGTCGGCACTGGCAATGGCTCTCGGTTCAATAGTGAACTCTGCAACAAATATGTCAATGGGGCGCATGATGCACAAAGACAACTATTCTGCATTTGCCATACGCAGTTTTACGTCCACGACATTCGGTCAGATTACCGACAACCTCACATTTGCAATGGTGGTAAGCCTGCCACTGTTCGGATGGACATTAAAACAGGTACTGTTCTGCTCACTTACATCAGCACTCATCGAACTGTTGCTTGAGATATTGTTCTCCCGTTTCGGATATAAAATCACCAAGCACTGGAAGAAATAAACACCTGTGTGTTCGCACACAATTGTGTATTGTGCTTTTTTTTATAAAAATATTTGGAGACAACAAAAAATCACGCGACATTTGCAACAGTTATCCTGAAAACAATCTTTATACCTTTAAAAAACTAATACCTATTTATGAAGACGACTACTTGTGAAAGCGGTCGTTTTTACTTTTTATATAAGGTATAATAAATTTAGACAACCATTATTTTGTATTTCACTCGCCATACACTAACTTCGCGGCACACTCATTATTATTGTAATGAACAAACAGGAGCAGGAAATACGGAAGAAAAGCCCTATACAGATAAAAAACAAAAAAGCGGGGTTTGAATACTTCTTCATTGAGGAGTACACTGCCGGTATTGTGCTTACAGGGACAGAGATAAAATCTGTCAGGGCGGGGAAAGCCTCGCTTGTTGACACCTATTGTCAGATTATCAATGGTGAGATGTGGGTGAAGGGAATGAACATCTCACATTACTTCTACGGCAGTTACAATAACCACGAGACAAAACGCGACCGCAAACTATTGCTCAATCGTGCCGAGATACGCAAACTCCTGTCTGCAACGAAACAAACGGGCTATACCATCGTGCCCTTGTTGCTGTTCATAGACAATCATGGACGTGCGAAACTGGACATCGCGCTGTGCAAAGGTAAAAAGATGTTTGACAAACGGCAGACAATGAAAGAAAAAGAAGACCGTCGCGAAATGGACAGAGCAAAAAAGATAAGAATATAACGAAAATTAGAAATTATGAGAAAAGATGAAAAAGTGTTCGGACTGATAGCCGAGGAGCACCAGCGACAGAAAAGAGGTATCGAACTGATAGCATCAGAGAATTTTGTATCAGACGAGGTGATGCAGGCCATGGGTTCATGCCTGACAAATAAATATGCCGAAGGACTGCCAGGAAAGCGTTACTATGGCGGTTGCCAGGTGGTGGATGAGGTGGAACGCCTTGCCATTGACCGTGTATGCCGACTATTCGGTGTAGAATTTGCAAATGTCCAGCCACACTCCGGTGCACAGGCTAATGCTGCCGTATTGTTGGCATGCCTAAAACCGGGCGACACCTTTATGGGGCTGTCTCTGGAACAGGGCGGGCACCTGTCGCACGGCTCACTTGTGAACACGAGCGGACTGCTGTACAAGCCTGTTGCTTATCCGTTGAACAAAGACACGGAAATGGTGGATTACGACGAGATGGAGCGCATAGCCAAGGAGTGTCATCCGAAACTCATCATCGGCGGTGGTAGTGCCTACTCTCGCGAATGGGATTACAGACGTATGCGACAGATATGCGACGAGGTTGGAGCATTACTTATGGTGGATATGGCTCACCCTGCCGGACTAATCGCTGCCGGACTGCTTGACAACCCTGTGAAATATGCACATATCGTCACATCAACCACACACAAAACATTGCGCGGACCTCGCGGAGGAATAATTCTCATGGGCAAAGACTTCCCTAACCCATGGGGGTACACCACGAAGAAGGGCGAGGTGAAACCAATGTCGATGCTTATCAATTCAGCCGTGTTCCCCGGGCAGCAGGGCGGTCCGCTGGAGCATGTCATTGCAGCCAAGGCTGTGGCTTTCGGCGAATGCCTTGAGCCATCGTGGAAGGAATATGCTACACAGGTGCAGAAGAATGCCAAAGTGCTGGCAGAGGAACTCGTGAAACGCGGATTCAAGATTGTCAGCGGTGGCACTGATAATCATTCCATGCTCGTTGACCTACGCCCGAAATATCCTTCCCTGACAGGAAAAGTGGCAGAAGCAGCATTGGTGGCTGCCGACATTACGGCAAACAAGAACATGGTGCCTTACGACACACGCAGTGCGTTCCAGACAAGTGGACTGCGCCTCGGCACACCAGCAATAACCACACGTGGGGCAAAGGAAGATCTCATGGTGAAGATTGCAGATATGATTGAGACTGTACTCAACTCTCCGGAAGACGAAAACGTGATAGCCACAGTACGTGTCGAAGTGAACAAGACAATGGAAGGCTACCCGATGTTTGCATACTAAAAATGTGGCTTTGAAAAGCAGAAACATCATAATCACGATACTGTTGCTCTTGGCTTGCCTCTCGGCGCAAGCACAGCGGAATGAAATCTACAACGAGCGCATACGCACGGTGCAGGTGGTGGTGAACAACGATTGGCTTGCCATGCCTGTGATGACACTCGGTGGTAACGACCTATTGGAAATAAAGTTTGACGACCTGACACACGACTACCATCGTTACGTCTATAAGGTGGAACACTGCGAGGCAGACTGGACAATATCAAAGGAAATCTTTGAAAGTGCCTATCTAGAAGGCTTCAATGGTGCAACGTTTGAGGACGTGGCTATGGAAAGCCTGAACACCACGGTGCTTTACAGCCATTACAACATCCGCATACCAAATGGCGACTGCCGATTAAAAATGAGTGGCAACTACCGTCTGACGGTCTATGATGAGGATGCTGGCGAGGCTATGTTCTGCGCTTGTTTCATGGTGGTGGAGCCATTGATGGGAGTATCGCTGACGGTGAGTAGCAACACCGACATTGACGTGAACCGCAGTCATCAGCAGGTAGATATGACGCTTGTCTATAACACCACCAACAGCAAGCAACGGATAAACGTCACCGACCCATTGTCGCAGATTTACACCGTCGTCATGCAGAACGGAAGGCGCGACAATGCCGTCATCAATGTCAAGCCGAACTACATCCAGAACGACCGCCTCGTATGGACACACAACAAAGACCTTATCTTCAATGGTGGCAACGAATACCTGAAGTTTGAGATGTTCAATCCGCACGTCACATCAATGGGCATTGACTCGACGCGCTTCATAAGCAATTATTACCATACGTTCCTCATACCGGTAGAGGCAAGACGCAACTATCTCTACGACGAGACACCACATGGTGCATTCTACATACGCAACTGGAATAATACCGACTCGGAATATCTGTGCGACTACCATTGGGTGCATTATAGCATCATGTCGCTGGAAATGCCAGACGATGTCTACCTGGAAGGAGTATGGACAAATAACACGTTCTCTGACGAATACAAGATGCACTACAACCACCGCAAGGGATGCTACGAGGCTACCATTCTGCAGAAAGAAGGCTACTACTCATATCAGGCACTGATGTCAAAGGATGGGGTACACGGCACTCCCCTGCCCTCTCACGGCAATTTTTTCGAGACACAAAACGAATATCAGGCAATGATATATTACCGCTCACCATCTGACCGCACATGGCGACTCGTGGGCTACCAATCAACAATTTTTAAGGACTGACAAAAAATAACGTAATCATGAATGAAGTAATAAACAATATCATCACACGCCGAAGTGTGAAGAACTACAAGCCGACCGCTGTTGATGATAGACTGATAGAACAGATTCTTGAGGCCGGCACGTATGCACCAACAGGGCGCAACGCACAAGCACCTATCATCATCGCCGTGACCAACAGGGAACTGCGCGACAAGCTCAGCCGTATGAATGCAGAAGTGCTCGGCACGACATCCGACCCCTTCTATGGCGCACCGGTGGTGCTTATCGTCATCGCCAAAAAGAGCGTCAACACGCACGTTTACGACGGGTCGATAGTGATGCAGAACCTCATGCTCGCAGCACACAGTCTCGGGCTCGGCTCATGCTGGATACACCGTGCCAAAGAAGAATTTGAAAGCGCGGAAGGAAAGGCTATCCTACAATCACTTGGCATAAACGAGGAATACGAGGGCATCGGCCATTGCGTCATCGGCTACGCTGCCGAAGGGACTGAGAAAGCACCGACACCACGCAAGAAAGATTATGTGTATTGGGTGAAATAACCTGAAAGGGAAGAGAATAATATATGTTTCAAACACTTTTATCAAACCTCAACTACGGCACGATACTCTTCCTTATGCTACTAGAGAGTACCGTCGTACCCGTGCCATCAGAACTGGTGGTGACTCCGGCGGCATATCATGCAGCAGCAGGCAGTCTAAATATATGGCTCATCATCCTCTTTGCCACCATCGGTGCCGACATCGGTGCAAGCATCAACTATTGGGTAGCATACTTCGTGGGGCGACCGATAGTATATCGTTTCGCTGAATCACGACTTGGGAAATTATGCCTACTCAACAGGCAGAAGGTGGAACACGCTGAGAGATACTTCGATGATCACGGTATCGTGGCAACCCTAACGGGCAGACTCGTCATCGGCATCCGTCACCTCATCTCCATCCCTGCTGGACTGGCAAAGATGAACTATTGGAAGTTTCTCATCTTCACCACCATCGGTGCAACAGCATGGCACGCGATACTGGCACTACTTGGGTGGTATCTGCATAGTTTCGTACCAGAAAACGAACTTGACGACCAGATACTCTATTATGCCGACTACATAAAGTGGGGCATCATCATTATTGTCGTCATTGCCATTGGATTTGTGGTGATAAAGAAAGTTATCAATAAGAACAGAAATAAGAAACAATAACACAGAAAGAAACGGTTATGGCTAATCATGTGGTAATAATGGCAGGTGGTGCAGGCAGCAGATTCTGGCCTATGAGCACCGAAGAATGTCCGAAGCAGTTTATTGACGTATTGGGATGTGGCAGGACGCTGATACAGTTGACGGTGGACAGGTTTAAGGGTATATGTAGCGAAAAAGACGTGTGGGTGGTGACGAACAAACGCTACCAGCATATCGTGGCAGAGCAACTGCCTGACGTGCCCCAGTCACACATCCTGCTTGAGCCTTGCCGTCGCAACACGGCACCATGTATCGCCTACGCCTCTTTCCGCATAAAGAAAGAAGACAGTAATGCCAATATCGTCATCACGCCATCCGACCATATCGTGATGGACATACCTGAATTTCAACGCATCATCACGGGTTGTCTGCGGTTTACAGCCGAGACAGATTCCATCGTTACTTTGGGCATCAATCCCACACGCCCAGAGACGGGCTACGGATATATTCAGGCTGATATGAAACAATCCACGTTGAGGAATAAGGAACTCTTCCGCGTAGATTCGTTCCGCGAGAAACCTGACGTTGACACGGCAAAGGAATATATACGCCAGAAAAACTATTTTTGGAATGCGGGCATCTTCGTATGGCACGTTGAGACCATCATCAACGCTTTCCGCATCTATCAGCCTGCCATGGCACAGATGTTTGAACGACTCATGCCACAGTATGGCACAGACGAGGAGCAGAGCGTCATCGATGAGCATTTCCCTGACTGCGACAATATCTCTGTGGACTATGCCATTATGGAAAAGGCAGAAGAAATCTATGTGCATCCTGCCAACTGTGGCTGGAGCGACATAGGCACGTGGGGGTCACTTCTGCAACAGATGAAGAAAGACCTCTATGGAAATGCGCTTATCGGAAGCGACGTGCAAGTGTATGACACATCCAATTGCGTCATCCATTGTGCCGAAGAGCGCAAGGTGGTGATACAGGGGCTTGACGGTTATGTAGTGGCAGAACAGGGCGACACCCTGCTCATTTGCCGACTTGAAGAAGAACAGCGGATAAAGGAGTTCCACTGAATCGAGCGTCAGACCCTAAAAAAGTATATAAATCATATCTATATTAGACTTAACTATGAAAACATTTGGAAAACATCTTTTTGGCAGTTGGCCGTTATTCTCTATCGGCGTTAATTTTTCAGTAATACTAAGGCGGACAGGACTCGGACTTGCCATGAGTCTTTGCCTTTTATTATGTTCACAGCAGAACTGTATGGCTCAGGCTTACAGGAATCCTAATTTGTCGCCAAAGGAACGTGCGGCAGATCTGCTGAAGCAACTGACTCTTGAGGAAAAGGCAATCCTGATGCAAGACATTTCCCAACCGATACCGCGTCTTGGCATCAAAGGTTTCAACTGGTGGAGTGAGGCTCTTCATGGAGTTGCCAACCAAGATAATGTTACAGTCTTCCCAGAACCTATCGGGATGGCTGCATCATTCGACAACGCATTAGTGTATAAGGTGTTCAATGCCACATCCGACGAGTTTCGTGCCACTTACAACAAGTGGTTGGCAGACGGGTATCAGGACCAGCGTTTCCATAGTATTTCCGTTTGGACACCTAATATCAACATATTCCGTGACCCTCGTTGGGGGCGCGGACAGGAGACATACGGTGAAGACCCGTATCTGACATCCGTCATGGGAAAGGAAGTGATAAAGGGTCTGCAAGGTCCTGAAGATTCCAAATATAGGAAGCTCTATGCCTGCGCAAAGCATTATGCCATCCACAGCGGACCAGAATACACACGCCATACTGCCAACATCACGGATGTGACGCCACGTGACCTTTGGGAGACGTATCTTCCTGCCTTCAAGGTGGCTGTACAGGATGCCAAGGTGCGTGAGGTGATGTGTGCCTATCAGCGTTGGGACAACGAGCCTTGTTGCGGAAATACAAGACTCCTTCAGCAGATTCTCCGTGACGAATGGGGGTTTCGATATATGGTCGTGTCCGATTGCGGTGCCGTGAGTGATTTCTGGCAGTCACACAAGACATCACCGGACGCCGTTCATGCTGTAGGTCAAGCCACTATGGCCGGAACGGATGTGGAGTGTGGCTTCAATTATGTTTACAGGAGCATTCCCGAAGCCGTTAAAAAAGGCGTTGTCACAGAGGAGGAAATAGACAAGCATGTGCTCCGTCTGCTCGAAGGTCGTTTTGAACTTGGTGAGATGGACGACCCGTCACTTGTGGAGTGGTCAAAGATTCCTTATTCGGTGGTTAATTGTGACGAGCATCAGAAGATAGCGCTCGACATGGCTCATGAGTCACAGGTTCTGCTCAAGAATGATGGGGTGCTTCCTTTGGAAAAAGGCAACAAGGTGGCAGTCATCGGTCCGAATGCAGACAACACGACTATGATGTGGGGAAATTACAACGGTACTCCTCGCCAGACCGTGAACATACTTCAGGGCATCAGCAATAAGATTGGCAAGGAAAATGTTGTGTATTTCCAAGGTTGCGACTGGGTGAACGACAAGACTCTAGAGTCTTTCTACTCCCTCTGCTCTATTGATGGGCAGAAAGGTATGAAAGGTACATTCTGGAACAACCGTGAGTTTTCTGGCAAACCATTTGCCGTCCGTCAGTTGGCTGAACCATTAAGCGAGACGACATACGGCAACTACGCATTTGCCCCGGGGCTCAATCTGGTGGATTTCGGTGCAGAATACGAGACAAACTTCACGGCTCCGCGCACTTGTGATATCATGTTCAATCTCGAGGCAAGCAGTTACTTTGAACTCCTTGTCAACGGCAAATCCCTTATCAAAAACCGTACATGGCTCACTATTCCTAATCAGATACCTTATCACATTGAGACCGGCAAAACATATAATATCAAGGTGCGCTTTGCACAGATAGAGACTTATAATGCCAATCTCAAGTTCGACTTCGGTGAGGAACATGCTATCGATTATGCTGAACTTATCCGTCAGACTGCTGACTGCAATACAGTTGTGTTTGTAGGAGGAATCTCTCCGAAGCACGAAGGCGAGGAGATGCCTGTTCGCCTGATGGGTTTCAAGGGTGGCGACCGTACCGACATCGAACTGCCAGCTGTTCAGCGCAACTTCCTGAAGGCACTTCATGAGGCAGGCAAGAAAGTTGTGCTCATCAACTGTTCTGGCTCTGCCATTGCATTCGAGCCTGAGACAAAGACCTGCGATGCCATCCTTCAGGTGTGGTATGCAGGAGAACAGGGAGGAACAGCCATTGCTGACGTGCTCTATGGCGACTACAACCCATGTGGCAAGCTTCCGGTCACTTTCTATAAGAGCACTTCACAGCTTCCTGATTATGAGGATTACAGCATGAAGGGACGTACCTACCGTTATATGAACAATCCGCTCTATCCATTCGGATATGGACTCTCTTATACCTCCTTCGAGATTGGCGATGCCAAAATCAAGTCTAACGAACTGATTATTCCTGTCACAAACACAGGCAACCAGACAGGCACAGAAGTCGTTCAGGTCTATATCAGAAAAGATGCAGATGCCAACGGCCCTATCAAGTCGCTCCGTGCATTCCGCCGAGAGACGTGTGCTGCCGGAGAGAAACATCAAGTAAGTATTCCTTTAACTGAAGAAATGTTTGAATTCTTTGACGAAAGTACGAATACCATGCGCATCGTTCCGGGCAAATACACCATCTTCTATGGCAACAGTTCTGCTGACAAGGATTTGAAATCAATTTCTTATACCCTTAAAAAATAATTACAGGTGGGGTTCTGTAAATCGAACCCACCTACAGACTATACGCAAAACCTATAGAGGAGTATTCGCGGAACTGGAAATAGCCGTTTTTCTCATCGCGCTCTGTTTTGTCGTCAAAGCGCGGATAGAGGAACAGTTTGGCAGAGATAAGTCTTGACAACTGGAGAGTAAAAGTATTCTCCCATTCTGCTTGCACATTATCGAATGTGCAGTAAGCCCACAGGCGCGTCTCGTACTTGAAGGAACGCGAAGGTTGCCATTTCATCGTGAGTGTGAGTGACGAACCGAAGGTGTTCAGCGCATGTTTCCCCTCGTCAAGACCATAACTCTTTGAGAGAGCCAGACGGTCCACATAGCGAAGATGATAAGTGAGGGGGGCAAGATTGAGCGAACCTGTCAGCACATGCTCTTTTGAATCCTTTAGGCACTTCTTCGATTCCAGTTTGTAGTCCATACCCAGCGCCAAGTCCAAGTCAAACGGAGACATGAAATCCGAATAAATCTTATGGTCGTTGCTCTTGACCCCAGCGGCAAACTGCGAATAGAGTTGCAGTTTCATCGAGTAATACCAGTTCTTGTGCGCCTGAAGACCAAGCGAAGATGTGAGGCGGATAAGGTCGTCAGAGGTGCGGTACTTGTGTAGCGAGTCGGACTCCTGCGTCTGCAGACCGAATTTCAGTTCCAGTTTGTTCTCCCATTTCACCTTCTGCTTGTTGTTGTAGTTTGCCTCAAGCACGGTCTGTGCCAGCATGGAATAGTTTTTCTCCCCACCCTTATACCAGTTGTCGGAAAAGAAGTTCTGCAAAATCTGGAAGAAATAATCCTGCTTAAAGGTCCAGAAATTAGGTTTCTTTATAACGATATCCAACGGTTTGACTTCCGGTTCTGCCCCTGTACTCATCACGACAGGTGCAAAGACAAATTCGTCTGACTCCGTCTGTGTAGGTTTATTTATTGTCGAATCGGATAATAGTCCCCCCACACGTTGCAGGTGCGACTCCGTCTCCGTCACCAAATCCGGGCGATACAGATAGATGTGCATCATAGCGCGGTCAATAGACTCGCGTAGCACCTCGTCGGTGGTGGAATCCGCCGCCAATGAGCTGTTGTCATGATAGAACGTTGGTGGAAGAAAGAGTTTATAGTACTGCCCCTTATCACCTTCCTCCTGTGCATGCGAAAAAGCAAAGCAGAAGATTAAACACAAAGATGTGACCGATAAACGCCTCAACATGATGCAAAGATAAAAAGTTTTATGTTTTTGCAAAAATATACATCTGGCTTTACGCAAATTAAGACAGAAATAAGTACTTTTGCTGATTGATTAAAGAAACTAAAAAACATATTATGACACTTAATACTGATTACAGAACCAAGACCTGTGGCGAGTTGCGCCTTGAAGATGCAGGTCGTGAGGTTACTCTCGTAGGATGGGTGCAACGCGTAAGAAAGATGGGAGGAATGACATTCATTGACCTGCGCGATCGCTACGGCATAACACAACTCGTTCTTTCCGAAGGCGACAAGGATTTTGAACTTGCCAACACGCTTGGGCGCGAGTGGGTGCTACAGGCAACGGGTAAGGTGATGGAACGCTCATCAAAAAACTCCAACATCCCAACAGGCGATATCGAGATAATCGTTGACCGCCTGAACGTGCTCAACAAGAGTCTAACACCGCCATTCACCATTGAGGAGAACACCGATGGAGGTGACGACTTGAGAATGAAATACCGTTACCTTGACTTGCGCCGTGCCTCTGTGCGCCGTAACCTCGAACTGCGTCACCGCATGACCATTCTCATCCGCAACTTCCTTGATTCACAGAAGTTCATCGAGGTGGAGACTCCGTTCCTCATTGGTAGCACTCCAGAAGGAGCGCGCGACTTCGTGGTGCCTTCACGCATGAATCCCGGTCAGTTCTACGCCCTGCCACAGTCGCCACAGACTCTAAAGCAGTTGCTGATGGTGGCTGGCTTCGACCGTTACTTCCAAATCGTGAAATGCTTCCGCGACGAGGACCTGCGTGCCGACCGTCAACCGGAGTTTACACAAGTGGACTGCGAGATGAGTTTCGTCAATCAAGACGACATTATAAACATGTTTGAAGAGATGGCGCGCTATCTCTTCCGCGAGGTTCGTGGCGTTGAGTTGCCGAAGTTGCGCCAGATGCCTTGGGCAGAGGCCATGCGTCTGTATGGCTCTGACAAGCCAGACCTCCGTTTCGGGATGGAGTTTGTCGAGTTAAAAGATTTGTTTGCAAAATATCCGGGCTTCGGTGTCTTTGACGAAGCAAAATATATCGGTGGCATCTGCGCTAAGGGGTGTGCTTCATACACGAGGAAGCAACTTGACCAACTGACCGACTTTGTAAAGCGTCCACAGATTGGAGCCAAAGGTATGGTGTATGCCCGTGTGCAGGACGATGGTAGCGTAAAAAGTAGCGTGGATAAATTCTATTCACAAGAAGCGCTGGCAGAACTGAAGACCGCTATGGGAGCAGAGGCAGGCGACCTGATTCTCATTCTCTCTGGCGAAGACACGATGAAGACACGCAAACAGCTCTGTGAGTTGCGTCTTGAGATGGGCAATCAGTTGGGTCTGCGTGATAAAGACAAGTTTGAATGCCTTTGGATTATTGACTTCCCTCTGTTTGAATGGAGCGACGAGGAGCAACGCCTCATGTCCACTCACCATCCATTCACGATGCCTAATCCTGATGATATTCCTCTGCTTGATAGTGACCCTGCAAAGGTGCGCGCCAAGGCTTACGACTTTGTCTGCAATGGTGTGGAACTTGGGGGCGGAAGTCTGCGTATCCATAACCCTGAACTGCAAGCAAAGATGTTCGAGGTGCTCGGTTTCACACCGGAGAAAGCACAGGCTCAGTTTGGTTTCCTTATGAATGCCTTTAAGTATGGTGCTCCTCCTCATGCAGGACTTGCATACGGTCTTGACCGTTGGGTAAGCATCATGGCAGGACTGGATTCAATACGCGACTGCATCGCATTCCCGAAGAATAATTCCGGTCGTGATGTCATGCTTGATGCCCCTGCACCACTTGATGATGTCCAACTTGACGAACTTCAACTCAAAGTGGATTTGAAGCAAGAGTAAAGAGATATTCTCTATTATATCACAAGAAGCACCGCAGGG
The DNA here is from genome assembly GCA_018065185.1 of Candidatus Equicola faecalis. Classification (GTDB taxonomy): domain Bacteria; phylum Bacteroidota; class Bacteroidia; order Bacteroidales; family Bacteroidaceae; genus Prevotella; species Prevotella faecalis. The sequence continues at coordinate 1,666 of JAGHTU010000025.1, read as the reverse complement.
TTTCGTCCTTGCGGTGTTTCTTTTTGATTGTACTTAAGAATGGACTTTTTGCTTTCACTAAAAAAAACGCCAAGTATAATGGATAAAATACTGCATTATCCGAATTTTATCTTTTATAATGGATAAAATTATTACCTTTGCAACAAATTTCAATCATACACAATATGAAAATACAAATAAGGCCTGCATATATTGCTCAAATTGAGAAGTATTTTGGCAAGGATTATATTATCGTCCTTGTTGGTCAGCGACGTGTAGGGAAAAGCTATATGCTAAAGATGATTCGCAACATCAAGGAACTGGACACGAACAATAATATCATCTATGTTGACAAGGAGAAGGAACAATTTGATTTCATACAAACCTATCAAGATTTGAACGAGTACATAAAGAGTAAGTATGAAAAGGGTAAAAAGAACTATATTCTTGTGGACGAGATTCAAGACATTGAAGGATTTGAACGTACTGTTCGCAGTTACTGTAGCGAACCAGATGCAGAGGTTGTCATAACTGGCAGTAACGCCAAAATGCTGAGTGGTGATTTAAGCACATTAATAGGTGGTCGCTATAAGGAGATATATATTCAATCGTTGAGTTATCAGGAATTTCTCCTCTTTCATCAACTTACAGATGATGACGATTCGTTAAGCAAATACATCCAATTCGGAGGTTTACCCGGATTGGCAAAAATTGGGTTGGAGGAAGCAGATGTTCGTGAGTACCAAAGGGACATTTACAACACAGTATTGTTGAAGGACGTAATCTTGAGGAATAAAATCCGTAATGTGACTTTTCTTGAAAATCTTGTCCACTTTCTAGCAGACAACATTGGCAAGATAATATCGGCAAACAGTATTGCAAAGTACATGAAGTCGCAAGGTCAGCCAATTACCTCAACAACCATTATTGAATACACAAAATTTCTTACAGAGGCTTATATTCTCCATAAGGTCAACCGCTATGACATTCATGGTAAAAAGTTATTTGAGAGTAATGATAAATTCTATTTTGAAGATCATGGTGTGAGAAATGTACTTGTCGGAGGCAACCGCGAGGGTGACATTGAAAAAGTCATAGAGAACATCATCTATCAGCATCTTATTCGTATGGGATATGAAGTTACCATTGGTCAACTTCAGGCTGGGGAAATAGATTTTGTATGTTCTAAAAGGGGGGGGCATCATTTTTATGTACAGGCATCCTATATCATTGCAGATGACAATACGCGGAAAAGGGAGTTTGGTAATCTTCGAGCAATCAAGGACAACTATCCCAAATATGTAATCTCCATGACACCACTTGTAAAAAAGAATGATGATAACGGGATTATCCATTTAGGACTTCGAACATTCTTGATGTCAAACGAGTTGTAAATGTGGAAAGTTTATAAACTAAAGTGACTGTATTTCACAATAGCACCGCAGGGTTTCGTCCTTGCGGTGTTTTTTGTATTGTTTGTTGTCAAAAACATCAATTATAATGGACAATATATTGAATTATCCGAATTTCATCTTTTATAATGGATAAAATTACGACTCTACAAATTTTATCGTGCGCCTTTACGACGGTTGCAGTCACGGCAGAGCATTTGACAATTTTCTATTATCGTTTTACCGCCTTCGCGCCAAGGGGTGATGTGGTCGCCTTCCATTTCGGAGATTTCAAA
>JAGHTU010000058.1 GCA_018065185.1 Candidatus Equicola faecalis | reverse complement strand
TGGGAGCAACCTAAACCTCAAGCGCAGGGGAGCTATCGAACATCTAAGGTGTTAGGCATCGAACATCTAAGATGTTAGACTTCGAACATTTAAGGTGTTGGGCTTCGAACATCTAAGATGTTAGAGAGGTAAGGATGGGAAGACCTTTAGGTAAACATCACTTGAGAGTGAGCGTGAGACAAAACGAAAGTCATCGCGCGATAAGTACAAAAGTCTGCGCGATGGGAAAAGAGTGCCCAAGCGACAATTAGAACATATCATCAAGATGATTTATAGATAAAGACACGATGAGAGACAGATTTTTATTGCATATTATGCAGTTATTTGCATAAATATTCATACTTTTGCAAAGCAAAATTAAACAACCATGAATGAGAAGACAAACCGTAAGGAAGTGATAAAAGACATTATCAATTCACAAAAGATACACACACAGGAGGAATTGGTGCAGGAGTTGGAAAAGAACGGAATCCGTGTGACACAGGCAACACTTTCGCGCGACATCAAGGAGTTGGGGGCTGTAAAAACCCTTCATCCACAGGAGGGATGTTGCTATCAGATACCACGAAGCATAACTTCCCCAAGGCACATGAACATCACGAGCATCGAAGTGTCGGGACAGATGTGCGTGCTTCATTGTATGCCGGGCTTTGCATCGGTGATAGCCTCATTTATGGACAACACACATATAAAAGGTGTGATGGGCACCATAGCAGGAGACGACACGGTGCTAGTGATGCTGAATGAGGAATGTGACAAGGAGTTCATTTCAAGAACCATCCGTGCGCTGTTCAGTGTCTCGGAGGTGATAGTGAGAGTGGCTACGCCTGACGACACTAAATATGCTGCGGAGATATGCCGTGAGATATACATCTCATCACAGGAGAGGAAGACGGGCATTGCTCGGCGCACAGAGGAATATGTATGCGAGAAGATGCTTGCCGGCAAGGCGGTGATAGCCGTATCGGAAGATGGCGAATTTGCCGGTTTCTCCTATATCGAATCATGGGGTGGCAAGAGTTTCGTGGCGAACTCCGGACTGATAGTGGCTCACAAATATCGTGGAATGGGCATAGGCAGGCGTGTGAAGGAACAGATATTCATGCTCTCACGGAAATTGTTCCCAGAGGCAAAGATATTCTCCATCACGACTGGGGCTGCCGTGATGAAAATGAATTACGACCTCGGCTTCCGACCTGTACCTTTCAGCGAACTTACGGACGATCCGGAATTTTGGAAAGGATGCGAGGGTTGCCGCCATTTCGACATCCTTAAGAGTCATAACTACACCATGTGCATCTGCACAGGACTTCTTTACGATACAAACAAATAACAATATAAACAAATGAAGAAAGTTGTAGTAGCATTTAGTGGAGGGCTTGACACATCATACACCGTGATGTATCTTGCCCGCGAGAAAGGATATGAGGTCTATGCCGCCTGTGCAAATACCGGCGGTTTCAGCGAGGAGCAACTGCGACAGAATGAAGAGAACGCCTATCGGCTCGGTGCGAAACAGTATGTGACACTTGACGTGACACAGGAATACTACGAGAAGAGTCTCCGCTATATGATTTTCGGTAATGTGTTGCGCAACAACTGTTACCCCATATCAGTAAGTTCTGAGCGCATATTTCAGGCTCTGGCGATAGCGCGCTATGCGCGTGAGATAGGTGCTGATGCCATTGCACATGGCAGTACAGGGGCAGGAAACGACCAGATACGCTTCGATATGACCTTCCTCGTAAAAGCCCCAGGTGCGGAGATAATCACTCTCACACGTGATGGCAACTTGAGCCGTCAGGAAGAGATAGACTACCTGAACAGGAATGGTTTCAACGCTGATTTTGCGAAACTGAAATACAGTTATAACGTCGGGCTGTGGGGCACGAGTATTTGTGGCGGTGAGATTTTGGATTCCACACAGGGGTTGCCGGAGTCAGCCTACCTCAAACACCCACAGAAAGAAGGACCGGAACTGTTGCGTCTTGGATTTAAGAAAGGCGAACTCCATTCGGTGAACGGACAGGTGTTCGAAGATAAGGTGAAGGCCATACAGAAAGTGGAAGAGATAGGGTCAGCGTATGCCATAGGGCGCGACTGCCATGTGGGCGACACTATCATAGGCATCAAGGGGCGTGTAGGCTTCGAGGCGGCAGCACCGATGCTCATTATCGGAGCGCACCGATTTCTTGAGAAATACACCCTGTCAAAATGGCAACAGTACTGGAAAGACCAAGTCAGCAACTGGTATGGCATGTTCCTGCACGAGAGCCAGTATCTCGAACCTGTAATGCCCGACATCGAAGCCATGCTTGAGAGCAGTCAGAGGAACGTGAATGGTGAGGTGACGCTGGAACTGCGCCCGCTGTCGTTCCAGGCCATCGGCGTGGACAGCCCTGACGACCTTGTAAAGAACAAACTTGGTGAATATGGCGAGACAGCAAAGTCATGGAGTTCAGAAGATGCCAAAGGATTTATAAAAGTATCATCCACGGCACTACGCGCCTACTACCTTGCCCACCCTGAAGAAGAAAGATGAAAGAGGAAGAAATGAAAATACGTGTCGGCATCATTGGGGCTGCAGGATATACGGCAGGGGAACTGCTGAGGATACTTATAAACCATCCTGCCACCGAGATAGCATTTGCGCAAAGCAGCAGTAATGCGGGAAGCCCCGTATGGCAGGTGCATCACGACCTTGTGGGCGAGACAGACCTTGTGTTCTGTGCCGACATCGAGGCAGAAACAACTGATGTGGTGTTTCTCTGTACAGGACACGGCAAAGCAAAGGAAGCCGTGAAGGCACTCGGCGATTATAAGGGGTGTATCATCGACCTCAGTAATGACTACCGCCTAAAAGCAGATGCTGAAGATTTTATCTACGGTCTGCCTGAGGCTTTCCGAAGCCGTATCAAGGAGGCACGACATATCGCCAACCCGGGATGTTTCGCCACATCCATACAGTTGGCACTTCTGCCATTGGCACAGAAGGATTGCCTGTCGGAGATACACATCACGGGAATAACTGGCTCAACGGGAGCAGGGCAAAAACCACAAGAAACGACACATTTCTCATGGCGCACAGATAACGTAAGCATCTATAAAGCCTTTACTCATCAGCATTTGGGCGAGATTTGCGAGACGCTACACTCACTTGCTCCGTCATGGGAGGGAGAGATAAACTTCGTACCCGTCAGGGGCGATTTTGCACGTGGCATAATGGCATCCGTCTATCTTGACTGTCCGTTGGATGAAGAGCAGGCACAGCAACTTTATAAGGACTATTATAAGAACGAGCCTTTCGTCTGCGTGACAGACAAGAATCCAGACCTAAAGATGGTGGTGGGCACTAATAAGAACGTGCTCTATGTAAGGAAATACGGAAAGAAACTGCATGTCATCAGCATCATCGACAATCTCTGCAAAGGTGCATCAGGACAGGCGGTACAGAATATGAACATCATGTTCGGACTGGAGGAAACAATGGGACTGAAATTTAAGGCAAACAGATTTTAGAGAAGATTTTAGTATGAAACTATTTGAGGTATATTCACTTTTTAATGTCACTCCAGAAAAGGCGCGTGGCTGTCATATCTGGGATGAGTATGGCACGGAATATTTAGACATGTACGGCGGTCATGCCGTCATCTCTGTAGGACACAGCCATCCGCTATATGTCGAAGCCTTGACACGGCAAATAAACCGTATCGGGTTTTACTCTAACAGCGTGCACAACCCTCTGCAGGAAGAACTGGCAAAGAAGTTAGGACAACTGAGCGGATACGACGACTATTCGCTGTTTCTTGACAACTCTGGTGCAGAATCAAACGAGAATGCCCTGAAACTGGCTTCCTTCCATACAGAACGGAACAGGGTCGTGGCGTTCCGAAAGAGTTTTCACGGACGCACAAGCGGTGCTGTGGCGGTGACAGACAATCCCACGATACAATCACCTTTCAACGCCCTGCATAATGTCACATTCTGCCAGTTGAACGACATAAAAGGTGTAGAAGACGAACTGAAGAAGGGAGACGTGTGTGCCGTCATCATTGAGGGCATACAGGGATGTGGAGGAATAAACATCCCTGAGAAAGAGTTTATGCAAGCCCTTGAACAGATATGTCGGCAGACGGGAACGGTGCTCATCCTTGATGAAGTGCAGAGTGGCTACGGCAGGACAGGAAAGTTCTTTGCACACCAATGGTACGACATCCGTCCTGACCTCATCACCATGGCAAAAGGCATGGGAAACGGATTCCCAGTGGGAGGAGTACTCATATCGCCTGAGTTCAAAGCCACGAGAGGTATGCTCGGCACCACATTCGGTGGCAATTACCTCGCTATGGAAGCAGCCATCACCGTGGCAGACATCATAAGAGAGGCTCGTCTGGTGGATAATGCGCTGCGTGTGGGAGAATATCTTATGGAAGAGATGCCGACATCGCCACTCATAAAAGAAGTGCGCGGACGCGGACTCATGATAGGAATAGAATTTCACTCCCCTATTGCCGAGATAAGAGAAAAACTGCTGTCGGAAGAACACATCTTTACGGGTGTGGCAGGACAGAACATGATACGTTTGCTCCCACCACTGACGCTAACATTGGATGAAGCCGACGTGTTCCTAAACAGTTTCCGTAAAGTACTTCAGGAATTTGAGAATAAATAATACTTATGAAATCGTTTTTTCACGTAGAGGACATCGGGAATCTTGATGTTGCGCTCAAAGAAGCTTTTGAGGTAAAAAAGACACCTTTTGCATGGAAACACTTGGGCGAGAACAAGACTATCATGCTTGTATTCTTTAATAGCAGTCTGCGTACACGCCTGAGCAGTCAAAAAGCCGCAATCAATCTCGGTATGACACCTATCGTGCTGAACATCGGGCAGGATTCGTGGAAACTGGAAACGGAAATGGGAGTGGTGATGGATGGCGACAAGAGCGAACATCTGCTTGAAGCCATTCCTGTGATGACAAATTATTGCGATATTATAGGCATACGGTCGTTTGCCGGACTCATCGATCACGAATACGACTATAACGAGACCATACTCCGCCAGTTCGTAGAATATGGCGGTAAACCTGTCATCTCTCTGGAGTCGGCTACCGTTCATCCATGTCAGGCCTTTGCTGACCTGATTACAATAGAGGAATATCGGAAGAAGCAACGCCCGAAAGTGGTGCTCACATGGGCGCCCCATACGAAAGCTCTGCCACAGGCAGTACCAAATTCATTTGCAGAATGGATGAACGCTGCGGATGTAGATTTTGTGATCACCCATCCCGAAGGATATGAGCTGGACCCACGCTTTGCAGGTAATGCCCATATAGAATATGACCAGATGGAAGCCCTGCGTGGTGCTGATTTCGTATATGCCAAAAACTGGAGTTGCCCGGGCACGACAGACCACTCACAGTATGGGAAAATACTCTCAAAGGATATGGGCTGGACCATAGATGCACAGCACATGGCAGCGACCAATAATGCCTATTTCATGCACTGCCTGCCTGTGCGCCGCAATATGATAGTAGCGGATGAGGTGATTGACTCGCCAAGAAGTCTGGTCATACCAGAGGCTGCAAACCGCGTGGTGTCAATACAGGTGGTGATGAAACGTATGCTTGAAGAATTGCAATGAAAGAGAGACTGACAGTTGTCAAAGTAGGAGGACAGGTGGTGGAAAACGAGACTGCCCTTGCCTCACTCCTACAATGGTTTACAGCGATAGACACCCCGAAGCTACTGGTGCATGGAGGTGGAAAGTCTGCCACACGGCTTGCTTCACAACTTGGCATAGAGACGAAGATGCTGGACGGACGGCGCATCACAGATGCCAGAATGTTGGAAATAGTGACGATGGTCTATGGCGGAGGCGTGAACAAGCATATCGTGGCTTCCCTGCAAGCACTCGGCATCAATGCCATCGGCTTGACAGGTGCTGATATGAATGTGATACGCGCCCACAAGCGGAGCGTCGGAGAAGTAGATTACGGATTTGTGGGCGATATAGACTATGTTGATGGTAAATGCCTTTCAGAACTCATTACGAAAGATATTGTGCCTGTCATCGCACCGCTTACTCACGACGGCAAGGGAACGCTGTTGAACACCAATGCCGACACTATTGCGCTGGAAACAGCACGCTCGCTTACAGACAGATATGATGTGACGTTGCACTATCTGTTTGAAAAGAAAGGTGTATTACTGATGCCTGATGATGAGGACAGTTTCATCCCTGTCCTATGCAGGGAAGAATATGAGCGACTGATTGCGGACGGCATTGTCAGAGACGGCATGATACCAAAACTGCAGAATGCTTTCTCTGCACTCGACAAAGGCATAAAACGTGTATTTATTTCTAATACGGAGATAGTGAAGTGATGGAAGACCTTCTGAAAAGACTAATCGCCACACCATCGTTCAGCGGTGAGGAAGGACAAGCCACAGACATCCTTGAAGAATGGCTGAAAAGACACTCTTTAGACGTAAAACGCAAAGGGAACAATCTCTTCCTGCGCTCACACATCCATGACGGAAAATCTATATTACTTAACGCACATATTGATACGGTACGACCGACATCGACGTGGACACGCGATCCGTTTATGCCTACAACCGAGGGCGACCGGCTTTATGGGCTGGGCAGTAATGACGACGGGGCTTCACTCGTGGCAATGATTGCCACTTTTATAGAGTTGCAGGACAGATATAACATCACCCTGTCGCTGACAGCCGAGGAAGAGACAAGCGGAAAAGGCGGACTGGAATTCATCCTGCCGGAACTTGGACAGTTTGATTTCTGCATCATAGGAGAACCCACACAGATGCGTGCTGCCATCAGTGAGCGCGGACTATTGGTGATTGATGCTGAAGCGGAAGGAAAGAGTGGGCATGCTGCACGCAACTCTGGGATAAACGCTATATATATCGCCCTTGACGACATCTGCCAACTTCGCCAGCATGAATTCTCACGCATCTCCCCCACCATGGGCAAGGTGCAACTGAACGTAACACAAATCACTGCCGGTACGGCGCATAATATCATTCCCGACAGATGCTCTTTCGTGATTGACATACGACCGACAGAGCAATATACGAATGAAGAAATTTTCAATGAACTGCAAACCATCTGCAGAAGCCGACTCAAAGCGCGGAACCTCAGAAACCATTCATCTGCAACTCCGCAGCATTCTCCGCTGATGCATGCCATTCAAGCTGTGGGCATAGAGACATTCTCTTCACCTACCACCTCAAATTGGATGCGCATCCCGTTCCCTGCCATAAAGATAGGGCCAGGCGATAGTACACGTTCACACATGGCAGATGAATATATCTGTCTCTCCGAAATAGAACAGGGAATAAAGGGGTATATTGACATTATATCAGAAATTAACAATTCATAATTATATATGAAACTTTGGAATAAGGGAACAAACTGCACCGACAAGGTGGAAGCCTTCACTGTGGGTAACGACAGAGACCTTGACATGAGTCTTGCCCAATATGACGTACAGGGGTCGAAAGCTCACATAAAGATGCTTGCATCAGTCGGGCTACTTACAGAAGATGAACTAGGAACACTTACCACAGCACTTGATGAGATTGCTGAAGACATCAAGACAGGGCATTTCACGTTAGAAGATGATGTGGAAGATATACATTCACAGATAGAGCTGTTGCTGACACGGCGTCTTGGAGATGTGGGGAAGAAAATCCATGCCGGCAGGTCGCGTAACGACCAGGTGCTCGTTGACATAAAACTCTTCCTGCGTGACGAACTCCTAAAGGTGCGCGATGAGGTGCTGCAGCTTTTCGGAACACTCCAGCGATTGAGTGAAGAGCATAAGGACGTGCTATTACCAGGCTACACTCATGCACAGATAGCCATGCCATCATCATTTGGAATGTGGTTTGGCGGTTATGCCGAAAGTTTGGTAAACGACATGTATATGCTCTCTGCCGCCTATCGCGTGACAAATAGAAACCCACTGGGTTCGGCAGCAGGATATGGTAATTCTTTTCCTCTTGACCGTGAAATGACGACACAGCTTTTGGGTTTCGCCTCGCCTGATTATAATAGCATTGCGGCACAGATGAGCCGTGGCAAGACAGAGAAATGTGTGGCAGACGCTCTCGGGTGCATAGCGCTTACACTAAATAAGTTTGCTGCCGACTGTTGCCAGTATATGTGTCCTAATTTCGGATTCATCCATTTCCCTGATTCGCTGACGACAGGGTCGTCCATCATGCCTCACAAGAAAAACCCTGATGTATGGGAGATGGTACGTGGAAAAACAAACCGAATACTGTCTGTGGGCAATGAAATAGCACTGCTTTGTTCAAATATGCCTCACGGATACCATCGGGATTATCAGTTGATGAAAGACATACTGTTTCCGGCACTGGAACTGATGCATTCGTGTCTGGATATGGTCAACTATATGTTGGAGCATATTGAAGTAAACAGAAATATCCTTTCTTCCAAACTCTATGAATATCTTTTCACTGTGGAAGAAGTGAACCGCCGTACGCTCAATGGCACACCTTTCCGCGAGGCTTATCGAGATGTAGGGATAGAGGTGAACGAGGGTCATTTTCATTATAACGGCAAAGACCTTTCAACACTGACAGCCGACGAACTCCAGCACACACATATAGGTAGCATCGGCAATCTGTGTAATGACCGCATTGCCACCCTAATGTGTGAGGCTGCCGAATGGTGAAATGCTTTACACAATAAAAAACCGCTCAATGAGCGGTTTTTTATTGTTATTGTAACTTGGTTTATATAGTTTTTTCAACATCCCAGACGAATGCCCGTAAACCAAGCATTTCAGAAGCTTTGTCAATATTATGCAGACGTTCAAGCAGACCTTCGACCTGACGATCCTCCACAATGGTGATTATCGTGGAACACATGGATGGCCAAGCGTGTGTACCATAGTGTGGCTCACCTGTTTTCGTTCCGCGCCCCTGCGTCACAGGCATCATAGTAAAACCGCGCGCCAGACTTGCATTAAGTGCAGCGAGCACATCATCATAGTGTGCCTGATCAAATGATATCATTATAGCTTTCATACTCGTAAATGCTTATTTTTTCTTGAACATCTCTTTTTCCTTGTTTGCATCCCAATATGCCTGCAACTCACGTTGACGCTGCATGCGCTTGCGTTCTTTCTTTATCTTGACACCACCGAAGATACAAAACATGGAAGGAACATATATCAATGTCATGATTGTGGACACCAGCAGACCACCGATAATTGAGATTCCCAACGGACGCCACATCTCGGCACCTACACCCTGCGACACAGCTAGTGGCACCATACCGAGAATGGTCGTGAGTGTAGTCATCAGAATAGGACGCAGACGGGAACGGGCTGCCACCACTGAGGCGTGTATTAGACCCATGCCCTGCTCACGTTTCAAAGTGGTATAGTCAATCAGCACTATACCATTCTTCACCACGATACCGACAAGCATGATACCACCGAGCATCGACATGATATTCAAATTTGTACCGGTGAAAGTCAGGGCGAATATTATACCCGAAAGTGCAAATATCAGTGATATGATAATGATAAATGGATTTGTCATTGACTCAAACTGTGCTGCCATCACGATAAACACAAGAATGACAACAAGGATGAGCAACGTCCCCAGGTCTTTATTGGAATCCTGCTGGTCTTCATACGAACCTGCCACCTGCGTTGTCACACCTTGAGGGATGTTTATCTCATCACAGAATTTCTCTCCGAGTTCCACACCATCCGACAAAGCATAACCGTCTTTCAGTACTGCCGACACGGTGACGATACGCTGACGGTCCTTGCGCTCAATGGTAGGAGGAATAGAACTTTCCTTCACGGTTGCCACATCGCAGATGCGGACATTGCGACCGGTTGAGGTAGGAATCAGCATATTTGATATTGCTTCTATGCTCTGGCGGTCTGTTGGCTCATAGCGCACCTTTATGTCATATTCCTCACCATCCTCACGATAGAACGACATCAACGAACCGGTAATGGCGTTTCTCACCGTATTTGCAGCAGTGGCAAGCGTCATGCCCTGCATTGCAAGCTTGTCTCGGTCGAAATCCACCACAATCTCCGGCTGATAATCGGAACGCGAAATCAGTGCCTGAGAAATCATCTCGTTATCACGGAACTTATTAGCCAACTGCGTAGCAACATCATAAGTGGCATTCATGTCGTAACCGTATATCTCAAACGTTGCCATGCTCTGTCCACCCATAGAGTTGTTACCACCACCGAGCATCACGTTGTATTTCGAAAGTTCTGGTATCGCCTTACAATCGGCACGCATCTCATCACAGATCTGAGTTAGACCGATATCACGTTTGTTTGACGGCACAAACTGTATGTTATACTTGATGATATTCGAACCATTATCTGAAAGCGAAGCAAAAGTGTTGTTATCTCCAGCCTGACCGATGGTAAAGTTACAGTTCGTAAGATCATCCCCATAACGCTCCATCCATGTGGAAGTAAGCTGTTTTGCAATTTTTTCTGCCACCTCTACACGCGTACCTATAGGCAGTTCCAACGTGGCTCCGACACGACCAGAGTCGTTTGACGGCATAAACTCACTTTTTATACCTATCACTTTGGCTGTCACTAACGAAAGCACAAACAAGCATACACACCCGATGATAATGGCGCGGCGATGACGCACTGCCCAATTGATTTTTTTAGCGTACCAATCATCAAGCTTATCCAATCTGCTTTGAATAGGACCATATATCTTCTTGAATGTCGAAGACTGCTTCTTCTGTAATTTCAGGAAGCGTGAACACATCATTGGAGTGAAACTCAATGCAGAGAATGTCGAAACAATCATAATGATACACATCATCCATCCCAACTCCTTAAACAGGATACCAGCCATACCGGAAACCATTGTCAAAGGGAAGAACACTGCAATCATCGTCAGGGTGGAAGCGATGACAGATATAGCCACCTCGTTTGTACCATGTACGGCAGCCTGCTTCGGTGCCGAACCACGCTCAATGTGCGTAGTGACATTTTCAAGCACCACTATGGCATCGTCCACCACATTACCTATGGCTATCGAAAGACAGGACATTGAAATCATGTTCAGCGATGACCCTGTTGCATACAGATATATCAGTGATGCGATGAGCGACATAGGTATGGTCAGACAGATGATGACCGTAGCACGCCATCTGCCGAGGAATACAAACACTACCAATACAACGAACAAGAGTGCATACATCACTGTTTCATAAAGTGTATTAATGGTGTTCTTGATATTATCCGACGTATCAACAATGACACCGAGCTGTACGTCTGACGGAAGATTCTCTTGCAATTCCGGCAACATCTTATGCACCTTGTCTGCAATCTGCACAGAGTTAGCACCAGACTGCTTCTGCACGATAATCATTGCACCCTGCTCACCGTTGGTAAACGTGCGTTGGGCACGCTCTTCAACATCATCTACGACGCGGGCAACATCTCTCAAATAGACATTTGCTCCATCATGACTACCGACGATGACGTTCTCCATCTGCTTAGGGTCACTGAATTCTCCTTCTGCACGCACGGTGAACGTCTGCGTTCCGACATCCACAGTACCACCCGTCACGTTCTGGTTTTCTCCTGCAATGGCAGAACTTACCTGTGCCGGCGACAGAGCGTAAGCCTCCATTTTGGCAGCATCCATATAGACGTTTATCTCACGCTCGGGAGCACCGCTTATAGACACCGTACCCACACCATCAACACGTGCCAACGGATTAGCCACATTCTCATCCAGAATCTTATACAGTGCACTCTGGCTCTCTTTTGCCGTGACTTTCAGCAGCATGATAGGTATCATATCGGTAGAGAACTTAAACAGAATAGGTGTATTACAGTTCGTCGGGAGCGAATTTGCCACCATATCAAGTTTGTCACGCACATCGTTGGTCAGGTCATCAATATCGTAACCATATTCGAATGTGAGCGTTATCACTGACACGTTTTCCCTTGACTTACTATCTACATGCTTCAAATGTTCCACCGAGTTAAGCGTATTCTCAAGCGGACGTGACACATTGTTCTCTATATCTTCTGCCGAAGCCCCATTGTAATATGTGAGCACCATGATGGTGTTCGTTTCAATGTCTGGCATAAGGTCAATAGGCAACTTTGAGAATGAGAAGATTCCCAGAATCATTATTGCTGCAAAGACCAGACTGGTCATAATCGGTCGTTTGACCGCACCTTCGTATAGACTCATATACTGTACGTTTTATGTTTTACATTGTAATGTTTATGATTAGTCCTCGCGTGAAACATATCATAAAATCACAACTTAAACTTTACAATTTATTTTACCACTTCCACCTCACGACCATTAGCAAGACGTGCCTGACCGGCAATGACCACCTGATCACCATCTTTCACACCATTCAGTATCTCATATTTGTCGCCAAGATGTTTTCCGAGTTCAATCTTCTGGTATGTCACCTTACCATCCTTATAGACATAGACATAACGGTCGCCTGCGCCCACCTGCTTCACAAGTGCAGCATCCGGAATGACGCAACGCTCCTCCACACCTAATGCCAGCCGTGCACGACCGAACATACCCGGGCGTACCTTATTGTCATGGTTTGTAATGGTAATCTCTACCACGAAAGTATGTGTGGCCTGGTCAATAGCCGGATATATGGTTGTAACCTTACCACTAAACACCTCTCCTTGATAAGCATCCAGGTCGATGCTTGCTGACATGCCATTCTTCAATAGCGAGAAATACGATTCAGACACGTTCACCTTCATCTTTATTGGGTTTAACTGCTCTACCGTGAGAATAGGCAGAGAAGCATACATATCTCCGTCATCATAGTTACGTGCCGTCACCACGCCACTGATAGGCGCTACCAGACGTGTATTCTGGCTCGTTTGGTTTATCTGACTTTTTAGTGTGTTGATCTGGTTCTGTTGCTGCTTGAGCAGGAGTTTCTGGATTGTCAACTGTGTCTGTGCCGACTCGAAATCAGATTTGGAGACGCCACCGATTTTATATAATTCCTCAATACGGTTATATTCCGATTGTGCCAACTGCACCTGCGCCTTTTGGCTTTCAACAGCACTCATCTGGCTCTGCAACTGGATGTTCAACTGGTCTTCCGAAGCCACATCAAGCAAGGCTACTGTCTGTCCTGCACGTACGACATCACCCACATCCACATAAATCTTCTTTATGCGACGCGGTGTGTTCGGTGAGATATTATTCTTCACATCGCTCTCTACGGTTGCCGTATAGGTCTCATTCTGCTCTACTGGTATTCTTTCCACCTTTGCCAGTTTCACTTGCGGTGTCACCTGCATCTTAACATCCTTGTCTTTGCTTCCGCAAGATGCAAGCGTAAGTACTGCAAGTGCTACGAAAAAAATCTTCTTCATATTTTTATGTTTTATTTTACTTCTCCTCAACAACTCATAATCTCTAATACTTCTCACGTCCCAAAGTATAGTCAAAGTCGGAACGGTTTACAAGATAAGTATAAATGCTCTGTGCATAGGTCAGTTCAGCCTGTGTCATTGCCACCTCACTCTGGTTCAGTTCAAGTATGGTACCGTTGCCCACGTTATATCGTGCTTCGGCTATCTTTACGGCTTTATTAGCCTGTTCCACAGCCACCTTGTTGCTTTCCATTGCTGCAATGGCAGCCAGCATATTCTCGCGGTAACTCTCCAATGCCATTGACAACTGGCGGCGCGTATTCTCACGTGTATCCTCCAACTGTAACATCTGTACGCGTGTACTCTTTATCTTCGTCCAGTTGCTTGCTGTGAATATCGGAATGTTCAGCGAGATTGCAAATGATGCACTTGGCGACCAATTATAATTGAACAGGTCCCAATTGTCATTATAGAGCGACTGATACTGCCCCGTCAACTGAAAACCGAGAGTCGGCATAAAGTTCGTATATTGCAGTTTCAGATTCTTCTGGAGCAGTTTATAGTTCAAGTCCAACTGTCTCATTGTCGTGTTGTTAGTCAGTTCTGCAACATCATTCGTGTTGGAAACGATAAGTTCCGAAGCATGATTTTCCAATTCATCATCAATGATGAAACGCACATCAGTAGTGATGCCCATAAGCACCTTCAACTGGAGTTCAGCCATTGTCGTTGCCGTAGTGGCTTCCACAAGGTTTGAACTCATCGCACGCTGTTGCACCTCTGCGCTAATCTTATCATATTCGCTCACGGAACCTACTTCAAACTTTGAATTTATGAGATTATAATTATCACTGCTTACCTTATAACTCTGTTGCATCACTTCCATGGCTTTCTTTGCCACGAGCAACTGATAAAATGCCTTCGTTACTTGGTTCACAAGGTCCAGACGGCTTGCCCTTGCCTTCTCCTTGGCAAGAAGCACATCCTGCCTCGTGAGTTTCATGCTCTGATATACGGCAGGTGCAAACAACGGCAGATTGACCGTACCCGTCAGGGCTGCGGTATTCGTGTTATTCTTACCCATAGTAAACTCCTCGTCACCGAATTTCATCTTGGCAGCCAACAGTGTATGCTGTATCGAACCCGTACCGCTTACCGTAGGCAATAAGTTCTGCCACGCTTCATCATTGGAAATCTGCTTAAGCCTTATCTCCTTGTCAGCAACTTTTATCGTAGGATTCTCCTCCAGAGCTATTTCAACAGCTTTCTGCAAATTGATATGCAGAACTGCCTCTGGCTCCATCTCCATTGCCGTATTATCATTTTGTGCACAGCAGAGGATTGGCATACACAAAAGTGCCAACATTGTTACAACAATCGTGCGGATTCTCGTTTCTTTCATATTCTGTTTCTTTCTTTATAACCTTATATATTTGTTTCCGATAGATGAAAACTCATTCCTTTATATTGAGTTTTCGCGTGCAAAACTAACAAAAACCTATCAGTGTATAATAGGTATCATTCTTTTTTTAACTTTATTTAATGCCATAATCGTTATTCATCCTTTGTCGCACGTATTCACTCACAATCTCTGCCGTCCCTTTTATGCCAAGTCGGCATGAATTTAGGCATAGGTCATAGTATTGCCTTTCTCCCCATCGTTGACCGGTGTAATAGTCATAATAGACGGCCCGTTTGCGTTCTTCCTTGTGAATGAGTTTGCGTGCCTCGTCGGCAGTACAATGATGCCGTTCCATCACTTTCTGTATTCTATAATCCATATCGGCATAAACAAAGATGCTCACCACATCATTCCTTTCACGCAGTATATAATCGGCAGCACGACCTACGAACACGCAACGTCCGCGCTCGGCTTCCCTCCGTATCACCTCGCTCTGGAATGAAAAAAGCGAACCCTGCGACACCTGCTCACTATAATAGTGTGCATGCCCTATGTTAGGCATCTTGCTGAAGAGAAGATTGTGCAGACGTCCATGATGCTCATCATGATTCTTGAACAGATCTTCAGAAAAACCACTTTCCTTAGCAGCAAGCGAGAGTATCTCGCTGTCATAAAGTTTACACTGAAACTCTTCTGCCAACAATCGGGCTACCTCTCTTCCGCCACTACCTAATTCGCGTCCGACGGTAATAGAAAATATATCTTTCATCATTTCAATTTATTATCGCCTTATACTGGCGACGGTATATAAAGAAGATTATTGCAGTAAGCATTGCCGACAGGAAATCAGACAGAGGTATGGCATACCAGATGCCGTATGTGCCATAATACAACGGAAGCACAATCAGTCCCGGCAACAGAAATATCATTTGCCGTGTCAAAGACAGGAAGATGCTTATCTTTGCCTTTCCTATACTTTGAAAAAAGTTTGTAGTGACCATCTGGAATCCCACCACAGGGAACGTACAGGTATAAAGCACCATGGCTGGCGTAGCTATCAAGACCAGTTCGTCATCGTGAGTGAACAGCCGCACGCAGTATTCCGGCAGGAACACTCCCACACAGAATGCCACCAGACATACGAGGGTTGCATACACCATCGTCTTGTAATAGACACTCATAAGACGTTTGAAAAGCCGTGCACCGAAGTTATACCCTGCAATAGGTTGCATACCCTGATTCAGCCCCATCACTATCATTGCAAAGATGAAACCCACGCGGTTCACTATTCCGTAAGCACCCACGGCAAGGTCGCCACCATATCGGAGCAATCCCTTATTTACGAATATCACAACGACACATGCACAACAATTCATCAGGAATGGTGCGAGTCCGATAGACAGGATGTCTTTCACCACCCTACCGTGCAGGGCATATATTCCCTTCTGATAGCGTATGATGCCGTCACGCAAGAGGAAGAAGCGTGTCTGATACACCAGACAGATACACTGCGAAAGCACAGTAGCTATTGCCGCGCCACGTATGCCCCAACCGAAGACGTAGATAAACAACGGGTCGAGAGCGGTGTTGATGAGCACCGTCATTATGGTTGAATACATCGCTATTTTTGGCTTGCTGATAGAGCGCAACAGAGCATTCTGCCCGAAATAGATATGTGTAAAGATATTTCCTGCCAGAATCACTTGCATATACTCCCGTGCGTATGGCAGCGTATTGTCCGTAGCCCCGAAGAAGCGCAGTATTGGGTCAAGCCATATCAGGCATACTGCCATAAACACTACACCGGTAATAACCTTCATCGTGAGGCAGTTTCCCAATATGCGGTTGGCGGAAGAATAATCTTTCTGCCCGAGGCGTACCGACAGGATGGTGGCAGCTCCCACGCCCACCATGGCACCGAATGCCGTGCTGAGGTTCATCAACGGGAATGTTATTGCCAGTCCCGATATCGCCAATGCACCCACGCCATGACCAATAAAGATGCTGTCCACCATATTATATAGTGAAGCAGCAGTCATGGCAATAATGGCAGGCATTGCATATTGCCACAAGAGTTTTCCTATCGGTTTTGTTCCAAGTTCAAGTGTTGCAGCCTTGTTATCCATTAAAATCTCTCCTTATACCTATTCCAACTTTATCTACCACTATACATCTCATCGTAATATTTCTCGTACTCGCCACTTGTGATGCGTCGCATCCACTCGCCGTTGGCAAGATACCAACTAACAGTCTTCTCTATACCCTCCTCGAACTGTAATGACGGTTCCCATCCCAGTTCTCTCTGGAGTTTGGAAGAGTCTATGGCATAACGCAAATCGTGACCGGCACGGTCTGTGACATAGGTAATAAGCCCTACGTCTTCATTCTCTTCGCGCCCCAATAGGCGGTCAGTGGTCTGAATGAGCACTTTTATGATGTCTATGTTCTTCCATTCGTTGAAACCGCCGATATTGTATGTCTCTGCCACCTGACCACGATGGAATATCACGTCTATTGCTCGTGCATGGTCTTCCACATAAAGCCAGTCGCGGACGTTCTCTCCTTTACCATACACTGGCAGAGGGCGACGCTGGCAGATGTTGTTTATGAAAAGCGGTATCAATTTCTCTGGGAACTGATAAGGGCCATAATTGTTTGAGCAGTTGGTAACAATCGTAGGCATTCCGTAGGTGTCGTGGAATGCGCGTACAAAGTGGTCAGAGCTGGCTTTCGAGGCAGAATATGGCGAGTGAGGCTGATATTTCATATCCTCCGTGAAGAAGCGCGTCCCATAAGCCAGATGTTTCTTACCGGAACTGGCACGTGTGGTGAACGGAGGCTCAATGCCCTCCGGTGATGTCATCTCCAGAGCCCCATACACCTCATCAGTAGAGATATGGTAAAAGCGTTTTCCCTCATACCCCTCTTTCTGCTCTTCCCAATAGGTGCGCGCAGCCTGCAGGAGCGACAGCGTACCGATGACATTAGTGCGTGCAAACGTAAACGGATCTTTTATCGAGCGATCCACATGGCTCTCGGCTGCAAGATGGATTATCCCATCCACCTTCTCCTCGCGCATCAACGCCAAGATGCCATCAAAATCACATATATCCATGCGAACAAAACGATAATTCGGCTTGCCCTCAATGTCTTTCAGATTTTCAAGATTACCGGCATAAGTCAGTTTGTCAACATTGATAATACGGTAATCAGGATATTTATTCACTAACAGTCTCACTACATGACTCCCGATGAATCCCGCTCCTCCTGTGATGATAATGCTTCTTTTCGTCTCCATATTCGATAATTATTACTGAGAATATCTTTTGAGAATGCAAAAGTAAGTAAAAATTTTTTCAACCTATCAACCTCATCAAATCAAACTGACGAATCAGGCAAATCGACCCATCAATCTGAGTGAATCGACCCATCAACCTAAGCGAATCGAGTTGTCTAGTCGCACATCGTGATGGTTAGACCCATTTCACGCGATGGGAAGATGCTCCCCACCGATAGGAATAGATGCTTTCCGCGATAGGAATAGGGGTTGCTTTCGTCAGATTTTACGCTCGCAGATTAACCCCAAATCGCACGTTGCCTCGCCGTCTTCCGCTCGGAGCCTCCAACTTGTCACGACGATTTACTCAAATTGTCACGATGATTTGCCCAACTTGTCACGACAATTTAATCAACTTGTCACGACGATTTGGAGGCTCCGAGCGGAAGAGGGCGAGGCAAGGATTGGAAAACATAGACTTACAGATAGTTGCAAAGCCTGTTTTGTTGTGGATTTAGGGAGCCTCTAATCATGTGAGCAAGACTCTATTTATGATTTCAAAATAAAATCTAAAAATACACCTATATTTTTGGCTTTGTGTTCGCTTTGCTCTAACTTTGCATCCGCTTTGCGGATATAGCACATCGGTAGTGCATTGGCTTCCCAAGCCAAGGAGGCGGGTTCGACTCCCGTTATCCGCTCTGTAGAGGATAAGGAGCGGGATGTAGCGCAGTTGGTAGCGTACTTCGTTCGGGACGAAGGGGTCGCGTGTTCGAGTCACGTCATCCCGACTCACTCCAAACGCATAGGAGCATCAAGGATTACCGCATATTGGTTAAGTGATTAAGGAAGAATGACCGAGTGGCTTAAGGAGCTCGCCTGGAAAGCGGGTGTACCTCAAAAGGGTACCGGGAGTTCGAATCTCCCTTCTTCCGCAACAATAAAGAGAGGGTGGTCACCCTCTCTTTTATTATTTCACAAGATGTTTATTGTTGATATTTTTTTATTTGCTCTAATTTTGGCTACTTTTGCAAAAAGTAAATGAGCTAAGAAGATGATAAATCGCAAACTAATACAACAGTTCTATGACGAACTGGATGAGCGTTCCAAGGAGACTCTTGACAACGCCATACAGAAAGTGGTGGAGGTGAAACGCCATGGTGGGAAACTGGCGGTAGTCACTGGTAGCGGTCCAAACATTCACGAAGGCGTAACAACACTCATTGCAGAGCTGATAAACAAAGGTATCGTGGATGGAGTAACCACATCTTCGGCTGTAGTCAGCCACGAAATGGGTGGAGTGCTGGACAAGGTGAAGATGTGTCCGGCAGCACAGTTCGGACTGCCAGAGGAGAAGATGCCACGCGGAAATGTGTTTGAATTTACTGAAATGAGTGATGAGGCTCTTGAAGAACTGTCAAAAGAAATGATACTCGATCAAGAGTTGCTCGCAAAACGTGAAAGTGCCGAAGGGCATTTCGTAATAAAGGCAGCCGGCAATATGGCTTACCCTATGGGGCTACGCACGGAAATGGTGGCTGAACAGATTCACGGACTTTGCCGTCAGACAGGATTATCATTTGAGACGATAGCAGGATACGGATGCGACGAGCGCACGATGCTTGGAGCCGGAGCAAGGAAAGGTGTGCCGGTAATAGTTACCATACCGCAACTCATCGGTGGCGGACACGTGGGGATGGCTATCGGTGACAGTATAACAATAGCAGAGCGTTCAAGGCGTGTGGCAAAGATCATGGAAGAAGCAGATGTCATACTCGAATCAGCCGTAGCATTGACGCAGGAGATACACGACGGTCCGTTTGAGACTTACACCGGGCATGGTATATGGACATGGTGGCAAGGACAGCCTACATATTCGTTAAGAGAAAAAACGCTTATCCGCTTCGACCTTGACGAAAACCTGCGCAAAGCACAGGACCTGCAGAAACAGAGCGCCATGATACAGGAGGCCATCAGCAAGGGATTGCCGAAGACAAAACTCTCAAAGATTCCGTTCCGAATGGAGATGTCGGCGTTTGCCCGTCACGAGGGGTCACTTCCTGTCATAGGAGATATTGGAATGATCTGGCCTGTCTTCGCTTTGCGTATTGCCGATGAGTTGGGCATCAGTCTTGATTTCATGAGTTACAAGCAGGAGACGCAGGACGGCAAGGATATGCGTCAGTGGATTGTGGACAACATTCGTCCATTCTCTCGCAAAGAGATGCTTGCAAATATGAATATGATGAAGCGTTAATCGCTTAACCTGAAAAGCTTCTTGAAGAAACCAGTAAACTGCTTGCGACGACGTCTGTTTTGGTCGTGAGCAGTTTTTATTTTCAGTCCTTCTTCTACCGTCTTATCTGCATCCAGTCCACAAGCCAAAGCGAACTCGCGCACAACGTATTCAAAAAGGTCATAACGGCCTGTGAAGCGTGTGAGATTCTCTATACGGTCGTACAGAGGGATGTCAACACCTTGTGGAAAGAATCGCATACGGTTGATGTCAATAAGTGAGAAATGATAATCACCATCTTTTCCATTGAAGAGAACATTGGTCTGGTTCAGGTCATTATCAATCACACCACGCGACTGGAGTAAAGCCACAAAACGTCCGAATGCCGATGCAAGAGGTCTATCCCAGTCGTCGTGATCAAAAGCAGAGGCAATAGGAGTGTCGTTGTCCACATCACAAAGATAGAAACAATCATGAAGCAGTCCGTGCCGATATGTCTCCATGAAGGCAACAGGTTTTGGGGTGGATATGCCACGACGTAACAGTTCCACACCATTGAAATAAGCCCGACGGGCTTTTGTCTTGCGGAAGAAAGTGTAAATCACTTTTTTTACAAGACCGTTGCGCTTGAAGCGTTTCACCACCACATCGCTGTCACCATGCTGGAAGGCGCGGATAACGTTTCGGTCACTATAGAGTAAACGCCCTTCTCTATCAAAACGCACAGGCAGAGAGAGCACGAAACTCTGTATTGCTTCAGATGCGTAAGCAACAACAGCCCTATCTCCGTCAATCGTTTTCAGCGTGAATGTCCCGTCTTTCATATCATAATGATTTGAGTCATTTCTTTATACATCGTAAATTGTTTTTCATGGTGTAATACTTACGCTCGACTGTATAACGCCACATATTATGCAGATTACCTGCAGAACGACAAGGGTTAATCGTGACATCATGTTTCGGCAATGATGCATCAAGCGATGAACAGAAACGGGCAATGAACTCAAACATATTATACTCGTTAAGCATCTTGTCCCTACATTCCATAAGCACGTCACCAGGGATATTCTTCTGCATCTGCTCCTCTATCGTAGCAAAAGCCTCCTCTAGATGCTTTATGTCTATCGGGCAGAAAGCATCTGTGGGAAAATAATCAGAAAGATTGGTGCATCCATAATAAAACGGAAATGTCGAAGCAAGGTAACAATCGCCCACTTTCTCCGTCCAATAATATTTCTGACAGGAATTCTCTATTACGATATGATAACGATATGGTGCAAGAACATCCCACTTATCGGCAAAATCGTTGAATCCCCTACCGAATACATCTACGTCATTCCCAAAATGCTGTTTGAGTTTTTCAACAAACCGCAAACGCTCGATATGTCCCTTGGTAAAAGCCTTGTCACTACAGATAACAGACAGCATTTTTGTCTTTTGTGGTTCTGCGGATGCAAAGAAGTCATAATCTTTCGTATAGGAGGTATTGCCATTCTTATCTTCTGTGAAACCTATGAACCAAGGCAGAATGGCGGGTGTTAGATGCAGATGTGGATGGTGTGTCTTTTCTTGTGGAGTGCAAACATGACCGAACTGCTTGAGATAATCTTTGGGATAGATAAGCACTGAGGCAGGCTCTGTAGCCAGAAAAATAGTGTTTTCTGGTGCAACATGACAGGTCTGCGGTGAGCGGACGCCCTTTCCCTGAACAACCCAGAAATCTGGGTCAGGTATATCCTCATCAATATAAAAGCGGAAATGCCCATCAAGTGATTCAAGGCTGTGCCCTTTCGTCTGACGGTGATAGATAGTGCCTAATTCTTTGCGATAGGGTGTGAACTTTATCTTCAGTTGTTTCATCAATAGTCAAAAAAAGTATGGAAACAAAGGTAATAAATTCTCTTCAAGTACTGATGTATCAATGTTTTTTTACGAGTGCCTGCATTGTCTGCAGATGTGAAAACAGAATGGTGCGTAGATGTTGGAATGTCGTATCACGCTGATGTGTGAGCATTCCGTCGTGATACATAAACTCCTGCTTTGTTGCAGGGCGATAAATATACAAATGTCCGTTACAGCGTGCTCCCATCACATCGTCGGCAGTATAAACAGCACAAGGGCGAGGCTGAGACAACAAATCAACGCTGAAATTTTTCAACCGTGAATCCATACCAAGCAGGCTGAGCACTGTCCGCTGCACATCCATCTGCGTTGCCCAACCATCAATCTCTGCAGGCTTTATGCCAGGTGAATATATAATGAGTGGGATATGGTTATATGATTCCGGCATCTCATTATCTGCCTTTTCTATCAGTTTTCCATGGTCGCCGAGAAGAATGAAGATAGTGTTCTTATACCATGAACAGTGGCTTGCCGCTTCGAAGAATCTCCGTATAGAGTGGTCAGCATATTCTACTATTGCTTTTTCATCATCTTTGTTTTTCGCATCAAACCATTCTGGCAATACATACGGAGGATGATTACTTATCGTTAACAGCGTGGCAAAGAACGGCGAACTGGATTTCTCGTTAAGTCTGTCCAATGCATAAGAAAATAGGAAATCATCTTGTACTCCAAAACTGTTCGCCACCTTCTCTGCTGGATAATCTTCCTGCGAGAAAATCTCATCATAGCCATTGGTACGCAGAAAAGCGTTCATATTGTCATACTGCGACTCATGAGTCATGAAAAACATCGTCCGATAACCATTTCGTTGCAATTCTGTCGGCAATCCCTCATAATGTGGTATGTCTGTTCCTTTCATCATATTTCTCCCCATCAAGGCAGGGAAGGAATAAAGTGTGGAGAAAATACCATGATTAGTGTGTATTCCTGCCGAATAACAATTTGTGAAAAATAGCGACTGTTGTGCCAGACTGTCAAGGAATGGCGTCAGATGTCCTTTATTTCCGAACCTCTCCATCAGATGTGCGCTCATGGATTCCATCAGAATGAGAACGACATTCTTTTTATTCTCTTTATTCGGAGAAGATAGTGAAACGGCTTCATTCCATCCGTAGTATTGTGAAATGTTTCGTATTGCTTCGTCTGTGTCCATGAGATGAAGTTCACGGTTCTCAGGGCGGAACTCATCAAGTGTAGATGTTAGCAGATTGAACGTCGGGTTAACACCGAGTTGATTCAAGAAAGCATCTTCGCAATAATATGCAGCACTGACTTTGATAGGATTGTATCCCACTCTGCCACGTATGCCGAAGATACAAAGCCCAATGAGTATCAGCCCTATGCAACCTCCCCAAATCCGATGTTTCAGCGACAGATGGAAGTGCCTTGCAACAGCTTTTCTCATAAACCTGTTTGTCAGCATCACAAACATTACCAACAACACAATGAAAACGGCTAATGGAGGATAATATGACGGTTCTCCGAAAATCATTCCCATACCGGTGGCGCCATATTCTGCCCAATTCCATATACTGGCATTGAGATGCTTGAAAAAATACAGGAAATAAGGAATATCTGCAGCTGAAATAAAAATGACTACTCCCCAC
The DNA here is from genome assembly GCA_018065185.1 of Candidatus Equicola faecalis. Classification (GTDB taxonomy): domain Bacteria; phylum Bacteroidota; class Bacteroidia; order Bacteroidales; family Bacteroidaceae; genus Prevotella; species Prevotella faecalis. The sequence continues at coordinate 30,127 of JAGHTU010000058.1, read as the reverse complement.
ATTATCTGCATGAAACGTGTGATAGGAACAAGTAACCGCCTACCAAGATACCCCATCTCATATCCGACGAGTGCTACAAAGAGTGGTAACAGCAAGAGATAGCATGCGATAACATTGTCAAACCATAATCCACGGACAAAAGCCGTAGCTTGCAATGGGAGATCTCCTATCGCCTCCTTCCCTAGGAAATGTTGCCCCACAACGAATAATCCTAAACGCAACAGAGTGAGCACTATAAGTCCTAATGCATGAACCTTTATTAGATATAAAAAAGATGTCTTAAAGTGTTTCATTTGAAGTTGAGATATTATAAGGCATTATCGTAAGCGATAGCGCGTAAAGTGGCGACGGACATAAATGAAATACATCAACACTCCCAAAGCATTGACAACAGCACCCATCCAGAATGCAGTGTGATACGTAAAATGTTCCACCACGATGCCACCAAACAGAACTCCCAATCCCAATCCTACATCCCATGATGTGAGCAAGCTGGAATTAGCCGTACCACGTTGTGAATGTTCAGCAAGATTGATAAACATTGTCTGGAAAGCAGGGTAGAAATGCCCGTTTCCCAATCCTATAATGAAGGCAGAGAGGTAATATGCCCAGTCTTCGTGTACAGCTGCAAACAGCCCATACGCAATAAGAGATATGAGCATGCCTTCTGTTGCATTATGCAATATGCGCCCACGTCTTAAGTTTTGTACACCGATAAGACGGGAGATTATAAGCCCTGTAGCAAGAATGGCAAAAAAGATACCAGTGCCACTGCTGATACCGAGTTCTTCCTTACCATAAATGGCAAGGTAAGTGCTCAGTACCCCATAAGCAAAGGCTGCACATATAATGCATACGCCTTCACCTGATGCTTTAAGCAAAATGAAACGGTCAAGTGAAATTATGGATTTATCCACCATCTTTGGTTTGCGTTCAAGACGGATGGTAGAATTGAGGATTAGTGCAGCAAAAGAAAAAAGCAATGAAACTGCGAAAAGTACATCATAATTGTTTGTATGATGCATTATAAAGATAGCTAATGACGGAGCAACTGCCATACCAAGGTTGTTGCTCAATCCATAATACCCTATTCCTTCTACACGCCGTTCCGGATGAAGGACATCTATTGCCACCGTACTCTCGGCCACGGATAGAGTACTGAATGGGGCACCATGTAACGTGCGGAATATAGCAAATAATGTAATGCACCCAGCCACGAGATACCCCGCAAAAAAGGCAAAGAAAAGGAAGTTGCTTATAAGAAGTATCGTACGCCGTGACAATGTATCTACAATAAAACCACTGAACGGTCGGACAGCGATAGCCATAACGGTATAGCCTGCCAATACAATACCGATTGTCTCCTTATCAGAGCCAAAAGTGTCTGCCATATATAATGGCAACATAGGCACCAATAGCATAAATGATACATATATCAGGGTATTTGCTATCAGTACCTTAATGTAATTGCTATTCCAAAGCTTAGGCCTCACCCTTATTGATATCAAAAGGAGCTATCGGTCTATTTCCTTGTCCTTTGAGTTGAATAGGTCCGTACATCTGTTCGTATTTACGGATATTATCCTGCAAGGCAAGGAGCAAACGCTTGGCATGTTCAGGAGCAAGGATGATGCGGTCACATACTGTTGCCTTTTTTAGACCTGGTGCCATACGAGCAAAATCTATTACGAACTCTGATGGTGAGTGTGAGATGACTGCGAGGTCGGAATAGTTTCCAAGCATTACATCTTCAGGTAGGTTCAACTGATATTCATTCTCTGAATTCATCTTATCCATAGTTATTCCTTTTTATTATTGTATTTATATACAATCGGGCGGTTTACCGCTTGCAGATGAATCCACATCCGCACTACCGACAAACCGCCCGATTTATTATCAGTATTATTCTACGTCAGGGAAATCGAGCACGTTCTTCTTATTGGCAAGAATGCGGTCGTATTCCTCGCGTGAACCGACAATAATCTTGTCAAAGTCACGCAGACCTGTTCCTGCAGGTATAAGATGGCCACAGATGACGTTCTCTTTCATTCCTTCGAGGTAATCCACCTTTGCGCGGATAGCGGCCTCGTTCAGCACTTTCGTACTCTCCTGGAATGATGCTGCTGACATAAAGCTCTTGGTCTGCAATGCAGCACGTGTGATACCCTGCAACATCTGTGTGGCTGTTGCTGGTACTGCATCACGCACTTCAACCAACTTCAGGTCGCGACGTTTCAGGGACGAGTTCTCATCGCGCAGACGGCGTGCTGTGACAATCTGTCCAGGACGCAGAGTCTCACTGTCGCCTGCATCGGTAACCACTTTCTTTCCCCAAATACGGTCATTCTCATCCACGAAGTCAATCTTATCGACTACCTGTTGCTCAAGGAATCCCGTATCACCCGGATCTTGTATAGTCACCTTACGCATCATCTGGCGCACAATGATTTCAAAATGCTTATCGTTAATCTTCACACCCTGAAGACGATATACATCCTGTACCTCATTGACAATATATTCCTGAACAGCCGTAGGGCCCTTGATTTCAAGAATCTCAGCTGGTGTAATACTTCCGTCAGAAAGTGGAGTACCAGCACGCACGTAGTCATTTTCCTGTACAAGAATCTGTTTCGATAGATTGACAGAGTATTTGCGCTCATCACCTGTCTTACTTGTAATGATGATTTCGCGGTTACCACGCTTTATCTTGCCCATCGTTACCTCACCATCAATGTGTGATACGATGGCAGGATTGGAAGGATTACGGGCCTCAAAGAGCTCTGTTACACGAGGAAGACCTCCTGTGATATCGCCAACCTTGCCGACGGCACGAGGAATCTTAACGAGCACATTACCTGTCTTTATCTTCTTGTTGTTGTCCACCATGATATGTGCACCGACAGGGAAGTTATATGTACGAAGCACCTCGCCCTTTGAATCCACAACATCGCAAGTAGGAACCTTTGTACGGTCACGTGATTCAATGATAATCTTTTCTGTCAGACCTGTGGTCTCATCGGTCTCCGTCATATATGTAACACCCTCTATCACATCTGAGAACTTAACTTTACCGGAAACTTCAGAGATGATTACGGCATTAAATGGATCCCACTGGGCAATAAGGTCGTCTTTCTTGACAGTATCACCATCTTCAACATAAAGTGTAGAACCATACGGAACCGGTTGTGTTGTCAAAACAATTCCCGTTTTTTCATCTACGAAACGTGCCTCTGCAAGACGTCCGACAACAATCTTGACTTTCTTGCCTTCTTCATTCTCAGAATCAACAGTACGTAACTCGTCGAACTCAACACGTGAATCATATTTTGCCGACACCTTCGCATTGGCAGCAGCGCCACCGGCAATACCACCAGCATGGAATGTACGAAGTGTCAACTGTGTACCAGGCTCACCAATAGCCTGTGCAGCGATGACACCGACAGCCTCTCCCCTCTGTACCATCTTCTGCGTAGCAAGGTTTCTACCGTAGCATTTCTGGCAGACACCATGTTTGCTTTCACAAGTGAGTACCGAACGGATTTCCACCATCTCAATAGGACTTTCCTCAATAGCCTGTGCAATGGATTCTGTGATTTCCTCACCAGCATGAACGAGCACCTCTCCTGTCGTTGGATGTATCACATCGTGTACAGACACACGACCCAGCACACGTTCACCAAGTGTTGCAACCACCTCATCTCCATTCTTTAGTGCTGTACATTCGAGTCCACGCAATGTGCCACAGTCTTCTTCTGTAATGATGACATCGTGAGAAACGTCAACCAGACGGCGGGTAAGATAACCAGCATCGGCTGTCTTCATGGCTGTATCTGCAAGACCCTTACGAGCACCGTGTGTAGAGATAAAGTACTCCAGCACAGACATGCCTTCCTTGAAGTTGGAAAGAATAGGGTTCTCAATAGTCATACGGCCCTCTGCTCCTGCTTTCTGTGGCTTTGCCATCAAACCACGCATACCTGATAACTGTTTAATCTGGTCTTTTGAGCCACGAGCACCAGAATCAAGCATCATGAATACGGAGTTAAAGCCTTGGTCGGCTTCAGTCATGGTCTTCATCAGTACAGACCCAAGATTATTATTCACATGTGTCCATGTATCAATAACCTGATTATAACGTTCATTGTCAGTGATGAAACCCATATTATAGTTGTCCGTAATCTGCTGAATTTCGGCATTACCCTTATTCACCAGTTCTTCCTTTTCCTTTGGAATGATGATGTCATCAAGGTTGAATGATAGTCCGCCCTTGTAAGCCATCTTGTAGCCGAGGTTCTTGATACCGTCAAGGAATTCGCATGCACGGGCAGTACCGACAGTCTTGATGACACGGGTAATGATGTCGCGCAATGACTTCTTTGAAATAATCTCATTTATATAACCCATCTCATCCGGCACCATCTCGTTGACAATGACACGGCCTACAGATGTCTCGACAATATGTTTATAGGCATTGCCTTCGGAGTCAATATCATTTACCATCACCTTGACCAAGGCATGTACATCGCATTTCTTTTCATTATAGGCGATGATAGCTTCTTCCGGTCCGTAGAATGTAAGACCCTCACCCTGTGCACCCGGGCGGATCTTTGTGATATAGTACAGACCGAGTACCATATCCTGTGAAGGAACGGTAATAGGTGCACCATTGGCTGGGTTCAGGATATTATGGCTCTGAAGCATCAGTATCTGTGCTTCGAGGATTGCCTCATTTGACAATGGAAGGTGTACTGCCATCTGGTCACCATCGAAGTCGGCATTGAATGCCGTACATGCCAATGGGTGAAGCTGAATTGCCTTACCTTCTATCATCTTCGGCTGAAATGCCTGAATACCGAGACGGTGAAGTGTCGGTGCACGGTTGAGGAGTACAGGATGTCCTTTCATGACGTTCTCAAGAATATCCCATATTATCGGTTCACGACGGTCAACAATGCGCTTAGCACTCTTCACGGTCTTTACAATTCCGCGCTCTATGAGTTTACGTATGATAAATGGTTTATAGAGCTCTGCAGCCATCAATTTCGGAAGACCGCACTCACCCATTTTCAGTTCAGGACCAACCACGATTACAGAACGCGCAGAGTAGTCAACACGCTTACCCAACAGGTTTTGACGGAAACGTCCCTGCTTGCCCTTAAGAGAGTCAGAAAGCGATTTCAATGCACGGTTAGAATCTGTCTTTACCGCACTCACCTTACGTGAATTGTCAAGCAGTGAATCAACAGCCTCCTGTAACATACGCTTTTCATTACGCAGGATTACATCTGGAGCCTTGATATCTACGAGTCTTTTTAGACGATTGTTACGTATGATGACACGACGATACAGGTCGTTAAGGTCAGAAGTGGCGAAACGTCCTCCGTCAAGAGGTACAAGCGGACGCAGTTCCGGAGGTGTCACTGGAAGAATCTTCAGTATCATCCACTCCGGACGATTGATGTCCTTACTCTGACGGAAAGCCTCAACCACCTGCAGACGCTTCAACGCCTCGTTCTTACGCTGTACGGAAGAGTCGTTGTTGGCACTGTCACGAAGCTCATAAGAGAGAGCATCCAGATCCAGTTCTGCAAGCAAGTCATAGATGGCTTCTGCACCCATCTTTGCAACAAACTTGTTTGGATCTTTATCGTCAAGATAATCATTGTCCTCTGAGCAGAACTTCTCCAGGATATCATTATATTCATCTTCGGTAAGAAGATCCATCTTGCGCGAACCATTGTAAGGATTGCCGTCAACATCTTCCTTGCCTGCAATCGGACCAGGATTTATGACGATGAAACGCTCATAATAGATGACAGAATCAAGCTTCTTTGTCGGTAAACCGAGCAGGTAACCGATCTTATTAGGCAGAGAACGGAAATACCAGATATGAGCTACAGGAACGACGAGTTCTATATGTCCTGTACGTTCACGGCGCACTTTCTTTTCCGTTACCTCAACACCACAACGGTCGCAGGTAGTGCCCTTATACTTAATGCGCTTATATTTTCCGCATCCGCATTCATAATCTTTTGTAGGACCAAAGATGCGTTCACAGAACAGACCGTCGCGCTCAGGCTTATATGTACGGTAGTTTATGGTCTCAGGCTTTGTGACTTCACCATAAGATTCATGTAATATCTCTTCCGGAGAAGCCAAAGCAATCGTAATCTTTGTAAAATTACTCTTTATTTTTGATTCTTTCTTAAATGCCATGATAATCTACTGTTTGAAAATATTCATTTACAATTTACGATTATTTTAATCAAGAGTAACACTCAATCCAAGTCCCTTCAGTTCATGTAGCAGTACATTGAGCGATTCAGGGATGCCTGGAGTCGGCATTGGCTCTCCCTTGACAATTGCCTCATAAGCTTTAGAACGGCCTACGACGTCATCAGATTTGATTGTTAGTACTTCCTGCAATACGTGAGATGCACCGAAAGCTTCAAGTGCCCAAACCTCCATCTCTCCGAAACGCTGGCCTCCGAATTGTGCCTTACCACCAAGTGGTTGTTGGGTGATGAGAGAATAAGGACCGATGGAACGTGCATGCATCTTGTCTTCTACCATGTGACCGAGTTTGAGGAAGTATGTGATACCCACCGTTGCAGGCTGGTCAAAGCGTTCTCCCGTCTCACCATCATAAAGGTGAGTAGAACAAAGACGTGGAAGTCCTGCCTTGTCAGTCCATTCACAAAGATCTTCAATGTGAGCGCCGTCAAAGATAGGAGTAGCAAACTTGATACCTAACTTCTTACCTGCAGCACCAAGAATAGCTTCAAAAATCTGTCCGAGATTCATTCGTGATGGCACACCAAGTGGGTTCAGCACGAGATCGACAGGTGTTCCATCTTCAAGGAACGGCATGTCTTCCTGACGTACAATCTTAGAAACGATACCTTTGTTTCCATGACGTCCTGCCAACTTGTCACCTACGCTGATCTTACGTTTCTTGGCAACATAAACCTTTGCCATACGGATAACGCCATTAGGAAGTTCATCACCAATAGTGATAGCATATTTACGGCGATTGCTTTCTGCTATCAACAGTTTATACTTCTTGAGGAAGTTTGTGATAAGTTGCGAAATGAGACCGTTTATATGTTCATCGTTTGTCCATCCGCTGATTTGGATGTCTGTATAGACAAGATTGTTTAAGTTGGCTGCTGTAAACTTGCTACCTTTTGCAATAATCTCAGCTCCGGCATAGTCCTTCACACCTTGTGAGGTCTTGCCCTTTGTCAGGGTTTGCAACTTCTCCACGAGAATTGACTTGAGGTCAGCAATCTTTGCATCATATTCCTCATCAATCTTACTCAGGGCTATCTTATCTTCCTGACGTGAAGCGCGTGTCTTGATGGCACGTGAGAACATTTTCTTATCAATGATTGTTCCTGACAATGAAGGGTTGGCTTTCAGTGAAGAGTCTTTCACGTCGCCTGCCTTGTCGCCAAAGATAGCACGCAGGAGTTTCTCTTCCGGTGATGGGTCGCTTTCTCCCTTTGGAGATATCTTACCGATAAGAATGTCGCCCGGTACGACGTTGGCACCGATACGGATGACACCATTCTCATCAAGGTCTTTTGTCGCTTCCTCACTCACATTAGGTATGTCGGCTGTGAACTCCTCCATACCACGCTTTGTGTCGCGTACGTCAAGGCTATACTCGTCAACGTGTACGGACGTAAGTATATCTTCGCGCACCATACGCTCGTTAAGCACGATAGCATCCTCATAGTTGTAACCCTTCCAAGGCATATATGCTACCAACAGGTTACGTCCAAGAGCCAACTCCCCATTTTCTGTAGCATAGCCATCTGTAAGGATATCGCCTTTTTTTACCCGCTGTCCCTTCTTACAAAGTGGACGTAGGTCAATAGTCATATTCTGGTTTGTACGGCGGAATTTCTGGATACGGTATTCCTTCAATGCAGGTTCAAAGCTTACAAAGTCTTCTTCTTCCGTGCGGTCATAGAGAATACGTATTGTAGTGGCATCAACATAATCCACAATACCATCGCCTTCGGCAGTAATCATCGTACGGGAATCCTCACACACCTGTTTCTCAATTCCGGTACCTACGATTGGACTGTCATTATGAAGCAGAGGCACTGCCTGACGCATCATGTTCGACCCCATCAACGCACGGTGAGCATCATCGTGCTCAAGGAATGGAATAAGTGCTGCTGCAATTGAAGCTATCTGTTGCGGAGCAACGTCCATATATTCTACCTTATCTGGTGCTACAACAGGATAATCTGCATCCTGACGACACTTTACATAGGTGCGTATAAAATCGCCTGTAGGTTTCAAAGGGGCATTTCCCTGTCCGATAATCTTTCCTTCTTCCTGCTCTGCTGTCAGGTATTCTATCTTGTCATTGTTAAGGTCAACCTTAGCATTTGCAACCGGACGGTATGGAGTCTCAATAAATCCCAGATTGTTTATCTTTGCATATACGCAAAGTGACGAGATCAGACCGATGTTCGGTCCTTCCGGTGATTCGATAGGACAGAGACGGCCATAGTGTGTATAATGTACGTCACGCACTTCAAAGCCAGCGCGTTCACGTGAAAGACCACCAGGACCGAGGGCAGAAAGACGACGCTTATGCGTGATTTCTGCAAGTGGGTTCGTCTGGTCCATGAACTGTGAAAGCGGATTTGTGCCAAAGAATGAGTTTATGACACTAGAGATGGTCTTTGCATTTATAAGGTCCGTCGGTGTAAACACCTCATTGTCGCGAACATTCATACGCTCACGGATGGTGCGGCTCATACGTGCCAAACCTATAGCAAACTGATTGCTCAACTGCTCGCCAACGGTACGTACACGACGGTTGCTCAAGTGGTCAATGTCATCCACGGTTGCCTTGGAGTTGACAAGCTGTATGAGATATTTAATAATCTCAATAATATCTTCTTTCGTAAGTACGCGAATATCCATATCTGTATCAAGATGCAATTTCTTGTTAATACGATAACGACCTACGTCTCCCAAATCATAACGCTTGTCTGAGAAGAAGAGATTATTGATTACTTCCTTTGCTGATGCATCATCAGCAGGGTCTGTATTTCTTAATACACGATATATATAGTTAATCGCTTCACTACAGGTCTTTGTAGGGTCTTTCTGCAGAGTGTTGAAGATAATGGAGTGTTCTTGTGCAAGATTGTCGTCCTTGTGTACGAGAATAGTCTGAGTACCGCTTTGGATAATATCATCAATATTTTCCTCGGTAATCATTGTCTCACGGTCAAAGAGAATCTCATTTCTCTCAAGAGAAACAACCTCCCCCGTATCTTCATCGGCGAAGTCTTCAGTCCATGTGCGAAGCACCTGACCAGCCATCTTTCTGCCGATGTTTTTCTTCAGAGTTGCCTTATTTACCTTTATCTCCTCTGCGAGGTCAAAGATCTGTAGGATGTCTTTATCTGTTTCAAAACCAATTGCGCGAAGAAGTGTTGTAACTGGAAGTTTCTTCTTGCGGTCAATATATGCATACATGACATTATTGATGTCTGTCGCAAATTCTATCCAACTGCCCTTGAACGGTATGATACGTGCTGAATACAGCAACACACCATTAGTGTGTACATTCTGACCGAAGAACACACCCGGGGAACGGTGAAGCTGTGATACTACAACACGCTCAGCACCATTTATCACGAACGTACCATTATGTGTCATGTATGGTATCGGACCAAGGAATACATCCTGTATGATTGTACTGAAATCCTCATGGTCAGGATCGGTACAATACAATCTTAACTTTGCTTTCAATGGCACACTATACGTTAAACCACGCTCCAAACATTCTTCTATGGAATAACGTGGCGAGTCAATGAAGTAATCCAAGAACTCCAATACGAAATTATTTCTTGTGTCGGTAATAGGGAAATTTTCTTCAAACACCTTATACAGACCATCATTCTTACGTTGCTCAGGTGGTGTGTCCAGTTGTAGGAAGTCCTGGAACGACTTCAATTGCACGTCAAGGAAATCAGGAAAGGGCATCTGATTCTGGACGGTTGCAAAGTTTATTCTGTTATCGACTTGTTTAGACATTATATAATGATTTTATAATCCTGTTCGTGATTTATTACAATAAAAAGGTCAAGAATCCTCTACTGGAGGACTCTCAGCCTTTTTGATTTTATATTAAGCATCTCCTTTATGAAAAGGAGCTCTTCTGTGCTTTATATCTGTTGCTGAATTACTTCAGTTCAACCTTTGCACCAGCTTCTTCTATAGCCTTCTTCAGGTTCTCAGCTTCGTCCTTTGACAAGCCTTCCTTGATTGTTGAAGGAGCACCATCTACTAGGTCCTTAGCTTCTTTCAAACCAAGACCGCAAGCTTCCTTAACAGCCTTTACGACCTGAAGCTTAGCAGCACCTACTTCAGCGAGGACAACATCAAAAGATGTCTTTTCCTCAGCAGCCTCAGCAGCACCGGCTGCAGGGCCAGCAGCAACTGCAACAGCTGCAGCAGCAGGCTCAATTCCATACTCGTCCTTAAGGACTGTTGCCAACTCATTTACTTCCTTTACTGTCAAGTTTACCAACTGTTCAGCAATAGCTTTAATATCTGCCATTTTATTCTAAAAATTTAATTGTTTTGTGTTTACTTTTGTTTGTTAATTATTCCGGACGTTCGCCCAAAGTTTTAAGCACACCATGAATAGTGTTCTTTCCTGATTCCAGAGAAGATACGACGTTCTTGATTGGAGACTGTAGCAAAGCGACGATGTCTGCAATGACCTCGTTCTTGCTCTTGATAGCTGCAAGGGCTTCCAACTGGTTTGCGCCTACGAAAATCATCTCCTCTGCATATGCAGCCTTCAATGCTGGAATACCTTCTTTCTCATAACCTTTCAACAGCTTTGCAGGAGCATTGGCAGTGTTACAGAACATAACAGCCGTATTGCCTTTCAAAGCAGTATAAAGCTCTGAAAAATCATTTTCTGCCTTATCAAGTGCTTTCTCCATGAGGGTGTTCTTCACCATCACGAGCTTTATGTCATTCTTGAAGCACTTTTCGCGCAGTTCTGAAGTTTTTGCAGCAGTCAGACCCTCAAGGTTCACAAGATAGAAATGAGCATACTCATTCAGTTTCTCACCTATTTGGGAAATGATAATATCTTTAGTTTCTTTCTTCATAATTCTTTATGTTTTTAAGGAATTAGTCAGCAATTGATTTAGGGTCAATCTTGACACCTTTACTCATAGTGCTGGAAATAAAGATACTCTTCATATATGTACCTTTTGCAGCTGCAGGCTTCAACTTGATAAGAGTCTGGATAAACTCTTTCGCATTGTCATAAATTTGCTCCGGTGAGAAAGATACCTTACCGATGGACGTGTGAACGATACCGCCCTTGTCCACCTTAAAGTCTATCTTACCTGCCTTAACTTCCTTAACTGCCTTAGCAACGTCCATAGTAACAGTACCGCTTTTTGGGTTTGGCATCAAACCACGCGGACCGAGGATACGACCAAGAGGACCGAGCTTGCCCATACATGAAGGCATAGTGATGATAACATCAATATCAGTCCATCCACCCTTGATCTTCTCGATATATTCATCGAGACCAACATAATCAGCACCTGCCTCTTTGGCAGCAGCTTCAGCATCTGGTGTACAGATACAGAGCACACGTGTAACCTTACCTGTTCCGTGAGGCAGTGTTACCACACCACGAACCATCTGGTTGGCTTTACGTGGGTCTACACCCAAACGTACATCAATGTCCACAGAAGCTTCAAACTTTGTAAAAGTGATTTCCTTTACAAGTTCTGAGGCTTCCTTAAGAGAGTATGCTTTCCCTGCTTCAATTTTCTCAGCTACTGATTTCTGATTTTTTGTCAGTTTACTCATTGTTTCTTAGTTGATTAAATTTATTTTCCAGGGAACTCACCTGTAACGGTGATACCCATACTTCTTGCAGTTCCAGCTACCATCTTCATTGCTGATTCTACAGTAAAGCAATTCAAATCTTTCATCTTGTCTTCTGCGATTGCTCTCACCTGTTCCCAAGTGACCTTTGCCACTTTAGTACGGTTAGGCTGTGCAGAACCACCCTTTACCTTGGCAGCCTCAATGAGCTGTACGGCAGCAGGAGGAGTCTTGATTTCAAATGTGAATGACTTGTCTGCATAATAAGTGATAACAACTGGAAGTACCTTACCAGCCTTATCCTGTGTTCTAGCATTAAACTCCTTACAGAAACCCATGATGTTAATACCTTTCGCACCAAGGGCAGGACCCACTGGAGGAGAAGGATTAGCTGCACCACCTTTAATCTGTAATTTGATTTGTCCAGCAACTTCTTTAGCCATTTCTTTATTAGATTTAATTGATTTATCGGAACTTCAGCGTATCGTAACACCTACGCCTTATTCCTTCTCGACTTGCATAAAACCAAGCTCCAACGGAGTTTTACGTCCGAAGATCTTAACCATCACTTTGAGTTTGTGTTTCTCATTGTTGACCTCTTCAATCAACCCATTGAAACCATTGAACGGACCGTCTGTAACTTTCACGCTTTCGCCCACCAAGAAAGGAATGTTTACTTCCTCACCGTTAAGAGCCGACTTTTCCTGACTGCCAAGCATACGGTTCAGTTCCGATTGTCTCACTGGTGAAGGATTGTCCAAACCTCCGAGGAAACCAAGCACGTTAGGCATAAAACGCAACCTGTGGGCAACTTCGCCCTCAAGTTTTGCCTCAACAAGTAAATAGCCCGGCAAATAAGTCTTGTCAGACTCAACACGCTTGCCATTTCTCAATGACACACGCTTCTCCATAGGTATAAGAATCTTATTCACATGAGCCGCAAAATCTGCGTCATGCTTGAGTTCAGCTTCAATATACTCTTTGACTTTGAGTTCCTGACCTGTTACTGCCCTAAGCACATACCATCTGAAATCTGCCATAATGCAATTCCTCTTTTAGCCCGGATAAACCATACCCATAATAAAACCGAAACATTGGTCCATAGCGAACACTATCAGCGCAATGATTAGGGAAGCAGATAATACAAGCACTGCGCTACTGGATAGTTCTTTCGGTGAAGGCCAACTGGTCTTATGCGCAAGTTCGTCAAAACAAGCTTTACAATAATTGATGAATTTCTTAATCATAATTATTACGTTTCTATTGGCACGGGAAGAGGGGCTCGAACCCCCGACCTTCGGTTTTGGAGACCGACACTCTACCAACTAAGCTATTCCCGTAAGAAAGGCTCCCGCCCTTTGTACGGGAACCTTATTTATATAAGTGGTTGAAATTAGTCGAGGAGTCCAGTGATCTGACCAGCACCAACTGTACGGCCACCTTCGCGGATAGCGAAACGAAGACCTTCGTTCAATGCAACAGCATAGATCAACTCAACTGTAATCTCAACATTATCACCAGGCATAACCATTTCAACACCCTCTGGCAGAGAAATCTCACCTGTACAGTCCATAGTACGGAGATAGAACTGAGGACGATACTTGTTTCCGAATGGAGTGTGACGGCCACCTTCTTCTTTCTTCAATACATAGATAGAAGCCTTGAATTTCTTGTGAGGCTTGATAACACCCGGGTGAGTGATTACCATACCACGCTTAACCTCGTTCTTGTCAATACCACGGAGCAACAGACCTACGTTGTCACCTGCCTGACCTTCATCGAGAAGTTTGCGGAACATTTCAACACCTGTAACAACAGACTTTTTGTCTTCACCGAGACCGAGCAACTGAACATCATCACCTACGTGGATGACACCAGTTTCGATACGACCAGTTGCAACAGTACCACGACCTGTGATTGAGAACACGTCCTCAACTGGCATCAGGAATGGCTTATCTGTATCACGTGGAGGAAGTGGAATCCACTCGTCAACCTTGTCCATCAGCTCCATAACCTTCTGTTCCCATTCAGCAACACCATTCAGTGCACCGAGAGCAGAACCGCGGATGATAGGAGTATTGTCGCCATCGAAATCATAGAAATCAAGAAGCTCACGCATTTCCATCTCAACGAGTTCAAGCATTTCTTCATCGTCCACCATGTCACATTTGTTCAAGAATACAACAAGGCGAGGAACGTTTACCTGCTTTGCGAGAAGGATGTGCTCACGAGTCTGAGGCATAGGACCATCAGTTGCAGCAACAACGATGATAGCACCATCCATCTGAGCAGCACCAGTTACCATGTTCTTCACATAGTCGGCGTGTCCCGGACAGTCAACGTGAGCATAATGACGGTTAGCAGTCTCATACTCAACGTGTGCAGTGTTGATAGTAATACCACGCTCTTTCTCCTCAGGTGCGTTGTCAATCTGATCGAATGATTTGATTTCTGACAGACCTGCCTTTGCGAGCACTGTTGTGATAGCTGCAGTAAGAGTAGTCTTACCGTGGTCAACGTGACCGATAGTACCAATATTCACATGCGGTTTGGTACGTTCAAATTTTTCTTTAGCCATAGCTTTACGTTTAGTTTTTTATAAATTTATAAAAGTTAATTATCTCTCTTTGTTTTCTTCTTTTCTCTCCCTCTCCTCTTTTGCCCTCTGGCTCGCACGCATTATGCGCGCCCGTAGAGCTGTTAACGAGATTTGAACTCGTGACCTCTTCCTTACCAAGGAAGTGCTCTACCGCTGAGCTATAACAGCCAGTGGAGCGGAAAACGGGGCTCAAACCCGCGACCCCCAGCTTGGAAGGCTAGTGCTCTATCAACTGAGCTATTTCCGCTTATATACACTTGCCCGACAGGGTCGCGCAATTCTCCTTATATAAAATAAGAACTTGAAAACTTTTTAGATTAAGGTTTTCACTTTGCATCTTCCCTTCTGCGTAAGTGGTGGGTGGTGATGGATTCGAACCACCGAAGGTAAAAACCAGCAGATTTACAGTCTGCCCCATTTGGCCACTCTGGTAACCACCCTTTCTCTTTGATGCCTGTCCCTCCTTATAGGATTCTCATCCCTTTTAGGAGAGCCTCTTGTCGGATTCGAACCAACGACCCCGAGATTACAAATCACGTGCTCTGGCCAACTGAGCTAAAGAGGCATTTCTATTGTCCTAAAACAAGGAACAAATCATCTAAAGCGGGTGCAAAGGTAAGTAAATTTTTCTAAATACCAAACTTTTTATATTTTTTGTCATAACAATTCTTTGGAATACACTTTTTGATGCCTTTATAATAGGTACGCGCACGCGCGCGAGGGAAAAGAGACTTGAATGGTGAGAGTGTTTTTCCTTTCTTAAAGGCATCTTAAATCATACGACACCTTGAAGCCGAGCAACCGTTGCCTCGATGTCAAAAGGGCGGAGCCTCCAAATGATCGCGATGATTCACTCAAATGATCGCGATGATTTGCCCAAATGATCACGATGATTTAATCAAATGATCACGATCATTTGTAGGCTCCGAGCGGAAGACGACAAGGCAAAGATGAGAAAACACGGATTTACTGACAGTTACGAACCCTCTTTTATTGTGAATTTAGAGAGCCTCTAATCATGTGAAGAAGTCGCCCTTTATGGGAGAATTAGAGAGTCTTTCCCTTTATACCTTACTTATATACGCGCGCGCACGCGAGGGACATAAGAAAAAAGATTTTTTTCACTAGGTGATTATATTTTGTATCTTTGCAAAAAGAAGAATAATAATTTATGGACAATACAGCAACACAACGCCCCATGTATGAAGAACGGCGATGGGGTACATATCAGGTAATAGACCTCTCCACCTATCCAGACGGACTGAAGACACTTACGAAAAAGATTGTGCTCAAGGCAGGCAAGAACATATCATATCAAATTCATAGACACCGTGATGAGGTGTGGACATTTGCCGATGGCGAGGGGCTGCTGAAGATAGATGGTGTCGTCACTCATGTACAGCGCGGTGACGTGGCTGACATCAAGTGCGGACAGAAACATTCCATCAAAGCCATCACGGACCTTACTTTCTTTGAGGTACAGTTGGGCGACCCTCTCATTGAGGAAGATATTGAACGACTGACTTACGACTGGGAAGACTGACAAGCCTCGTTGGCCATTGACTTTTTAATATGACAGCATTACTTATATTCCTGTCTTCAGCAATGGGCATATCTTTTTTGTGCTCCATACTTGAAGCCTCGCTGATGTCAACACCAATATCTTTTATCACCATGCGGGAGGAGGAGGGATATGCTCCTGCAAAGAGATTCAAGAAATATAAGTTGGACTCGGCACGCCCAATAGCATCAATACTTGCGTTGAACACTATTGCCAACACCATCGGTGCTGCCGGCGTTGGTGCGGAGGCTACAAAGGTGTTCGGAAGCGAATGGTTCGGAGTGGTGAGTGCAGTCGTCACAATTTTTATTTTGATATTCTCGGAAATCATACCGAAGACCATCGGCACCACCCATTGGAAACGGCTGATGGGTTTCACGGCCGGAGCCATCCGTTGTACGATTTTCATTATGTATCCTATCGTGCTGATGGTGGAGGGGCTGACACGCCTAATCACACCGAAGGAGCAGGATGAGCCGGAAATCTCGCGCGAGGAAGTGAGCGCAATGGCTAATGTGGCAGAAGAGGAAGAGGAATTGGATGAGGATGAGAATTTGATGATTCAGAACATCATCAAGATGGATGACATACCTGTGAAAGATGTGATGACCCCACGCGTAGTGGCGCAGATAGCACCGGAATCTATGACCGTCCGTGCTTTTTATCGCAATAAGGCTTTCGCCCCACATAGCCGCATTCCCGTCTATGCCGATTCGGATGAATATATAAGCGGTTATATATTGCGCTCGGAGGTGCTACAATTGCTTGCTGAGGATAAGTTTGACCGCACACTATCGTCTATACGTCGCGACATCAGTCTTTATCATCAAGAAGCACCCGTTGGCGAGGTGTGGGATTCAATGCGGAAAGGTGATGAGCAGATTAGTTGCATTATTGACGACTATGGCTGTTTCCAAGGCATCGTCAGTCTTGAAGATTTGATTGAGACCATCCTGGGTAGTGAGATTATCGACGAGAAGGACACTGTTGCTGATATGCAACAGTTGGCGCGTCAGCGGTGGCAGAAGCGTGCCGGAAAAGAAGGAACTCAAAAGTGATAACAGAAATTATCTGGGAACATATACAGATGGATACGATAAAGGATATATATAAAATAGGTTACGGCCCATCAAGCAGTCACACCATGGGTCCGCATAAGGCGGCGGAGATGTTCAGAAAACATAATCCGCAGGCAGTGGCTTTTAGGGTGACGCTCTATGGGAGTCTGGCAGCCACCGGTGAGGGACACTTCACGGATAAAGCCCTGCTGTTTGAGTTGGAGCCCATAAAGACGGAGATAGTATGGCGACCGGATATCGTACCTACATTCCATACCAACGGTATGTACTTCGAAGCTATGGACGACGGTGGGCACATCATAGATGAATGGACGGTGTATAGTGTCGGCGGTGGCACGTTGGCTGAGAATCCGGCAGACGGATATAACCGCATTGCCACGGAAGACACCGAGGGTAAGGACATCTATCCGTTGAACACGCTCACAGAGATACAACAATATATTGAAGCGCGGGGGCTGTCGTTCTGGGAATATGCAGAGGAGCATGAAGGTAAAGACCTTTGGGACTATCTGGAGAAGGTGTGGACGCAGATGCAGAAAAGCATCGAAGAGGGGTTGAGTAATGACCATGTCATCCCTGGTGGGCTACATCTGCACAGCAAGGCTAAGCAATACTTCATCCGTGCCTCCAGTTATAAACCATCGCTTCAGAGCCGTGCATTAGTGACTTCGTACGCCTTGGCGGTATCGGAACAGAATGCACGTGGCGGTATGGTGGTGACGGCACCTACATGTGGGTCGTGTGGTGTGATGCCGGCTGTGCTCTATCACATGAAACGGAATCATGACTTCTCCGACAGTGACATACTGAAAGCCCTTGCAACAGCCGGACTGTTCGGCAACGTGATAAAGACTAACGCTTCAATTTCCGGTGCAGAGGTGGGCTGTCAGGGCGAGATAGGTAGCGCATGCGTGATGGCAGCCGTGGCGGTCAACCAGCTTTTCGGTGGTTCACCGCAACAGATAGAATGTGCTGCCGAAATGGCGATGGAACATAATCTCGGCTTGACATGCGACCCGATATGCGGACTTGTACAGATTCCATGCATCGAGCGCAACCCGATAGCCGCACTTCGTGCACTTGATGTCAGTCTGTATGCACTCTTGAGTGACGGTAAGCATATCATATCCTTTGACAAGGTGATAGACACCATGAAACGCACAGGCAAGGACTTGCCGAGTCTGTATAAAGAGACAGCCCAAGGAGGACTAGCAGCATTATAATTGACCATTATGAAAAAGACTTTTTTAATATCGCTGGGTGTATTGTGTGCCACAGCATTATTGTTTTGCTCACTGCGTGAACGTCCTGTCACCATATTCATGATAGGAGACAGTACGATGGCAAACAAACCTGTGGAAGGGAAAGATGCAGACAATCAGGAGCGTGGCTGGGGGCAGATGCTACAGCAATATCTTGATTCGACAAAGATCATCGTGGATAACCATGCCGTCAATGGGCGTTCCTCCAAAAGTTTTATTGACGAAGGGCGTTGGAAAAGAGTCTTAGACCACATCCGCCCCGGTGACTATGTCATCATTCAGTTTGGACATAACGACGAGAAGCCGAAGGCCGACCGCCATACCGATCCGGGCTCTACGTTTGATGACAACCTGATGCGCTTCATCCGTGAGACGCGCGAAAGCGGTGCAACGCCGATACTGATGAACAGCATCGTCCGAAGGAAATGGAGTGGAGATGTAGATGGGCATCTCATTGACACTCATGGCGAGTATGCCGTTGCTCCGCGTAATGTGGCACGCCAAACGGGATGTATCTTCGTTGATGCTACGCAGATTACGCACGACTATATAGAGGCTCTCGGTCCGGAACGTTCAAAGGAACTTTTCTGCTGGTTGCCGATAGGGAAATATAAGACTGCACCTAACGGCAGACAGGACGACACACACCTAAACATCCATGGCGGAACGGTCATTGCTGGTTTGCTTATCAGCGAAGTTGCATCACAGGATAAGACAATAAGAAAAGCCCTCACAAAAAAGGGAAAAGATAAACAAAGACGGAAATAAAAGGCATCTTATCCTTTCTCTTTTTGTAATTTGTGTTCGTTCACGCACTCCGCGCTATTGAGACGCAAAGAAATTGTCTCATCTCCGACATTCCGACTCATCCATAAAGAGGTAAGACTTCTTGTATCCTCCCCAATCCACGATGATCTTTTCAAGTATCACACCCGGATCAAGCGGTTGGATACGCAGAGTGTTTACTCCATCTTTGCTAACTCGCAGACGGACGGTCTTCTCCACCACACGCTGTGCTACGGTAGGATACATTATGCGATAGACGTTTTCAGGGTCTTCGTTCAGGTCGCCATTGAAATTCACCTCGACAGAGTTCCCTCCCTCAAAGCCGACGGTGTAGCGGTGTCCTTCACGGCGGTGGAAAGCCAACGTAGAAGCCGTGATGATATGCACAGTCACGGAATCCACACCCTGTGGCATCTCCATATGGTATTCGATGCTTGCTCCATTGGTAGGGGTGTTATATGGTTGCAGTGATATCCCACTCCGCGTGCGCCCCATAAACGGAATGACGGTCCATGTGGCTTCCTGTGCGTTCTGCACATTGTAATAATGCTCAGCATCCATTGCAATATATCCACAAGACGGACGGTAGATATAGCCTCCAACCATCGGTTTTGTGTCAGCAAAGCGATAGGTCTTTGGCATTATGTCCGCAGGGAAATCATCATTCCACCCACGATAACCGATGTGTTTCTGTATCATCATTCCATCCCATTTCCCTTTCGCTATCTCCTTATTATAAGCGCGACAGAGAAGGGAATCTCGTCGGAATGTGGCCTCCACCTCGTCTGCCCAGCGATTGGCTTCTGGATTGCCAGCATGATATAAATGATGATTCATCGCCTGCGCATAATACATCCGATACACATTGCTCAATGCCTGAATAGGGAAGAGTAGCAGTTCGCGGTATGCGTCACGGTATTCCTCCTTCAGGGTAAGATACTGACGTAGAGCTTCAGCCTCCAACCTGACGAACTCGTCACACACACGTTGCCATTCGCCCATCTCAAGATTGTATGTATAGGCGTTGAGCATCTCTGCTGTGACGCGACCGGCATACTGGGAATAGAGATTCAGGATGCGTGCGGCTTCATCTGCTTGGTCTTCGCCAAACTGTTGGGCACAGAAATGGCGAGGATGGTCCAAGAGGTTTTTAGAGGTGTAGCGTGTCGGGTTCCAAGCCATATCCATAAATAGGGTGATGGGATATTCCATCGGTTTCAAATCGCCGACGTTAAGCACCCACAGCCGATCAACTCCATATTGATACGTCAACGTGAGCTGATCCCACATGTGTTGGATGGGTGTCACATTGAGCCATTTTGTATTGCGTGGTGCACCTACGTAATCCACGTGATAGTACATCCCGAATCCACCTTTGTGTTTCTTTCTCTCCTCCGGTGACGGAAGTCGGCGGATGTCGCCCCAGTTGTCATCACTGAACAGGATGATGGCATCTTTCGGCACTTTCAGTCCTTTGTCATAGTAGCGTTGCACCTCTTTATACAGTGCCCATACTTGTTGTCTTTCATTGGCAGGGCGACCAGTTTCTTCAGCGATTATCTTCCGCTGGTTGCGCACTATCTTTTCAAGGAGTGCCATAATGGCATGGTCGTCACTGCTGGCCTCGTCATCGTGCCCTTCTTTAGCACCCATGGCAGTGTCGCCATCGCCACGCATACCTATCGTTATCAAGTCTTCGCTGTCCTTTACCCGTCTCACCCCTTCACGGAAGAAGCGGTCGATGACGTTCTGGTTGGTGGTGTAATCCCACTCTCCATACTCCTTCCTATGGCGCGCCCATTCCTGATGATTGCGTGCCATAGGCTCGTGGTGTGACGTACCCATGATTATACCCATATCATGTGCCGTGGCAGAGTTCTGTGGGTCATCGGCATAAAAAGCCCATCCCCACATGGCAGGCCACATGAAGTTTCCACGCAGACGGAGTATCAACTCGAATACGCGAGAATAGAACTGATGATTTCCACAATCCGTGCCATACGTATTCTTCACCCATGTGGTGAGACATGGAGCCTCGTCGTTTAGGAATAAGCCACGGTAGCGCACAGCCGGTTCTCCTGCCGTATATGTGCCTTTGGCGATGGATAAGTCAGAGTGATGAACGATTGGCACATCCATCCAGTCATACCACGGCGACACGCCTATCTGCTCTGACAGTTCGTAGATGCCATATATCGTGCCACGCATATCACTGCCGGCAATCACCAATGCCTCTTCCACCCCTTGCAGAGGACCAGTAATCACACTCATGACGTATTTCTCCGTCTTTCCTCGCAGTTCGCCACCTGCTATTTTTTTAGCCTTTATCATCTGCTGGATCAGTGGACTCTGCAAGCTTCCGATGATGATACACCTCTTTGCCGTTGGCTGGTTTGTCAACTCGGCTTTTGTTCCGCACACACGCTGGAAGTCGCTTCGCAGATTTTCCGTAGCGATATACACACCTTTCGTCTCTTTCTCAAAGATGAGGATTGGCAGAGGATTGTCATGCTGTATCAGCGTAAATCTGTCATTGCTCAAAGTCTGGAACGCTATGCCCTCATGGTCTTTTGCGAAGGTGCAGGACAGAACCATCAGGCAAACTGATATAAGGATGATTTTTTTCATAGTAGTCAGTTTTATTAAGTATTTATTTTCTTTCAGCAAGTAAGATGTAACGCATGAGAAATGCTTTTACGCCCTTTATGCGCAGAAGTGCTTTTTCAAAGATTATCACTGATAGGACAGCCAGCGTTATCCCCAGCACAACATCTATCACATAGTGGTGCCCACTATAGACGGCAGCAAACCAGATGCCGATAGTGACAAAGGCAAATGCAATTATCAGTATCCTGCTCTGCCTACTCAGTACGGCATAAACAGTCGCTATCAGCATATAGGCAGCATGCAGTGAAGGGATGGCAGCAAAAACATTACTGTTCCCTGAGTATATGGACCGAAAGACAGGGATGCTTGTCAGTTCATCGAAACGCAGTAAACCACATGCGCTGCCTGCTATGTCGGTACGTAGTTCGTATCCATATTGCATCACATACCATGGTGGGGCAGCAGGATGTAGGTAATAGATGCAGAACCCAAAGATGTTGCATAGCAGGAAGCAGACCGTAAAACGTATGCACCAATCTGTCTTGCCCTGAAAGAAGAGTATCACAGCAAAACATATTGGCAACGGCACCCAACATAGGTAGGATATGCCTGCCACGAGATCAGCAAAAGTGCAATGATGCAGTGCAAAGTACTGGCATGGAACAATGCCAAACAGCGATTGTTCCGTCTCATACAAGCCACGGATATCCACTTCGTTGTATTCATAACTCGGGAAATACTTCATAAGAAAGTATAGCACACCGAAGATGGCAAATGGCATCAGTGCCAACAATAAGCGCAATACTGTTTTCATCACTACAAAGATAATGAAATAATTGATATTACCTTCTGCAAAGCGCAAATTAGGCTTCGGCTCAATAAAAAAAATAAAACTAAACTTTTATTTTGTATTATATTCGCCTTGCTCTAATTTTGCAACGAATATTACACGATTAAATTTTATGCAAAAAGTCAATTTTAAGTCATGGTTGCCTGATGTGCTGGCTGTGTTAGCGTTTGTGTGCATTTCGTTCCTTTATTTCTTCCCTGCTGATACCGAAGGAAGGATTCTTTATCAGCATGATGCAAGCGCCGGGAAAGGTCAGGGTGTGGAATTGTCTGAATACCACGAGAGGACAGGTGACGTGACACGTTGGGCAGGAAAGGTGTTTTCCGGTATGCCGACCTATCAGATAGCACCATCGTATGACAGCATAAATACGATACAGGTGGTGGAGGATGCTTATCATCTATGGCTTCCGAATTATGTGTGGTATCTTTTTGCATCGCTTTTGGGTTTCTACATCCTGATGCGTGCTTTTGATTTTCGCGCCACACTATCTATGCTGGGCTCTGTGATATGGGCGTTCTCAAGTTATTTCCTTATTATCATCGCAGCCGGTCATCTGTGGAAAGTCATGACACTGGCATATATTCCTCCTACCATTGCGGGCATGGTGTTGGCTTACAGAGGGAAATATCTCAAGGGTGGTATTCTAACAGCATTGTTTGTGGCATTGCAGATAAAGAGTAACCATGTGCAGATGTCATATTACTTCTTGATGGTCATAATCCTCATGTTCCTTGCATATTTAGTGGATGCCATACGCAGAAAGACATGGACAACATTCATCAGAGCTACAGGCGTATGCATAGTCGCTGCCGCTATAGGTATCTGCCTAAATATTTCCAATCTCTACCACACATATAAGTATTCACAGGAGTCAATGCGTGGGAAGAGCGAACTGGTGAAATCGGATGACAGTAACAGTACGTCCTCAGGGCTCGACCGTGCTTATATCACTCAATGGAGCTATGGCGTGGATGAGACGTGGACACTTCTCGTGCCGAACTATATGGGAGGGGCTTCTGCGCCACTTTCTGAGAACGCTAAAGCTATGGAGAAAGCCAACCCTGATTTTTCTCCGCTATATCAGCAAGTAACGCAGTATTGGGGTGAACAGCCTATGACGGCAGGACCGGTCTATGTGGGTGCTTTTGTCCTGTTCCTTTTCATTCTCTCACTGTTCGTCGTAAAGGGACCAATGAAATGGGCACTTTTCGTGGCAACCTTATTGAGCATCATGCTTTCATGGGGAAAGAATATGATGTGGTTTACTGATATCTTCATAGATTGGATTCCGATGTATTCACAGTTCCGCACCGTATCTTCTATTCTTGTCGTTGCAGAGTTTACAATCCCTCTGCTTGCCATGCTCGGACTGAAAGAGATTATCGCCCCTACTGGTGAGTTTAGCCGAAAGCGTTTCAAATATGGTATGATAACAGCCAGTGTGCTTACTGTCGTTCCGTGCCTATTGTTATGGATATCACCGAGCATTGCCGGGGATTTCATTTCATCTATGGAGATGGAGGCTCTGCAGAAAGGCATACCACAGGAGTATATGGCTTCTGTCTGTGAAAGTCTGCGTGGTATGCGTCAAGCCATGTTGTCAGCAGATGCTTCACGTTCACTTTTAATCATCCTCGTGGGAGTGGTGCTTCTGTTACTTATGAAATCAGGCAAACTGAAAATGCCGATTGCTGTCAGTGCAATGGTAGTGCTCTGCCTTGTAGATATGTGGCAAGTGGACAAACGCTATCTCAACGATGCTATGTTTGTTGACAGTTACGAGCGTGACATGCCTCAGCAGATGACGCCTGCCGATGAACAGATTCTCAAGGACAAGGCAAAGGACTATCGTGTCCTGAACTTCTCTGTCAGCACTTTCAACGACAATACCACGTCTTATTATCACCGTAGCATTGGCGGTTATCATGCAGCGAAGCTCCGCCGTTACAACGAACTGATAGATGCCAATATCGCCCCTGAGATGCAGTCAATGCTGAAAAGTGTCGTTATGGTTCCAGGGCAGATGGCACAGCTCGCAGACAGTACCGTTTCACCCGTACTGAATATGCTGAACACAAAATACCTTATCGTACCTGTGCAGGAAGGTCCTGCCCAACCTGTACTGAATCCTTTTGCTCAGGGTGCAGCATGGTTTGTGGACAATATACAGTATGTAGATAACGCCAACAAAGAGCTTGAAGCCCTCTCCGCCATTGACCTGCGCCATGTGGCAGTGGCTGACAAGCGTTTTCAGACGCAACTCGGCACAGCCTCAGAGATGTCAACAGGTTCCGTAAGTCTCACGTCATACGAGCCGAACCGCCTTACTTATGATGCCGATGGTGGCAAAACAGGTGGGGTCGTGGTGTTCTCGGAGATATATTACCCGGGTTGGACAGCTACGGTTGATGGTAAGGAAGTGGAAATAGGACGTGTGAACTATGTGCTGCGTGCCATAAAGATTGACGGTGGAAAACATAAGATAGAATTTGCTTTCTTCCCGAAGTCCATCGACATGACAGAGACTATTGCCTACATATCTATGGTATTACTCCTGCTGGCTGTCTTAGCGTGGATATTTCTGTCTGTCAGGAAACTAAAAGATTGATGCTGGAGATATTCATAACATTCTTCAAGATAGGGCTTTTCACTATAGGTGGAGGTTATGCCATGATTCCGCTCATTGAGGAAGAAGTGGTGAGGCGTCATCAATGGCTGTCAAAAGATGACTTCACCGAACTGCTGACATTGGCACAAACCTGTCCAGGTGTCTTTGCTGTTAATTTCAGCGTTTTTATAGGTTATCGTTTGCGCCGCACTCCGATGGCACTTGTTGCCGCCCTCGGAGCCGTGTTGCCCTCATTTCTGATAATACTCCTCATCGCCATGTTCTTCCAGCAGTTTAAGGATAATCGGTTGGCAACCGCTGTGTTCTGTGGTTTGCGACCTGCAGTGGCGGCGCTCATTGCTATACCCGTCTTCCGGTTGGCACAACAGATGCGCATCACATGGCATGGTGCCATCATCCCTGTTCTGGTGGCGGTCTTCATTACATATTTAGGCTTTTCTCCTATATTGATAATCCTCATTGCAGGGGTTGCAGGAGTCGTCTGGGGACGGATAAAAAGTTCCGTATAGTAAGTTTACCCCAAACTTAAACATACAAGACATAATAATTGTAAATGATATACGTCAGCCTTTTCATCACCTTTTTCCAGATAGGCCTCTTCTCTTTCGGAGGAGGTTATGGCATGCTGTCTGTGATACAGAGCGAAGTGGTGCGGCATCATCATTGGATCACTTCAGGGCAGTTTTCGGATATTGTTGCCATCTCACAGATGACACCGGGTCCGATAGGCATCAATTCTGCCACCTATTGCGGTTATGAAGCTCTCTTCGCCACTGGTGCTCCTCAATGGGCATGTGTCTTGGGCAGTCTGGTGGCAACAGTAGCATTGGTTCTACCTTCGTTGCTACTGGTGCTTGCCATATCGCGTTTTTTTATGCGTTACAATGGCAATCCGCAGGTGCAGACCGTTATGAATGTTCTTAAACCTGTTGTGCTGGGCTTACTCGGTGCGGCATTCCTCATGATGCTCAACACGGATAACTTCTCTTCTCCCCATACGGATATGTGGCGTTTCAGCATCAGCTGTTTTCTGTTCCTTGTGGCATTCTTTGGGGTTAAGAAATTGCACATCTCCCCAATTCGTATGCTCTTTTACTGTGGTGTGGCAGGAGGACTGCTGTTTTATTGATAATTCATAAATTGTTGACAATTGAAAATTGACAAAAATGGAATTCCGCAATTTATCAAATCAAGACCTAAAGAAACTCCTTGACCATAAAATCTTTCATCTAATATCGCAGATAGCCGACGAACTGGAGATGGAATGTTATGTTGTCGGTGGCTACGTGCGCGATTTGTTCCTTAATCGCCCTTCAGATGATATTGATGTAGTGGTCGTAGGCTCTGGCATAAAAATAGCAACGGAACTGCATCATCGCCTGCGTGGCTCAAATCTTGCTGTGTTCCGCACGTATGGCACGGCACAGGTGAAATACCATAATCAGGAAATAGAGTTCGTAGGTGCTCGGCGCGAGAGCTACACGAGAGATTCGCGCAACCCCATCGTGGAAGATGGCACTCTGGAAGACGACCAGAATCGGCGCGACTTCACCATCAATGCCATGGCAATATGCCTGAACAAAGACCGCTTCGGTGAACTCGTTGACCCTTTCGATGGTCTGCTCGACCTTGAAGACGGCATCATCGCCACGCCACTCGGCCCCGACATTACGTTCTCCGATGACCCTCTGCGTATGATGCGCTGCATACGTTTTGCCACACAGTTACGCTTCCGTATTGAGGACGAGACGTTTGATGCTCTTTATAAAAATCGTGAACGCATACGCATCGTCAGCTGTGAACGCATCGTGACGGAACTCAATAAAATCCTCATGAGCGCGTATCCAAGTCTCGGTTTCGTGGAACTTGAACGCTCAGGGCTTCTTGAACTCATCTTGCCAGAACTCTCTGCCCTGTTAGGTGTTGAGGTGCATGACGGCAAGGGGCATAAGGACAATTTCTTCCACACCCTGCAGGTGCTTGATAATGTGGCGAAGTCGTCCTCTTCCCTATGGCTACGCTGGGCTGCTCTCTTACACGACATCGGGAAGACGCGCACCAAGCGTTATGAGCCACGTCTCGGGTGGACATTCCATAATCATAATGCAGTCGGAGCAAAGATGGCAGAGAAGCTTTTTCATCGTCTGAAGATGCCACTTGACCAAGGCACGTTAGGCTATGTGTCGAAACTCATCAATCTCCACATGCGTCCTATCGCCATTGCTGACGACAAGGTGACGGATAGTGCCGTGCGGCGTCTGCTCAACGATGCTGGAGATGATATTGATGACCTGATGACGCTCTGCGAGGCTGACCTCACCACGAAGAACACATTTAAGAAAAAGGTCTTCCTGGAGAATTTCCGCATCGTGCGCGAGAAGCTTGCCGACCTTAAGGAGAAAGACTATAAACGCCTGCTTCAGCCATGTATTGATGGCGATGAACTGATGGAGCATTTCCATCTGTCTCCGGGTCCGGAAGTGGGGCGGATGAAGAAAATCATGAAAGATGCCATCCTTGATGGCAAGGTAGAAAATGAGCGCGAAGCCCTCTACCGCCTGCTCTTGGCAGAGCTGGGCAAGCAAGATAAGTGAACCATTTTTTACCTCTCGTAAAGATGAAATAAAACAAAAAAGAACTTTTTATTTTGTAAATATCTACATCTTTCCGTACCTTTGCACCCGCTTAATAAAAATAACTATTATGTATATCAATTCAGAAAAGAAAAAAGAGATCTTTGGACAGTACGGAACGTCTAACACTGATACTGGTTCTCCTGAGAGCCAGATAGCATTGTTCTCATACCGTATTTCCCATTTGACGGAACATCTTAAGAAGAACCGTAAAGATTATACCACTGCAAGAAGCCTTACTAAGCTTGTTGCAAAGCGTCGTGCATTGCTCAACTATCTTTATGATAATGACATTGAGCGCTATCGTGCAATCATCAAGGCTCTTGGTCTGCGCCGATAAGAAAGCACAGGGTAAAAAACTTAAAAGCTCCAATCTTGAAAAAGGTTGGAGTTTTTTTTGTTTCCCTACTTTAGTAGAAGATGAATTACAAATAGTGTACCCATGCGAAATGCTGGCGCAGATGATGATAATCGTGGACGTTATCATGTGCGTATGCTTCGCGTTCAAATGAGATGTTTCTGTATGCTTGCATCCAATTTCGGCATACGGCAAATCTAAAGAGCCATTCAAAGAGATACCACAGATAAAAGAAGATGAACAGCATCTCACGCTGTTGTAATGTGTGGATATATTCATGGTGGGCAATGACAGTATCAAGCTTGCCACGAGCAAACACTATCCCACAAATGTTTATGGCATAGAAATGTCGCCCAATGAGAAGTCTCCGACAGATGATGACCTTCATGCTTTTGTAATTTCTATTTTGTGTTGCAACGAAAGGGCAATGGCTGCATATATTCCGAGCACCACAACCAGCAGGGTCTGCACCGTATGTACAATGAGCACGAAGAAGAGGGCATTAGTGTCTGCCACCCCATACAGCACAAGCATCGTCTTTACTGCAAAATGCCACGGACCGGCACCATTCGGTGTAGGTACAATCACGGCAATACTGCCTACAATGAAGCATACCATGGCACACATCAGTCCGAGATGGGCTGTGAAGTCAAAACAGAAAAACGTGAGATAGAAATGCAGAAAATAACTTACCCATATTGCCAATGTGAAAATGATGAACAGCGGAAGGTTGCGCACATCGCGTAGCGACAGGACGCCATCTATCACACTATGTATCGCATCTTTTATCTTACTGTTTATGCTCAAGCGTTTCAGCAGAAACACCACCATACCGATGACAGCCATGCCACATACGCAGGTCACTATCCACCCTTCTGTGGTGAAGCGGCGGAAGACGCCATCAAGACTTACACCTGTACGGTCGAAAAATGTGCCGAAGATGCGCATCTCTGCCAAAAGCACGATGGCTGTGATGAGTAGTATCAGTATCGAATCGATGATTCGCTCCATCAGCACCGTGCCGAGCGCCTTAGGAAATGATACCCTATCTTGTCGCGACAAGACGCCACATCGTGCAAATTCCCCGATGCGTGGGACGATGAGACTCACAGCATAGGATAGGAACACGGAGTGTATGCGAGTGGTCGTGCGCGAATGTTCCCGCACAGGCTCCAACATCTGTTTCCATCGCCATCCGCGGAACATCTGTGCCAAAATGCCGAAAGGAAACGAGAGCAACATCCATGTCCAGTCCATCTCGTTTGAGATAAAGGTCATTAGATGTTCAAAGTCAAATCCTCTGTACATCCAATACAGTATCACACCGCCAAACAACAGCGAGAGAAATACCTTACTCCCAGTCTTCAATGATTCTCTCATACCCCCCCTGAAAGATTTGACAAAATTAGTGCAAGGCGAGAGAAAAGCCAAATTTTCGAAGAAAAGAGGATAAATATTTTTAGAAAAATCCAAGCTTGCTTGAGTTTTTATAAAATATATTTAGGCTCATTAAAGACGCAAGTCTTTGGCTTTGCCGAGCCGAAGCCTAATTTGCGGTGAGCGTAGCGAAAGCGAAAATTAGTGCTTTTGCCAACGGCAAAAAAATAACTTGTAAGCATCAATAGAGCTTGCTTCAATTTACACTCACAAACAAATCGTTAAATCTTTAGATTTATGCTTTATCTTGATGCTACAAAATTGGGTAAAGTCAACCGCTCGGGCAGGGTGTCTATTCCCATCGCGCAGACTTTTGTACTTATCGCGCGATGACTTTCGTTTTGTCTCGCGCTCACTCTCTTTTCATGTCTCACTCCTCCTCTTCCCATCGAATGACTTGTATGATCTTATATCATACACGTGTA
>JAGHTU010000072.1 GCA_018065185.1 Candidatus Equicola faecalis | reverse complement strand
TGTAAAGAGAGATTTTTCTCTTGATTTTATGCGCTCGAAATCCTCATATTGACGCATGCTTTTTGACAAGCGCACGATTGCCTTTCGACAAACGCTCGTTTAGGCCTCGACAAACGCTCGTTTGTGCCTCGTCTTCCCATCGTTTGCAAGCGGTCAAACGCACGCTTGTTTTCCATCGTCCAAAGTAGCGGGACATCTGTTCCAATCGAGGGGATTTTCCGATGCTTTCTTGGGGGTGTCGTGATGCTCTCGAAGGGCTCTCCTGATGCCCTCTATGGCATCCCTTCGATGGTTATACGGGACCCCTTCGATGGTTATACGGGACCCCTTCGATGGTTACACGAGATGCCTTTGATGGAAATCCGAACTTTCTTCAATTGGAATCCATGGTGCTCTTGTCAAATATACGGTATCTCTACGCATATTTTACAGCTTTGTCAGTTAATAACAGATGCTTGTGATACAAAAAAAAGAGGATGTCTCCACATGGACATCCTCTGAAAGTGTGCATTCTAAAATTTCCACATTTATGCTTCCGTGTTGACTCTCTTCTCTTTGATGCGAGCCTTCTTACCAGTAAGCTTACGCAGATAATAGAGTTTTGCACGGCGCACTTTACCAACTTTGTTTACTACGATGCTGTCAATGTTCGGTGACTCAATAGGGAAGATACGCTCAACACCTACAGTACCTGACATCTTGCGGACTGTGAAACGTTTCTTTTCACCATGTCCTGAAATGCGGATAACGACTCCGCGGAAGAGCTGAATACGCTCTTTTGTACCCTCGATAATTTTGTAAGCGACAGTGATTGTGTCACCTGCCTTGAATGCAGGGAACTGTTTGCCGGTTGCAAATGCTTCTTCAGCAATTTTAATTAAATCCATTTCTTTTAATACTTATTACTGTTATCTCTCCAACGCAACGTAGCTAAGTCTCTCGTTATTTCTTGCCATAGGTTACGCCGAAAGCGGGTGCAAAGGTAAGAAAAGTTCAGTGCATACAGCAGAAGGTAAGCATTCCGTTACTTCTTTTTATGTTTTTTTAACATTCGATACGGCTCGTTCCTATGCCTTATCCCTTGTGTTTGCGTGCAGCACGTTGTTGCCGGTACTTGGCTTTCTGCATTGCTGAGCCACTGCCGTGAGCACCGGTGATGTACTTCTTTTTCTTTGCTTTTGTCTTTACTTTACCGTCGTTGGGGTTGGGGCTGTCTCCGCCCCTTCCCCAGACGATACCGCCGGAAGCAATTATTTTGTCTATATCCTTACCTGATGTATGTCCCATTAGAGTTGGATGATAAGGAAATTAGTGATGCTCCAGAAACGCTCTGCGTCAATGATGGTAAGAGTCGTGGTCGTACCATTTGATACCAGAGTATAGGAATCTTCTGGCATCTGTGACTTGATTTTCGGGCTCTTTGAATTGATAGTTACCGTCTTATAAGTCCTAATGTCCACCTGCTGGAAGAGTTTTTTGTCAACACCGTTGATGTTTACTTTCTTCTTCTGCAGGAAACCGCCTTCGAGCAGACCGGCATCTTTCAGTTCTTTCTTTGTTGCAATCTTTACGAATGCTTCATTAATCTTGTTTGTTTGGGAAGTGATGACTTCTTTCTGTCCCTGTATCTCTTCTTTTTGTCCTTTGATGGTGGTGTTGAGAGAGGTGTTTTCGTTAGTGAGATTGTCCACCTTGCCGGTAAGGGCAGTGATGTCAGCATTCTTGTTGTCCAGCTCCTTGCGCAGTTCGGCAATCATATTGTCTTTTGCTGCAATCTGTGATTTCATCATGGTGATGATAGACTGCAATTTGGCATTTTTCGTGCCAGAAGCATTCAGCTTTGCCTCAAGTTCTGCCACACGGTCTTTCTGTTCCTGAAGGATGGAAGCCATCTGGTTTACCTTATCTTTCAGTACATTGCGCTGTTCAACGGATGACCCTTCTTTGGTGGCATCGGAGATTTGGTCCTCGGCAGCCATGATGGCATCCATAGATGCAGATACGTCATTTACAAGGCTTACATAGTCAGCAAGTTCCTGTTCGGTCATGTTGTTTGCCTGCAACAGAGAGTCAATGGTGCCTTCTGCCTGTTCGAGTTTTCCTTTGTAGCATGATGCGAGAAGCATTACGCACATTGCAGCGATGGCTGCCATAAAATACATTCTTTTCATTGTTCTAAGATTTTTAAGTTATACAAAAAGTGATTATTCTTTATTATTGAATGGTATGGAGAGGAACTGTCGGAACATCTCCACATCTTCATCATAACTGCGTGGCGGTGCGAGCGGTTCTCCGGTAGCATCAGCGATGATATAATATGGCTGGGCGTTAGCACCATATTTCGTCTGTTGCAGTTGGCTCCATTTTTCGCCCAGTGTCGTTGCAGTGTCGGAAGGTGAATGACGGCGGTCGTCCACAAAAAGCGTGATGACGATATAACGCTCATCCAGCATCTGCCTTATCTCTGTGTCTGTAAAGACAGCAGCCTCCATCTTCCTGCAGTTGACACAACCGTAACCGGTGAAATCGATGAAAACAGGTTTCCCTTGGCGTTGCGCCGCACGTAGCCCCTCATCGTAATCGTTGAAGTGTGTCATAGACAGGCGTTGCTCCATTGGTGGCAGAAAGGCGCTTATGTCTTTCAATGTAGATTTGCCTATTATTCCCCAAAGCAGATATACGCTTATTAGCATGGTGAGTAGGAGAAGGATGCCTTTCATTATCAGTGCTTTTCCCTTGCGCATCTGAAGACAGAGGTAAACCGCAAGTGCGATGGCAAGAGCCAGCCATATCGCAATAAAGAGTGTGCGTGGCAATATGCCCCATCCGTATGCCGTGTCAGCGACGGATATGAATTTCAGGGCAAAGGCAAGCTCGATGAATGCAAGTGTCACCTTCACCGTCATCATCCAACTGCCCGACTTCGGTAGTGTGCTGAGCCAGTTCGGGAACAGCGAGAAGATGGCAAATGGTATGGCAAGGGCTATGGCAAAGCCGAACATGCCTATTGCCGGAGCGAGGATGCTTCCCGTCTGTGCCACCGTGACAAGCAACACGCCAATCAGTGGTCCTGTGCATGAGAAACTGACGATGGTCAGCACCAATGCCATGAGCGCTATCGAAAGGTAGTTTGCAAGAGTGAGGGCACCGCCATTATGTGCTGTTCCCAGACGGTCGGCTTTTTGGTCAAGACGATTTGCCCAAGAGTTTGGCAGTCGGAGTTCAAATAGTCCGAAGAACGATAGGGCGAACACTATCAGCAGTCCGGCAAAGATGATGTTTGCCACAGCATTCGTTGCCAGATTATTCAATGCCGTGGCACCGAAGATGAGTGTTACGGCAATGCCTAAAAGCAGATATATCACGATGATGGAAATGCCATAAATACTTGCCTCCTGCACGGCTTTTCTTCGCGCGTTATTCCGCTTTAGGAAGAAACTGACGGTCATCGGTATCATCGGCCATACGCACGGCGTGAGTAATGCAAGTAGTCCGCCGATAAGTCCTGCGAGAAATACAGCCCATAGAGATTCTGCCTGCTCTGCCGTGTTGTCGGCTGTAACGACTGCCGAATGTCTGTAATCCACCTGTTGCGGTGGTAGGCATTGTTCATCGTTGCAAGTGCCATATTCCAACATGCAGTCAATGGAATAATCCATATCAAGCACACGTATCTTCTGTATGAATGTGACGCTGTCTTCAAAATACCGTACATCCATGCCGAACATATCATCAAACATTGCCTGTTCCTGACCGACGGCCTGCAGTGTGCCCACTAGTTCCACACCTTCGGCATGGCTGACGGTGAGTCGTGCCCATGTAGGACCAATGTCGGCATCTTCTTTCTGTGGCTTGAAGGAATATACGTGCCAGCCTTTCTTGATTGTTCCTTGAAAAACAATTGCCGTATCATTGCCCATAACATGGAATTTTACAGGCTTCAGTATCTGTGCCTGTATGCTCAACGCCATCATCAGCGATACGACCGTTATGATAAAACCGTTTCTCATCCTTTGCAAAAATAATGATTTTTACATTATAAATATCAAAAGCATGGTTGATTTTGTTTTTCGCAACGATGAATTTGTTATCTCCTCGTTTTGTCGTGTTCGTGACCCTATATTCAAAATCGAAGTGCAAGAAAATCTCTGATTATTGGTGTTTTTAGTAAAAACGAAAATTGTTTGGTGTCTGTTAACTTTTTGGTTAACTTTGTATGCGATTTTATCATAATATGATTATGGCAAAAAGAAAGGTGATATTTTATAAGTCATATTTTCAGGATTTCTATAATGATCTTGATTTTAATACAAGAAAAAGATTCTTCAGGTTCTGTCGTGGATTCAGAGTTTGGACATTATACCAGTATCAATGATGAAAAGTATCACCGGAATTAAGGGTTTGTTTGAAATCCGAATCGAATACAGTAGCAATATATACCGTATATTTTGTTGCTTCGATGAAGGTGAATTGGTCATTCTGTTGAACGGATTTCAAAAGAAGACTAAAAAAACTCCAAAAGAGGAAATAGAGAGAGCTAAAAAATTAATGAAAGAGTATTTTGATTCTAAAAAGAAATAATATGACAACAGACAAAAGCATTGAAAGAAGGAACTGTACAAGCCTTGACGAACTTATTGATGTTGAATACGGACCAAAAGGTACAGCAGAACGCAATATCTTCGATGCAGAAACAAAGGAATTCTGTATTGCACAGACTTTGCGGGAAGAACGTATTCGTGCAGGCTTGACTCAACAACAGTTGGCTGACCTCATGGGTACAAAGAAAGCTTACATCTCACGAGTGGAAACTGGTAAGCAGAATCTTAATCTTACTACTGTATTCCGTCTTTTCAGCTGTCTTGGCAAGAAAGTGGCAATTTCAATTATGTAAATAATCCTTACTATTTATATTAAAAGATTATGAAGAGACTGATATTTGCTGTCATCGCAACCACATGTTTAAGCAGTTGCTTGACATACAATTATAATGCGCAAATTCCAAAAGAGGGTGAACCTGTAAATCCTT
Organism: Candidatus Equicola faecalis; assembly: GCA_018065185.1. Classification (GTDB taxonomy): domain Bacteria; phylum Bacteroidota; class Bacteroidia; order Bacteroidales; family Bacteroidaceae; genus Prevotella; species Prevotella faecalis. The sequence continues at coordinate 7,150 of JAGHTU010000072.1, read as the reverse complement.
ACAGCCAAAAGCCTATTACGGATTATGGAATAACGCATGCAGTTAGAGGCATCATAATTAGCCATAAATAGATAGATTCCGTCTTTTCCCTACCATATTATAATAGCGTACTTTTGTGTCGTAATCACATCAGTACGCTATTTTTATGCCTAAACAGAACTATAACCTCCAGCTTAAAGATAAAAATGTGGCTAGCGTTGCGAGAGTCAAACATTATTCGATTGTTAGGGCATCGAAAATCATTTGCTCAAGACCTTCACCGGTGAGTTCTACACGATAGGTGCCGGCATTGATGAAGGAGCCAGTGGTGATGCTTGTCATCTTGCGTTTCGTTGCTTTTGTCTGTGTCTGCAGAAAACTGATGTCATCATCACGGTAGATGACACCCTTTGCATCGGTGAGCTTGACATGCAGTTTGCGCGGTTTTTCTCCATTCCAGTATTTGAAACGCAGCGAATAGACCTTTGCCACACCTACGCTGAATTTCCATTCCATGCCCTGTGCGGTCTTATGACCGTCAACCTCAATTGCTGATTTCGTGCGTGGTGGTAATAGTGAGTCGGGTGTGGTGATGAGAATGTCGCGGTCGAAATCTGCCCACATCGTTGGTGACTCTGCCGAAGTGCTATCGTCAAGCATTCCTATCTGTGCATCCTTATCGCCATAGATGGCTATTGCAGAGATGACAGCTTGCCCTGATGCTACTCTTGGGAATGATATTCTGATGGTTTTACCGCTGTTTCTTATGTGGAAGGAGCGTATATATGGCTTGCCGTAACCTGTCTGACCCCAGATGTCGAGGTTGTGAAGCACTATACTATCGTTTATTGCCACGTCAAACATCCGCCAACCTTCATAATCGCCACCGTTGCCGTCAGCTCCATACCATGGTTCTACGAAATGGAGTTCTACGATATAGTCGCCTTTCGTTGCTGGGATAGTGTAGTACAGTTCGTGTCGTCCGAAACGTGATGTGCTATAAAGTGGTGAAAGTCCATCCTTAGTGCATGTCGTCTGCGAGCACTGATAGGAACTAGTCTCCTTGAAGCGGTCCCCCCACGAATGGCTATATGCTTTCGTGTCCTGTAGCCAATGGTTGCCGTCAGCATCGGTGTAGGCGTCGCCACCACAGTTTAGGCGGAAGGCATTTCCGTTGTGGTGCTTATGGTTCGTTGGACTTGCTTCTGCAAATGATATAATGGTATTGGAATCAGAAGCGCGATTCTTATACCAATAGAAAGCGTCAGTAGGCTGATCCCATATAGTGAGCAAGCCTTTATGGTTGAATGGCCCCACCTTGTCGATACGTCTTAATGCTTCATCAGGTTGACGGCGTCCCGGGTTGTCGTGCGAATTGAGAAGCCAAAGAAACTGTCCGCACACACTATCGCGCACCGTTTCTGCCTGTGTCATCTTCTGTTGCAAAATGTCCATGAACCGTTCTTCCGTATATCCTTCACCGGTGTGGTTGCCCAATGTGCGCCATGCGCCATATTCACCGTTCAGCAGTTGGGCAGGTGTTTTGAGTTCTTCACCATAACGTGTGATGTCGCCACCATAGGTGCCACTCCAGTTCTGCACCACATTCCAATCCGTGCCTTCGCCACCATTGCAGGTGGTGACAAGACGCTGTGTGCCACATGTCGGGTCCATCTCACGCAGAATCTGTGTGCATTCCTCTGCAAAATCCTTCGGGAGCGTACTCTCGTTCTGTAGTCCCCATAGGATGACGGCAGGCGAGTTTCTCCTCTCTTTCACCCATTGCCGCAGATGACGCTTGAAGCTCTCGCGGAACTCTTGCGTGTCCAACCAGATATGTGCCGAGAACTGTGTCCACCACAGTATGCCACGCTTCCCGAGTAATGTCATGTAATATAGATTGTGTGGCTGATGGGCATCACGGAAAGCATTAAAGCCTGCCATCTGCACCTGAGCGATGCGTGTCTTTATCTGCTCATTAGTGAAAGCATGGCTCTGCCCAAACAAGTGTTCGTATTCGCACACACCGTTAATGTATGTACGCTTGCCATTTAGGTAGAAACAATTGTCTTTCGCTCCTCTGCTCCTTGGCCATTGTATGGTGCGGAAACCATAATCGGTCTCTGTACTCTCCGTGGCTTTACCATTGCGTTTGATTATTGTTTGCACCTTATAAAGGTATGGTTCTTCGACACTCCATCGTCTTACATCTGCTTTAAGTGCTGCTTCCTGATGGAAGATTACGGTCTCGCCTGCTTTCAGCTTCACCTCATCTGTGAGTCTTAGCACTTGCGCACCAGCATCATTGCATAGCTTGTTGACGAGTTGGAAGGTCACGGTCTCCTTGCTGTAGTTTTTTATCTCGGTATCTACGAATAGGCTGTCGCATGTCGTGTTGCTCCATATATGTACACCGAAAGGCTCGATGCGCACCTTGTCGGTGGCTTCAAGCACGATAGGGCGGAAGATGCCGAAAGGCTGTGAACCTTCCGAAAAGCCCCATTCACTCGAACATCCGCCACATACCCATGGCATGTCTGTTATACCCACAGGGTGCGACACTTTCACTGTGAGGCAATTGTCGGCACCGCAACGTATCGCTTTGCTCACATCTATCGTGCATGAGGTACGTCCAATGTCGTAGCGACCAAGTGCCTGTCCATTCAGCACGACTTCCGCATACGTGCCTACACCTTCAAAGCGCAGAAAGAATGCCTTATCAGCCATATTCGGCACATAGAAATGTTTTGTGCAGGTGGCTTCGCCGTGCAGGTTGCCGTGTTCCTTCTGCAGGGCTCCATAGTAGTCGTCAAGGTTGAACGGTACAGACAAGTGCATGGTGTCTTTTCTGTGTGATGCGATTACTGTCCAATCCTTATCCAATGACTGTTCGTACCTGTGTCCTTTCCTTTCCTGTGTGGGGAATGATACCTCACTCTTTCCCATACGCTTGCTCGTGGCAAGGGCAATGCCTCGCTGTCCGACTTTGTTGACGGCACAATAGAAATGATAAACCACCCCATCGTGCTTTACTACATAACTCTTGTGTGCAAACATCTCATCGTATGGCTTGGATGGAATGATGAGGTCTTCGCCTTGCCAGTCGGTCCAATGCACGAGGTCGTGGCTGGCAGCAAACGTGTTATAGGCATTATACTGACGTGTGGGGTTAAAGGCAGAGAAGTAGAACATTACGAACAAATCGCCCATTTTGACTATCTGGGCGTCGCCGGTGATCGTTCCGTCTGTGTCGTGTGCAAAGATAGGATTACCTTCGTAGCGCGTCCATTTGTGCATGTCATTTGATAGGGCGATGCCGATACGTTCTCCCTTGGGGTGAGTGGCATCTTTCCCTCCGGCATTATAGAACATCACGAAAGGATGACCGCCCAAGAGTGTGGTGTTGTTTCTATAGATGGTGCTTTTGTATTGTGTGAGTTTTTCCCACCATTGTGCATCATTGTCTTTATAGCTCAGCAGAGGCTGTCTGTCGCATTTCCATGTATGTGCCTTTGTAATGTCTTTTCGTGTGTGTGCCAGTCCTATGGAAAGAGGCTCGTTTACTGCTTCATACCCTGTGCCATGCCCACCGATATACGTCATCCAATGCTGACTGTGGTAGGATTGCATGCGGTATGTGCCACCCCATTCCCAGTCTATGAGTGCAGGAAAACCACCCCGTTGGTTGGCGTCCCACAGCGCATTGTTGTCAGGAAAGGCAAGGGTACGCCCAAGTGTTGTCCAATGCAATAGGTCATGGCTTTTGGCAAGCCACGTCTCATAGCCACGTCCGTCATTACCTTCCTTTCCGTTGTAGCAGACGTATGTCATATACCAACAGTCGCCCTCGCGGAATATCGTAGGACAGTCTATCTTGTTTGAGTTGCTGGATGGTGCAATGACAAGCCCATATTTGTATGGCGTGCGTACCTCATTGTATATTTCCTGCATACGTCTTTGCTCCACCTGCTGTGCGTACAGTGGGGCAACGCATAGCAGACAAGATATCATTGTCAACAGGATGCCGTGCTGTTTCATGCGTATTGTTTTTGTTTATTGAATATGTTGCAAAGTTAATGTTTTTCTGTACAAAGAGTTAAAGTCTATCCTTTTTAAATTTCCGCCTGGCGGATGGCGTGTTTTGTAATAGTTCCGCAAATTTACTTACCTTTGCCTGCAGAGATAAGAATCTTTTTACGAATAAAATACCTGCAATAATGATGACCGCAACCTTTCTTCGCAACTCTATCATAGGCATTGCTCTATTGTTCTATCTTCCAGTCTTGTCACAAGTGACCGAAGATGACTTGTCTGTCTATAAACAGCTTTGTCGTGAACATGTGTGCCATGATTATAAACTCATGTACCGCAATGGTGGTGAAGGGGCTTTCCGTTATCCTTTTCTTACACCAGGAAGCAAGAGTTATTCTAACGTGCTGTGGGACTGGGATTCGTGGCTCAGTAATGTCGCTCTGCGCCAGATTCTTACCCTAAAAGGCAACGATGCTGACCGGCGTGAAGCAGTGGCTTATGAGCAGGGGTGTGTACTGAACTTTCTGACCTATACCGATGTAGATGGTTATATGCCTATCGGCATAGATCAGAACACCGACCCGAAGAAGATACGTCCAAAGGATGTCTATCATACAAATATGCACAAACCCGTGATTGCCCAGCATGCAGCGTTTCTCACGCAGCAGTCGGGTGGTGATGCACAATGGTTAGCTCCGTATTTTGGACGTATGGAGGCATTCATTAACTGTTATCGCCTCCACCACCGCCATGCTGAAACGGGACTTTTCTACTGGCAGGACGACATGGCAATAGGTGTGGATACAGACCCTTCGACATTTTTCAGACCCACAGCCAGTTCGGCATCCATCATGTTGAACTGCCTGATGTATCGCGAACTGTTGGCGATGCAGTATCTTGCCACTCGATTGGGGAGAGACGACCGCGCTGTGATATATTCCCGACAGGCCGACTCTCTAAAACACGACGTGCAACGCTACTGCTGGGATGAGCGTGATGGGATGTATTATTCGGTTGATATCAATCTGTTGCCAGCACGGCCACGGAAGCAAACTTTCTTCGGTCATCCCTTCATGTTGCACGAAGGCGGTCCCCGTTCCTACCCATGTCTTATCCAGCGCATAGGCTCTTGGGCAGGTTTTATGGCTATGTGGGCAGGTATTGCCACGCCAGAACAGGCTCGGCGGATGGTGCATGAAAACCTTCTTGATGAACGCACATTCTGTGCCTCATACGGTGTCCGCACACTCTCTAAACAGGAAGCGATGTATAGTCTGGATGCCACTCATAACCCATCCAATTGGAATGGTCCTGTATGGGGGATCTCTAACTACATGGTGTTTCGTGGGCTTGTGCGTTATGGTATGGATGATGAGGCTCGTGTCATGGCTCATAAGACCATCTCGCTTTATGGGCGTGACCTGATGCAACACAGCAGTCTGCACGAATATTACAATCCTGATACCGGCGAAGGCATTATCAACCCTGATTTCCAGAACTGGAACTATCTCGTCATCAATATGATTTCATGGCTGGATAATCTTCCGCTCATTACTGAATTTTAATTGTCACGTTACAAGTTTTCAACACACATTCCATTTTTGCTCAACACCTCTAAAAAAGAGGCAAAACCGACTCTGCGTGTTATTGGCTCTGCCACTTCGCTAGTCGAAGAAAAAAACAAGCGAATTATCAATTGTCAATTATCAAAGCGTCTCGTCGTCCACCTTGACCCGAACACAAATCCCGAACCGATTTACGACCTCTTCGGAAGACGGCTCGATTTGGTCAGGTTGATGGGTCGATTTGACCAATTCGTCAGTTAGACTGAGGAAGGTTGATAGGTCGATTTTTTCCAGCCTTATAGGAAGCGTAAGCATTGCATTGTGCATCGTTCTTTTCTTTCTTTTCCTTTCTAATAATTCCAATAATATGCTATATAATAATGTATAGAATAAGGCCTTCGGCAAATAATGACTTATACTATGAACATCATACTTGAGATAATCAAAAAATAAATCCCACACAATATATGATAGAGATTATGATAATGATTATAAAAAATGTAACAAAAAATCTTCATTATGTTTTACTTTACAAGAGAATTTTTCTCTATACTCCAACCCTCACGCTGAGAGATGATGCTCTTCTTGCCGACAAACATCTTTGCAGCCTTCTTGTCACCCTTCAACTGCCATGAAAGCCAAGCAATTGCAGGCACACGGAACTCACCACCGAAAGACTCACGATAAGTGCCACCATGACCAACAGGATAGTTTACAGCAATAGACGGAACATGCTGAATGCGATGAAAATCATCCATACCATTTTGGTAAGCGATATCAGTAGGTCCACCTAATATATATATAATAGGGCAATGTATCTCCTCAAGTTTTGTCTTCTGTGGCATTGGCATTCCCGGGATAGCAGCTTTTGCATCAATAAAAAGTCCGCTGTTGCAAATCATCAAACAAGAGATGCGTGGGTCAGCACAGTTGAATAATGTCTGCAAACCACCACAAGACATACCGGAAGCAGCAATATGCTTAGTGTCAAGTTTTCCATAGAAAGGACTCTTTTCGCATGTGTTTTGAGCAATAGCCCAATCAATGGACTCTATCTGCTGTTCTGCTGTTGATATGTCACCATGGTAAGGAGTATCATCTTTTGGGAAATACCCTGTAGCAACAACAAGAAAGCCATGGGAAGCAATCTCACTCAAGAAACGATAATGCTCCCAAGGAGAGTTAGTGCAAGCACCATTTCCCCAAACAAGAATAGGCAACGGATTGTCTTTTGAAAACTGCGAAAGGTCTTGAGGACAAAAGATGGTATGAGCCTTAAGGTCTGCCACCTCTTTCATAATGGATTTGTACTGCCCCAGTCCACCGCCATCAACGATGCGCGACTGAAGTTCCTGTGCGTTTGCTGTACATGCAAACAACAATGCAATAGCGAAAAATAAATGTTTCATAATAAATAAGTTTATTTCTTGTCTCCTATATTCATATTAATTAGATGAGTTATGAAATTATTAAATATTTGAGTTCGGGATAAGAATTACCAAAATTCAAGCTGCATGGTAGGTTCAATATGTACGTCCAAGGCATCGGGTTTGTTGTCGAAGAAGCAATATGCT
>JAGHTU010000024.1 GCA_018065185.1 Candidatus Equicola faecalis | reverse complement strand
TGTAAAGAGAGATTTTTCTCTTGATTTTATGCGCTCGAAATCCTCATATTGACGCATGCTTTTTGACAAGCGCACGATTGCCTTTCGACAAACGCTCGTTTGCCCCTCGACAAACGCTCGTTTAGGCCTCGACAAACGCTCGTTTGTGCCTCGTCTTCCCATCGTTTGTGAGAGGTCAATTGGAGGCTCGTTTTCCGTCGTCCAAAGTCGCGGAACATCTGTTCTAATCGAGGGGATTCTCCGATGCTTTCTTAGGGGTGTCGCGATGCTGTCGATAGGCTCTCCTGATGCCCTCTATGGCATCCCTTCGATGGTTATACGGGACCCCTTCGATGGTTATACGGCATCCCCTCGGTGGAAATCCGCCCCCCAATTGATGGGAAACCAAGTCCCCTATTTTTATTTGAAAAAGTTAACTCTTTGTTGTGAGTAAACTTTTTTCAGTTAAAGACACAGAGATAAAAATCACAGCGTTTTGCAGATGGTTTGGAAAAATATGTTACTTTTGTAGTCAAAATAAAAAAAGAGATATGGCACAGGAAGATGTTTTTAAGAAGATAGTATCGCATTGTAAGGAATATGGCTTCGTGTTCCCGAGCAGTGAAGTTTATGACGGTTTGGCAGCGGTCTATGACTATGGTCAAAACGGTGTGGAACTGAAAAACAATATAAAGGAGTATTGGTGGAAGAGTATGGTGCTGATGCACGATAACATTGTCGGTATTGACTCCGCAATATTCATGCACCCTACCATTTGGAAGGCATCTGGGCATGTGGATGCTTTTAATGATCCGCTCATTGACAACCGCGACTCCAAGAAACGCTATCGTGCTGATGTGCTCATCGAAGACCAGATGGCAAAGTACGATGAGAAGATAGAAAAAGAAGTGGCAAAGGCGCGCAAGCGTTTCGGTGAGAGTTTCGATGAGGCACAATACCTCTCTACTTCACCGCGTGTGAAGGAAATCGCCGATAAGCGCGATGCCCTGCATGAACGCTTCCAGAAAGCCATGAACGATATGAACCTTGAGGAGTTGCGCCAGATAATTCTTGATGAGGAGATTGTATGCCCAATCTCTGGCACGAAGAACTGGACGGAGGTGCGTCAGTTTAACCTTATGTTTGCCACTGAATTTGGTTCTACTGCCGAAGGCGCAAGCAAGGTTTATCTGCGCCCGGAGACGGCACAGGGCATCTTCGTAAACTATCTCAACGTGCAGAAGACGGGACGTATGAAGCTACCGTTTGGTATTGCTCAGATAGGTAAGGCTTTCCGCAACGAGATTGTGGCACGACAGTTCATCTTCCGTATGCGTGAGTTTGAACAGATGGAAATGCAGTTCTTCGTACAGCCTGGTACGGAACTGGAATGGTTCCCGAAATGGAAGGAGACACGTATGCGCTGGCATCAGGCTCTCGGTTTCGGTGCAGAGAACTACCGCTTCCACGACCATGACAAACTGGCTCACTATGCCAATGCCGCAACAGACATAGAGTTCCGTATGCCATTCGGATTCAAGGAGGTGGAAGGAATACATTCCCGCACGAACTTTGACCTCTCACAGCATGAGAAATTCTCAGGACGTAGCATAAAGTATTTCGACCCACAGACAAACGAGAGTTATACTCCGTACGTCATAGAGACATCTATCGGCGTGGACCGTATGTTCCTCTCCGTCATGTGCCATTCATACACTGAAGAGCAGTTGGAGAATGGTGAGACGCGTGTTGTCTTGAAGTTGCCTGCAGCTTTGGCACCGGTCAAGCTTGCCGTGTTGCCACTGGTGAAGAAAGACGGACTGCCTGAAAAGGCACAGGAGATTATCAACGATTTGAAGTTCCATTTCAACTGCAAGTATGATGAAAAGGACACCGTAGGTAAGCGCTACCGCCGTCAGGATGCTATCGGCACTCCATATTGTGTGACTGTGGACTATGATACACTCAAGGATGATAGTGTAACCATCCGTTTCCGTGACACTATGGAGCAGGAAAGAGTGAAGATTTCAGACCTGCGCAGTATCATCGAAGATAAGGTGAGCATTGCTAGCTTGCTGAAGAAAAACTGATAATAGGCTTATAAATGAGAAACGGATTATTAAATATGCGCTCCTGTTTTTATGCTGTACTGGCGGTGGTAATACTGATGGTGTGTGCCGTAGGTTGCGACACGTCAGATGGTAAGACGGAGGAGTTCCCTGACTGGAAAAATACTAACTTGAGGTTTTTCCAAAGCCTGTCAGACTCTGTGGAGAAAGGACAGAAAGATAAACGCTGGACACGGATGCTCACATGGACAAAGACCGACTCTTCGGCAACGAAACAGGTGACGGATTATATCATTGTCCAGAAACTGCAAATCGGAACAAGTGAGGATAAATGCCCACTATATACAGATTCTGTCAAGGTGCAGTACCTCGGGCGTCTGTTGCCTTCTACGTCCTATCCGAAAGGGCTGATTTTTGATAAGACAGGAAGTGGTGAGGAGTTGAATCCTGAGACATTTACCAACAGGAAGTTCCTTGTCAGTTCGCTGACGGCAGGTTTCTCAACGGCTTTGCAGAACATGCACAAGGGCGACTGGTGGCGAATCTATGTGCCGCATACTCTCGGCTATGGAGAGACTGCAGGCAATAGCATACCTGCCTATTCGGTATTGATTTTTGATATCCGTCTAACGGATTTTTGGCACTGATGAGGATATGTCTCTGGTGGGGTGTAACTTTATTTGTGACAGAAAATTTTGGTAATAATAAAAATATTAGTAATTTTGCACGCTCAAAAAAGGTAAACGAGAAAAGTTATGTATACATTATTGATTGTAATATTTGTCATTTTGGCAGTAGCTATGATACTCATCGTTCTGGTACAAGAATCAAAGGGCGGTGGTCTCGCATCAGGTTTCGCAGCATCTAATCAGGTGCTTGGAGTGCGCAAGACGACGGACTTCATCGAGAAGATGACATGGGGGTTGGCAGCAGGTCTTGTTATTTTCAGCATTGCATGTGCATGGATATCTCCGCAGAAATCTTCAAATGCTTCTGTAATAGAAAATGCAGCAACTCAGGAGGCTCCTCTCGGGAGTAAGACTCTCCCTGGTTTTGATGCATCAGCGACGCAGGAAAATGCCAAGCCAAAGATTGGTAACAATGCTGGTAAGCAGACTGATGAGGCTGCAAAGGAAACTCCGGCAGAGGCTCCTGCTGCTCCGCAGGCAAAGTAAGATATACGCTGTTTCCCCATGCTGCTCCGTGCGAGGAGTAGGGTAGGCGTTAGATGGTGGATGTAGTTCAGTTGGTTAGAGCGTCAGATTGTGGTTCTGAATGTCCAGGGTTCGAGTCCCTGCGGGCACCCAACTATAAAAGCCTTGGAAGTCACTGATTTCCAAGGCTTTTTCTGTTTTGGGGATTGATTCGAGCACTTTGTTAAGTACACCGAGTGCATTTTTTTTTGATTCTGTCATTCTCTCCTTCTATAT
>JAGHTU010000030.1 GCA_018065185.1 Candidatus Equicola faecalis | reverse complement strand
ACGATGGGAAGACGAGGCACAAACGAGCGTTTGTCGAGACCCAAACGAGCGCTTGTCGAAGCCCAAACGAGCGTTTGTCGAAAGGCAATCGTGCGTTTGTCGAAAAGCAACCTAAAGTTTGATGATTTCGGGTGCAAAAAATCAAGCAGAAAATCAAGTTGGAAAGGTCTCCCCTTTATTGGGGATGACAAAGTCAAATGATTACAAAAATTCCCGATGAAGGACATTGAGCGCGGTCTGAACTTGTGGCTTCTCAACAACAAGTGTGATGCTGTTATGCTCCGAGCCGAGATGATACAGAATAGGATTGACCTCTGCACGCGCCAAGACAGCCGAGATGCGCTCTCGGAGAATATCGTATGAGTCGGCAATGCTACCGACAAGGGTAACGGTAGCAAGTCCGCTACGCGCACCTATCGGGTGCAGACGCCCATTGCGCACGGCATTCTGGAACTCGTCATGCAGATAGCCCACAGCATCAGCACAGGCTGCATCACGCACGATGAGCGAGATACTATCGTCTGAAGAATCCATAAAAAGTATTTCCACACCTTTCTCAAGCAGACAGGATGCAATGCGGCGATGCAGACCATAGACACCCTGCATCTCCGGCCCCTTGATGCTTAGTACAGAAATCTCCTTCATGGAAGACAGACCACAGAACGACAGACGCGAAGACGGAAGAGCCGCTATCTTGTTCACAATGCGCGTGCCACAATGCGAAGCATGGAAAGTGTTCTTCACATAGATAGGTATCTTCTTCTGACACACAGGATAGAGCGTAGGAGGATAGATAACCTTTGCCCCATAGTTGCACAGCTCCATAGCATCGGAATAACTCATGTCCACAATGGTATGAGCCTCAGCGATGATACGCGGGTCGGCAGTCATGAAGCCATCGACATCTGTCCATATCTCCAACGCTTCGGCACCAAGCTCTGCCGCCAGTATGGCTGCGGTGAAGTCGCTCCCGCCACGTCCGAGATTAGTGACGTGCCCATCATGACAGTCAGACGAGATGAAGCCCGGACATACGGTGATGTGAGGAACAGAGAGGAAAGCATCATGCAGGAGTTGTGCAGTAAGGTCTTCACAAATGGTGAAACGAGAGTGGCGCGTCTCGGTCTTAATAAACTCGCGCGAGTCTTTCCAGACAGCCCCTTCAATAATGTTGGCTGTGAGGTTGCTGCTCAACAGTTCGCCAAAAGAGACCACAGCCGCCATCGTCTCCAATGACGCACGCTGCTCGTTATAGATGGTGGAATATAAATCGGACAAATCCGCAAACTGAGCATCAATATATTGCTTTAGAGACTCCTGACGGTGCGGTGCGACAATGGCATCTATCATATCATGATGACGCTTCTGCATTGCCGTCACCTCAGCAAGATAGGCTTCATCCCTACCCTTTGCCATGTCAGCCGTAGCAATGAGTCTATCGGTGAGTCCGCCCAACGCGCTGACGACAACAATAATATCGTCTGTCTGCGCCTCGTGCTCAACAATGCCCTTCAGTAATGAGATACTTTCAACTGTTCCCACCGAAGTGCCACCGAATTTCAATACCTTCAAACTCATTTTGACGGCGCAAAATTAGTGCAAGGCGAGAGAAAAGCCAAAAAATACTTGTATTTTTAGATTTAATTTGTAAGCATTAATAGAGCTTGCTCTAATTTGTGGTTACAAAAAAATCGTAAAGACATTTGTCTTTGGCTTTTCCGAGCCGAAGCCTAATTTCAACAAAATTAAAGTTAGTGCTTTTGCTATCGACGTTTGTCAATTATCAATTATCAATTGTCAATTAGTTACCCATCTGCTGTCTTACACTCTCTTTATGTATCGCCTCCACAACAGACTGCGTACATTCCGCTGCAATACCTCTCTCCTGACCGCTCTCCGTAAGACGCCGAAGAATCTCTGCATAACGGTTGCTCTGGAATATGCTGATATTATGCTCTTTCTTATACTGCCCTATCTCCCTGCATATCTGCATACGGCGCGCAATGACATTCAGCAGTTCCTCATCAAGCGCATCAATCTCATTACGCAACATCTCAAGTCCTGTCACATTCGTATTATCCTTGACAACAAGAGTAGACAGCACTTTGCGAAGCTCATCGGGTGTGAGTTGCTGACGGGCATCGCTCAATGCTTGTTGCGGTGAACAATGGCTCTCAATCATAAGTCCGTCAAAACCGAGGTCAAGAGCTTGCTGTGCCACTTCTGCCACCATCTCGCTCCGTCCCGAAAGATGACTTGGGTCACAATACATCGGCACATCAGCCATCCTACGGCAGAACTCCATAGGCACCTGCCACATCGGTTGATTCCTATACTGTGTGTTTATGTATGAAGAAAAGCCACGATGCACAGCAATGACATTCCCGATGCCAGCCCCCTTTATCCGTTGCACAGCACCTATCCAAAGCTCCACATCAGGATTTACCGGATTCTTTACCAACACGGTAACAGACGACTTGTCGGTGACTGACGCAAGAGCATCCGCAATATGCTGCACGGCAAATGGGTCTGCAGTGGTGCGGGCACCTAACCACATCGTATCTATTCCATACTGTAATGCCAAACGTACATGCTCCGCGGTTGCAACCTCCACAGCCACACTCATGCCCATCTCTTTCACTTTCTGAAGCCATGGTAAAGACTTCTCGCCACAACCCTCAAAACAACCGGGCTTCGTGCGAGGCTTCCATACGCCAGCACGGAAAACAGTAATGCCTATGTCCATCAGTTGATGAGCCGTGCGCAACACCTGCTCTTCACTCTCAGCAGCACACGGACCGGCAATAACCCTTATCTCACGTTGCATCATAAACGACCAGATTCAAAAGTTTCGTAAGTGCCATCATTAAAAAAGACCATAATCTCTTTCACCTCTCTCATCCGAGGCGAAGAAAACACCGTCTTTACGGCTGTCATATCCTGACGCTTCTCCGACTTCCTTTCGATATGTTTTGCAGAAACAATAGGAATCTCACTTTCAAACATGGACAACTCTTCATTGGCGACTTTCTTCGGAGCTTCAGCAACAGGTTTCGTTGCCCCAACATCAACCTTGTTTTTATTCTCGTCCTTGTACATACTGCCTTCTCCCTTCATGATCCATTCCAAGCTTATCATAGGGAAATGCTCACCAATAGCCTCGACAATCGAAAGGGTTGGTTTCGTCCTTTCGGAAAAAATACTGCTTAACGTAGCCTGCGAAATTCCAAGACAGTCGGCAAAGTTTTTTTGCGACATATCCTGCGCCTCCATGATTTTTCGAATACGGTCTTTCATCACTTATCAGTTTCTTTATCGTTTACAAAATTACATATTACATTTTGACTTTGCAAATATAAATCACATTGAGTAATTTACAAAGTCAATAACTATATTTAGATTTCCAAATACATCTAAACCATACTGAATGATTTACATTTCTAAAGAACGAACACTCATACATCAACAGACTAAATACATAAAAACGCCCACATGCAACAAACTTTAATACAAGTCATATAATATGTTGATTATTTAGTGTTTATATCACATTACATACACCTTTACGCTGCATTACAAGCATCTCTACAAGGTTTTTGAAGAAAATGTCATTGAATCAACTTTCATACAACAATATTATTATACTGATTTAATGATTATTATGCAAAGCAATTATCCTTTTCGCATACCAAAGATAATCGTATTCTCATAATATAACAAATCAATTTATGATTGTAATTATTCGCTTTTTATATTGTCATTTGGTTTTGTAAACAACATCTTATTGCCACAGGAATCAATGTGTGATTTAGATTTGTAAACCTAAATTATTCGCCAATATATTCCACATTCAAACCTGTACAAATTGAAGACTAAAAAAGAATGAGCAATGACCGTATTGTCATTGCTCACTCTTGTATCGAAGTTATAAATCTACCCTAATTCTTGAATGAATGAATAGGTGCCGGTATCCGTCCGCCGCGATTAATGAAGCGTCCACAACCGAAAGTATTAACCGGCATAATAGGAGCGTTACCCAACAGACCGCCAAGATCTATTCTGTCCCCCACTCCCTTACCCACAACAGGAAGGATGCGCACCGCCGTAGTCTTTTGATTTATCATTCCTATTGCCGCCTCATCGGCAATGATACCAGAAATGGTGGAAGCAGGCGTATCACCCGGAATGGCTATCATGTCGAGACCGACGGAGCAGACACAAGTCATAGCTTCAAGTTTTTCAATAGACAGCGAACCTTTCTCCACAGCCGCTACCATACCCATATCTTCCGATACAGGGATGAAAGCTCCCGAGAGCCCACCAACGTAAGAACTTGCCATGATGCCACCCTTCTTCACCTGGTCGTTGAGTAAGGCAAGAGCTGCAGTAGTGCCCGGCGCACCGACACAATCCACACCTATGGCTTCAAGAATCTCTGCCACGGAATCTCCTGCTGCTGGAGTCGGAGCAAGACTAAGGTCGATGATGCCGAAAGGCACACCCAATCGCCGACTTGCTTCCTGTGCAACGAGTTGACCGACTCGCGTTATCTTGAAAGCCGTCTTCTTTATTGTCTCACATAGTTCTTCAAAGTCAGCATCAGGAATCTGTCGCAATACGTGGTTCACCACGCCCGGACCACTGACACCTACATTGATTATTGCATCGGCCTCTGTCACACCATGGAAAGCACCAGCCATGAAAGGATTGTCGTCCGGAGCGTTACAAAGCACAACGAGTTTAGCACACGACAGCGAATCATTATCTTTCGACAATTGGGCTGCTTTTACTATAGTCTCGCCCATCAGACGGACAGCATCCATATTTATGCCTGTGCGAGTGCTACCTACACACACCGAAGAACAGATGCGCTGTGTTTGGGCAAGACATTCTGGAATGGAACGGATGAGAAGTTCATCGCTCTTCGTCATTCCCTTTTCCACCAATGCCGAGAAACCGCCTAAGAAGTTTATGCCCACCTCATCAGCCACACGGTCAAGCGTGAGAGAGACCTGAAGATAATCATCCACAGTATGGCAACAAGTGCCACAGACAAGCGAAATCGGTGTGATTGATATACGCTTGTTTACAATAGGTACTGCCAACTCGCGCGAAATCTCCTCGCCCACCCTGACGAGGTTCTTTGCACGCTGTGAGATGCGCTCATAGATATTACGGCAGGTAGTATGCACATCATCCGTAGCACAATCCAGCAGGTTTATACCCATTGTGATGGTGCGGACATCGAGATTTTCCTTCTCGATCATTGCATTCGTCTCAAAAACCTCTTGGATGTTTATCATAGACGGTGCATTTTATCAAAGATACTCTCCAGTTGGCATTTGATCTGCACGCCCAGTTCAGTACCTATCACATCCATTTCGTCTGCGATGAGGGCAAAATCCTTCTTGCAGCAGTCCATGTCAACAATCATCATCATATTGAAATAGCCCTGTATGATGGTTTGGGTAATATCCAAAACATCTATCTGTTCATCTGCAAGTTTTGTGGACACTCGGGCAATGATACCTCGTTTGTTTCTGCCAACAACAGTTATAATTGCTTTCTGCATTTTTTTATCCGTTATTCATTGCTGCCTTGACAGCAGCTTCCATATCTGTAACAGGAGCTACAGACTTAAGATAATCTATCTGATAATCTACTAACTCATCAGAGAACACGTTGCAGGACGTGTAGATCTCGCGGTCTTTCTGCAATTCATCACCTGCTTCTGCACATGACGCAGGCAGTTGCTCAAGAGAATTCAAGAGAGATTCGTTTTTCGCATCATGTATGTTCACACCGAGTCCCACATACGTCCTTTCCGCCACCTGTAATGCATCCTTCTGTTCAAAGCCATGACGAGCAGCACAACATAGGGCAGCCATAAGCAGATAAGTGTCTGCAAAAGCATCTGATGCACGCCACTCAAAAGTCTGCTTATGTGCAAACTTTGGCATGAAGGTCCACCCAAGAGGAACGCGCACCAAGGCACTGCGGTTTGAGAAACTCCAACACAATGATGTCGGTGCCTCCTGATGTGGCACGAGACGCTGGAATGACAGAGGATGAGGATTACCCCATGCAGGAAGCGACGTACCGGCAAGCATGAAGCCAGCAATGGCTTTTGCGAATGCTTCGCTCACATTTTCAGAACCAGAAGAAATAAGCATTGGATTTGCCGCACCATTGATGTCCGAGAACTTACAATGCACGTGCATACCACTGCCTGCCTTCCCCGTAGTAATCTTCGGTGCAAATGTCAGTTCCACACCATAATCATAAGCCAACCGACGCATCACCCACTTAGCGATGACAAGCTGGTCGGCAGCGTCTTCTATATTCGTCGGCAGAAACTCTATCTCATTCTGCTCATAATTCTTTCCGTCTTGAGTGAAATTACCCACCTCGCTGTGTCCGTATTTTATCAGACCGCCACATTCTGCTATATACTGCATGGCATCAAGACGGAGGCGCTGGAACTTGCAGAAAGGCGCACTTGCATGATAGCCCTTCTGGTCTGGCACCGTATAAAGTTCCTCAGCATCAGCTATGACATAATACTCCAATTCGCCCATCGTCTCCATCTGCAGTCCAGTCTGCTTCATGAAAGCTTCGTGAGCTTTCTTCAGGATATACTGCGGACTGCTCTCAAACGGCTTTCCATCGCGGTCAAGAAATTCACACAGAAAATCAATCGTGTCTTCATCAAATGGATTGACAAATGCAGTTTTCAAACGTGGAATGACATACAAGTCGCTCTTTCCTGCCTGAATGAACGGAAACAGCGATGAACCGTCAACGCGCTCACCAGCCGTGAGTATCTCTTCGAGATGAGCCTGAGAATTGATGACAAAATTAAGTGTCTTCAACTTGCCGTCCCATCCGCAATAGTGGAAATTGACAAAAGCAACTTCATTTTCAATACAAAACCTAACAATATCTGCTTTCGTAAAGTCTTTCGGTGACTTCTTTAGAAAACGCACGAAAAGATTAGGATTCAGTTTTATATCTTTCGGTTCCATAGATTCAAGAATTAAACAATGACACTTTTATTTACTGCTCTGCAAGCGTGATGCCTCCATGACAGGTATTCCCATCTCTCCTGCCGGAACATAGATAATGGTCTTACCCGTATTGTCCTTTTGATAACGTACCCACAGATACTTGATATAGTTCGGAGTCAGGCTACCGTTTTCTATCTTTATTGCCTGCGCTGCACCTTTAGCACGCTCTACCTCAGCCTGTGCATTAAGTTTTTCAGCCTCAAGGTTGGCACGCGCCTGTGCTATCTGTATCTGACGGTTCTGCTCGGCTTTTGCCAGTTCTGCCCTACCGGACATCTCCTGTTGCCATACATTATAATAAGGTACTCCTATAAACAGTCCTACAACAATCAAAAGAACTGCTATCACGCTCAAAAGCGTTGTCATGGGTGTAAGTGATTTCATAAGATAAAGTTTTTAATTATTAGTAATGAAGTATCGGGTTTCGCGCTGCTGTCGTCTCATCCGGACGTGAGATTGGCGTAGCATGAGGTGCTTCGTGTAGGATATTCGCATCCTGCGCGGCCTCGTCTGCAATCTGTTCCATGACGGCTATAAAATCATCCAATGTCTCTTTCGATTCTGTCTCGGTAGGCTCTATCATGAGTGCCTGATGGAAGAGCAGAGGGAAATATATGGTCGGTGCATGAAAACCATAATCAAGCAGACGCTTTGCCACATCAAGGGTTGTTGCCCCAGCAACACCTTCTTTCGCCCCGTCATTGATAAGACCGTCAAACACAAATTCGTGCTTGCATACCGACGTTATCGGAAGTTTATACTTATGCTTCAAGCTCTCTTTGATATAATTGGCATTCAGCACTGCCAACGGACCAGCAAGCTTTACATTCTCACGTCCAAGCATAAGGATATAAGCATAGGCACGGAGCATCACACCGAAATTGCCGTGATAACCCGAGGTATTCACTCCAAGGAACGGGACGAGTTTCTCGCACACGCCCACAGGACCACTGCCCGGACCGCCTCCACCATGAGGCGTAGAGAATGTTTTGTGCAGGTTCAAATGCATCACATCAAAGCCCATATCCCCCGGACGCACCTTACCCAAAAGAGGATTCATGTTCGCCCCATCGTAATACAGCAGACCGCCAGCCTCATGCACAAGTGTTGCTATACGGCAGATATCTTTCTCGAAAAGTCCCAATGTGTTAGGATTGGTCATCATTATGCCGGCTATGGTATCATCCAAAAGCGGACGCAAATCTTCCACATCCACCAATCCGTCGGCATTGCTTTTCGCCTCAACAATCTCTAGTCCACACGCTGCAGCACTGGCTGGGTTGGTGCCATGTGCACTGTCAGGCACTATTATCTTCGTGCGTTTCATATCACCACGCGAGAGATGATATTCGCGAATTATCATCAGTCCCGTAAGTTCGCCATGCGCACCAGCACAAGGCTTAAAAGTGAAATGGCGCATACCCGTGATGGCAGCAAGGGCTGCATCCAGTTCAGCGATGACACGCTCAGCCCCTTCGGTTGTCTCCTTCGGCTGTAATGGGTGCAGGGCAGCAAAAGACTGCATTGCAGCAATCTCCTCATTAATCTTCGGATTATATTTCATCGTACACGAGCCGAGAGGATAGAAACCTGTATCCACACCGAAGTTCATCTGCGAAAGAGCAGTGTAATGACGCACCACGTCCACCTCGCTCACCTCCGGCAACTCCAATGGTTCTGTACGCGCCAGACTTTCGTCCAGTTCCTTCTCCATACGGCAAGGCAAAGTGACTTTCGGGAGAGAATAGGCAGTACGCCCTTTCTTCGAAAGCTCAAATATAAGTTTATCGTAATATTTCATATCTCAGTCCTCCTTAATGATTGAAATTAAACGATTCATCTCATCCACGGTACGTTTCTCCGTCACGCAGAAGGTAACATAACCCTCTTCCGTCTGCAGAGCAGCAAAGAAACCAGCATTATAGAGTTTCGTCTGCAGAGACTGGACATCAATAAGTGGCTTCAATACAAACTCCTTGAGGAACGGACGGTCAAAGACTTTTTCAAACTTCCCTGTCTTCAACAGTTCGTCATACAGATAATGAGCCCCATCATACGAGAGCTCATTTACCTCCTTCATACCTTCCGATCCCATAAGCGAAAGATATACTGTCACCCAAAGAGCCATCAACGACTCGTTGGAACAGATATTGCTCGTTGCCTTCTCACGGCGTATATGTTGCTCGCGTGCCTGAAGCGTAAGCACAAACACACGCTTACCGTCCTTATCTAAAGTCTGCCCGACAATACGTCCCGGCAACTTACGCAGATAATCCTTCCTGCAAGCCATGAAGCCCACATAAGGACCGCCATAACACAATGGAATGCCAAGGCTCTGTCCGTCACCGACAGCAACATCTGCACCCCACTCTGCTGGTGTCTTCAACACAGCCAATGTCGATAGGTCACAGTATTCTATAAGGATAGCCTTCTTCGCATGTACGGCATCTGCAAAACTGCTATGGTCTTCGATGATGCCATAACGATTTATTGACGGCAGTATCACTCCTGCTATCGTATCATCCGATTCCAGAAGTGCAGAAAGAGCATCCCGACTAGTCTGTCCGTCTTCGGCAGAAATCATCACGATGCGTGCGCCATAGTACTTGGCATAAGTCTTTACAACATCTATGACCTGCGGAAGAAGTGTCGATGAGAGAAGCACGGTGTCTTTCTTTCTTGCACATGCTATTGCCATACGCATAGCCTCTGCCGCAGCAGTAGGGCCATCGTACATAGAGGCGTTACTGACGTCCATTCCTGTCAGTCGGCACACCATTGACTGATATTCAAAGATATAACGCAACGTGCCCTGAGATATCTCACACTGATAAGGTGTGTAAGCCGTCAGGAACTCGCTCCGCTGTGTGATATACGGAACGACAGAAGGAGTATAATGGTCGTATGCTCCCTGTCCGACGAAACAGGTAAGATGTGAGTTTCTGTCAGCAAGACCTTCAAAATATGCCCTCACCTCCTGCTCCGACATGGCTGGCTTAAGGTCATACTCGCCTTTGTACAGAAAGTCGTCAGGCACATCGGAATAGAGGTCGTCAAGACTCTCCACCCCTACCCTTGCCAGCATCAGACGCAAGTCTTCGTCCGTATGTGGGAAATAAGGGAACTTATTCATTTATATGGGTTTTATAACTATCGGCATTCATCAGTTCTTCTGTCTCTGACGGATTGGTCATGCGCACCTTAATAAGCCAGTTTGCATAAGAGTCTTCGTTCACCAGTTCCGGAGCATCTTCAAGAGCAGTATTCACCTCGGTCACAACGCCCGACACAGGAGAATAGAGATCTGACGAAGCCTTTACGCTCTCCAATGCACCAAACTCCTCGCCTGCAGCAAACTCATCATCCACCTGTGGGAGGTCAACGTATGTTATCTCTCCCATCTCTGCCTGTGCATAGTCAGAAACACCTACGACAGCTATGTCGCCTTCCACTTTCACCCATTCGTGTGATTCGCTGTAAAGCAAACCTTCAATAATCTTACTCATATTCCTGTTTATTTTTTATAATTAGTCTGATAAAAACGTTTCTTCACCACCTTGCCTCCAAACACTTTCTTTCGGATGCGTATCCACAGCGGTGTATCGAGTTTGGAGTATGCTGACTCCACGAGTGCAAAACAGATACTCTTATCCAAAGAGATGGAATGATAACCTGTTGTCACCACGCCCACCTGCGTGCCATCTTCAAGTTCCACAGCATAGCCTGCACGCGGAATGGCACGGTCTTCTATCTCGATGCCTACCAACTTCTGCATGACTCCGTCTGCTTTCTGCCGAGAGAGGGCTTCCTTTCCGATAAACTCCTCCTTATCCAGTTTGCAGAACATTCCGAGTCCTGCCATGACAGGAGAGATATCTTTTGACAGTTCATCACCATAAAGTGGCAAGCCTGCCTCAAAACGCAATGTGTCACGGCATCCCAGACCACAAGGCTCTACACCGACAGCGAGCAAAGCTTTCCACAATGCTATGGTTTTCTCAGGAGTGGCATAAATCTCAAAGCCATCTTCTCCCGTATATCCTGTGCGTGAAACGATATAATCATCATTCCTGACGAAGGTATAGAACGTCAACGGTCTCACCCACTCGCCAAGCATCTTTGACACCACGTCCTCTGCTTGAGGTCCTTGTACGGCAATCTGCCCCCAGTCATCAGAAGCGTTGTCAATGCTGACGTCAAAGCCAACGGCATTCTCCAGCATCCACTCATAATCCTTGTCGATGTTGGCTGCATTGACTACCAACAGATAATGATTGTCTTCTGTTTCCTTATATACCAGCAGGTCGTCCACTACGCCACCATCTTCATAGCACATCATACCATACAGTATGCTTCCGCTATCCATATTCGAGATATCATTCGTAAAGATATGGTTCACATAGCGCAATGCATCATTGCCCGAGATGAATATCTCGCCCATGTGTGAGACATCAAACATTCCCACCTTCTGACGCACGGCAAGGTGCTCTTCCGTGATACCCTTATATTGTATCGGCATATCAAAACCAGCAAATGGTGACATCTTTGCACCAAGCCGTACATGCTCTTGCCAGAGACACGTCTTCTTTATCATTTCGTCTGACATAATATCTTACTTTTTATTGCATCTTTACCAATATGCGGAACACCTGTGCCGGTGCTTCTGCCCATTTCTCCATAGTGGTCTGCGCCTCTTCTGGCGTAATCACTGCCGAGATAAACTCGTCCACCGGTGCCTTACCACCCTGCATATAACGTATCACGGCACGGAAGTCGTTTGGTGTGGCATTGCGTGAACCGCGAATATCCAGTTCTTTCTGTACGAAGTATTTTGTTGTAAACTCCACATCCTGTTTAGCATAGCCGATGCATACCACACGACCAGTAAAGCCCACTACGTCAATAGCAGCGCGATAAGTAATTGGATTGCCCACAGCCTCTATTGCCACGTCAGCCCCATATCCTCCAGTATATTCTGCCACCTTCTCAAGCAGGTTTTCCTCTTTCGAGTTCACACCGTAGGTGGCACCGAGTTGCTTTGCCAGAGCGAGTTTCTCTGCACTCAAATCCACAGCGATGACCCTTGCACCACGTTGCACACAACGCACGATGGCACCAAGTCCTACCATTCCGCACCCGAACACCACGACGGTGTCGGTGTCGCTCACCTCACCTCTTGCCACAGCATGGAAGCCAACGCTCATCGGTTCGATGATGGCACAATGCTTCGGTGAAATACCTTCCACAGGGATGATTTTCTCCCAAGGCAGAGCGATATACTCGCACATCGCGCCGTTGCGTTGCACACCAAGTGTCTCGTTGTGCTGGCAGGCATTGAAGCGTCCGTTACGACACGCAGCACAATGTCCACAGTTGGAATAAGGATTCACAGTAACTGTCATCCCCACCTTTATTGTTTCAGGCACATCTGCTCCTATTGCCTCCACTGTTGCTCCTATCTCATGTCCAGGGATGACAGGTTTCAGCGCCATAGTGTTTCTGCCAAGAAACGTATTCAGGTCACTTCCACAGAAACCCACATACTCCAGTCGCAACAGCACTTCACCCCGTTTCACTTCTGGGCGAGGCATCTCTATCACCTCTGCCCTACGTTCATCTATTATTTGTATAGCTTTCATTCTGACATATTTTTTATGTATGGTAATCTTATCAAGTTGCTGAGTCTGTAAAATCTCTTTGCGTTCTCGCCAAGAAACATTTCCTTTTCCTCATGCGTCAGTTCTTTTGAACGAGACACAAAGTCATACGACATCCGATAGGTTATTGCCGTTATCGTGCGTGGATAGTCACTACCCCACATAAGTTTCTTCATTCCCACCATATCGGCAGCCTCCTTTATCGCCCTTATCGCAGAAGGATAAGGATAGAACTCGGAGTGATACAGCCATGTGATGCCTCCGCTTTCGATCATCACATTTTCATTACGTGCCAACAGGATTTGGCTTTTCCACGATGCAGTTGTCGCCATACCGAAATGCCCTATTGCGACACGAAGTCTCGGACATTCCTCTATCACCTCTTGCATCTGCGCTATTTGCCTTTCGTCATCGGCGAGGCATATATCAAGCACTTTATCGTGTTTTTCCAATTGTTTGAACATTGGCAAATAGTCTGTCAACGGACGCGCGGTGATTCTATGTGCCGGCATGGCAAATGCAGAAAAGCGACTTATGTCTTCGTCTAAAAGCTCTGTCTTTGCTCCATCTATCATTCCACAACAGATAAACCGCTGTGGATATTTCCTTTCCACTTCTTCAAGATATACGTCCTGATTGCCATCAATTATTTCTTGCACTATCACAGCTTTCGACACTTGAGCATAATCCATATTTGAGAGAAACACTTCAGCTGAATTTTTCCCATCTATCATGAACGGTGGCAACATCTGCACTTCCTCACCGAAGAACATGCTTCGGCTCGGACGCTCTTTGATGATATGGATATGAGAACCATTCACCACTGCCTCTTGTTTGAGCCAGAGATGAGCATGTGCATCTATGATTGGAAAGTATTCCATATCTTTTTATTTTATCAAGCAATTATCTATAAAATCCCTCACGGCTCCTCCACCACCATTACTTGCTGTAATATGGTCTGCATATTTCCTCACCTGCTCGGCAGCATCAGACGGACAGGCAACAAGCCCTCCAGCATCCTTTATAGCCTTCATACAAGGCATGTCATTAAGATCATCACCAATATATGCACATTCTGCCAATGAAACTCCTTGCTGACTTACAAAATCCTTTAGCGTAAGGAGTTTGTCTTTGACTCCTTGGAAACAGAATTTGATGTTCAGCTCCCGACATCTTTGGGTGACAATCTCCGAACTTCGTCCGGTTATTATCACGGGTGCTATGCCGAGTTGCGGAAGGATGTAGGCGATGCCATAACCGTCCTTGATGTTGAATGCTTTCATCAATTCCCCTTTGCCACCGACGTATATTTTGCCATCAGTAAGCGTGCCGTCAACATCCATGATTAAGTATTTTGTCATAAGCATGTAAAACTTTCTATCAAGCCTACTACACCACCATCCTTATCAACGACTATGAGCATGTGAATCATGTGGCGTAACATTATGTCTGCCGCTTCGCTTAGGTAAGCATCCTGACGTATGGTCTTTGGATGCTTGCTCATGATGTCGCGCACCTTCAAGGTGAAAAATTCTTCTTTCTTGCGTTGCATTGCGCGGCGCACGTCTCCGTCTGTGACTATTCCCTTTAGATGTCCACTATCATCTAACACCACAGCCGTTCCCATCTTCTTGTCAGAGATTTCAATAATGGTGTCGCTCACCAGATCATTCGGTGACACTATTGGCAGGTCGTCCTTTACCATGACATCGCGCACCCTTGAGAGCAACTGTTTTCCCAATCTTCCTCCCGGATGGAACAGCGCAAAGTCTTCTTTCTTGAAGTTGCGGACTTCCTCCAAAGCAGCAGCCAGCGCGTCACACATTGCTAAAGTGGCTGTGGTGGAAGATGTAGGTGCCAGATTCAAAGGGTCGGCTTCGCGCTCAACACTGATGTTCAGATGACATATAGAATAACGCGCCAACATTGACTCCGAATTTCCCGAAAGTCCTATGATAGGGATGTTTCGCTCTTTGAGCAGAGGCATGAAACGCATCAACTCGTCAGTATTACCACTGTAACTAATAGCCACCACCACGTCAGAGGATTTGAACATGCCCAAATCGCCGTGATAAGCGTCTAACGGATTCACGAAGAAAGACGGAGTGCCGGTGCTTGCCAGCGTTGCAGCCACCTTTGCTCCAATGTGACCAGATTTTCCCACACCAGTGATTATGACTCGCCCTTGACAATTCAGTATGAGTTCAACTGCTTTTCTAAAGTCATCTCCTATACGTGGAATAAGGTCAGAGATGGCTTTTGCCTCTTCTTTTAGGCTACGGATTGCTGTTTCTGTTATACTCATACCAATGACTTTATTACACCTTGCAAATCGGAAAGATACAGCATATTCTGCCCATCACTCTTGGCGCGTTCCGGGTCGGGATGAACTTCAAAGAAATATCCCGTCGCACCGAATGCCTTTGCCGCCAATGCCATTGCAGGCACATACTTGCGGTCGCCTCCTGTAGTTCCATTTGCCGCACACGGTCGCTGAACGGAATGAGTGCAATCCATTATCACCGTATCTACAATCTCTTTCATTTCGGGGATATTTCTGAAATCGACCACAAGGTTGTTGTATCCGTATATATTACCGCGCTCTGTGAGCCACACCTCGTTGCCATAAGATTCCTTTATTTTCTGCACAGGATAGACCATGTCTGCACCGCTAAGGAACTGTGCCTTTTTTATATTTATTATTTTCCCTGTCTTGGCTGCAGCTAAAAGTAAATCTGTCTGACGACATAAGAATGCCGGAATTTGGATTATGTCCACCACCTCTCCCACAGCACTTGCCTGAGACGGCTCATGCACGTCAGTCAAGATTTGAAGACCGTATCTCTCCTTTATGTCGGCAAGCATCGTGAGTCCTTTCTCTAATCCTGGACCACGAAACGAATTTAGCGAAGTACGATTTGCCTTATCAAACGATGCTTTGAAAATTATGTTTATCCCAAGTGCATTATTGATACGCACAATCTCCTGAGCAACCACATCCAGAAGCTCTTGGCTTTCTATTACGCAAGGTCCTGCTATGAAGTGAATGTTGTGCATTTGGAATTTAGATATTAGGCATCAAAATTTAATTAATTACTGATCCATGTTCCTGATTTCATGAATTCTTCCATCTCACACGCATCTGGTCGCCAATAATCTTCTGCACCTCATCCACAAGCCCCCAGTCTATCGGAGCATCTGCATACTCCACATTCTTTTTCACATTCACAGGATTTGCCGACGAGAACAGTGTCGTTGCAATCCGCGGATTGGAGATAGCATATTGTATGGCAAGTTTTTCAATAGGATAGCCCTTCTCCTCGCAATAACGTGCCGCGCGTGTGCAGGCATCCCTTAAAGCTTGTGGTGCAGGATGCCAGTCAGGTGCACCCCGACTTGACAGCAGTCCCATACTCAGCGGACTGGCATTTATGATGCCCACGTTATGCTCCTCGAAGAAGTCGAAGTAATCATTCAGCATCTCATCGTTGAGCGAATAGTGACAGAAACATAGCGTTGCCTCAACAGTGCCTTCCGGCACATGCTCCACCACCCAACGGATATTTTCCGGTTGCAGGTCTGTCACGCCGACATGCCCTACGACACCCTTTTCCCGAAGCTCCACCAATGCCGGCAGTGTCTCATCGCACACCTTTTGAAGTCCACCGGGCAAATCGCCCTGAAACTCTATGTCATGAACATTTATAAGGTCAATATGGTCAATGTTTAGGCGTTCCATGCTCTCATAGACGCTCTCCGTCACACGGCGTGCCGAATAGTCCCATGTGTTCACACCATCCTTACCATAACGACCCACCTTTGTTGAAAGGAAATACTTGTCACGTGGTATATGCTTCAATGCCTTGCCGAGCACCGTTTCAGCCTTATAATGACCGTAGTATGGCGACACATCAATGAAGTTCAGCCCATTCTCAACAGCAGTATATACGGCTTCTATCGCCTGATCTTCTTTCACACTATGGAAGACTCCACCCAGCGATGAAGCACCGAAGCTCAACGCACTGACCTTCATACCGGTCTTTCCTATCTCATGATATTCCATAATTAAATCTTTTGTTTTGCAAACTTACAACAAACCTAATACAAAGCAAAATAAAAACACCACCTTTTACGTTATATAAATGATGAAAAAGGTTCTTTTACTACTGCTCTCTGTTGCTCTCATCTTCGTTGCATGCGCGGACGACGACAGCTTTTCCACATCCAAGAGCAATCGCCTCTCGTTCATGAAAGACGGCGTAGAGATAGACACCCTCACGCTTGACACGGTATTTGCCCACATAGGCAGTAGCACATATACGTTTTGGGTACACAATCAGTCTTCTGACGGCATACGTCTGACCAATGTCATGTTGCGCGGTGGCAACCAGTATGGTTTCCGCGTGAATGTGGACGGCACCGAACTCGGCAAGAGCAGTGGCTACCAGATGAACGACCTTGAGATACGCAAGGGCGATTCTGTAAGGGTGTTTGTAGAGGTGCTCTCGCCATCACAGAAAGGCATCCCTGCGCGCACACTTGATGATGCAATAGTCTTCAACCTTGAAAGTGGCATCTCACAGAGCCTTGCCCTGCACACCGTCTCGATGGATGCGGAGGAGATGCGTGGTAAGGTCATCACCGAAGACGTGACATTCACATCACAGCGACCTATCATCATCTACGACAGCCTTGTAGTCAGCCCCAACGCCACCCTCACTATTGATGCTGGCACCACGCTCTACTTCCATGACGGTGCAGGCATCGACGTGCATGGCAGACTTGATGTCAAAGGCACATATCAGCAGAAAGTAACATTCCGTGGCGACCGCCTTGACCACATGTTCTCCTATCTGCCTTACGACAATGTGAGCGGACAGTGGAAAGGCATACACTTCTATGAGACATCTTACGACAATTCCCTCATCTGTGCCGACATACACGGGGCATGTGACGGCATCGTGTGCGACTCATCAGACGTGTCGCGTGGCAAACTGTATATGCATTCCTGCGTGGTGCACAACTGCAAGGGACAATGCGTGATGCTCAAGCACTGCTCTGTGGGCATCTACAACTGCCAGTTCACCAACGCTCTGCACAACTGTCTGGAGGTATGCGGAGGCAACGTCGTGATGAACGGTTGTACCATAGCACAGTTCTACGTCATCAACAATGCCGGTGACTATGCTTTCAAGTTTACAAACACCGACGGCACACACCACTATCCACTCGAAAACCTACAGGTGGTGAACAGCATCATCACAGGCATGAAAAATGATGAGATACTCGGCAACGGCGACACCCTTTCGGCATACAACTACTGTTTCGACCATTGTCTGATAAAGACACCGGAGGTGCAGAACCCGCAGCTCACCGCCATCACCTTTGAGAAGGACTCTGCGGAATGGTCGTCAGCAAAAAACTTCGTCCTCATCGATGCCGACAATCTGCGCTACGACTTCCGTCTTGACTCTCTCTCGCTTGCCATAGGCAAAGCCGACCCAAAGACGACATTGGAGACAGACATCACAGGAATCCCACGTAGCAAGGACGAACCCGACCAAGGATGCTATGAAAGAAATAAGGGAGGGGTGCGTGGTGCGAGCCATCGTTAGACACGCATTGCTTCCAACCATTGCCGCACTTATAATCACACTGTCGGCAATGGGTTTTGAAAGAGCGCCCTTTACCATTGTTGAACTCAACTGCGAAAATCTTTTCGACACCATTCACGATGATGGAAAGGACGACCATGAATTCCTGCCCACAAGCGAGCGACAATGGACACGCCAGCGCTATTGGCGCAAACTGAACAACATCGGGCGCACGATACTCTCATCCACCAGCGGCGACCATCTCCCTGACCTTGTCGCTCTGGTGGAGGTGGAGAACGACACCGTGATGCACGACCTCACCCACCGTTCCCTTCTTCGGGAAGCAGGATATGAATACATCCTTACCAACTCCGACGACGAGCGTGGGATAGATGTTGCCCTGCTCTATCAGCCATACTCATTCCGTATCATCGACACACTCACGATATCCTTTCCTGCCACACGCTCCGTGCTGTTCGTCAGAGGTGAACGACTGCAGGGCGACACACTTGACATCTTCATTCTTCACATGCCATCAAGGCGTGGCGATAATGCATCACGCAAACAGTTACGACAGGATATAGCACAAGCAATTATAACCCATTCTCCGACAGACGAAAACATCATCGTGCTGGGCGACTTCAACGACTATGCCGATGGGCGCGTCATCCGCTCTTTCCTTGATGCCGGTTTTATACACGCATCAAAAGATGCCCCGCCGCGTGGTGATGAGCGTGCCACAGGCACATATAAATTTCGCGGTCATTGGGGCTCGCTCGACCATATCCTCATGCGTGGCAACATCTGCCAGCATCTTTCATCATGCTTCATCAATGCCTCATCGTTCTTGCTTATGGAAGACCGCAACGGAGAGGTAACACCACGACGCACCTATCGTGGCACGTTCTATCAAGAGGGCTATTCCGACCACCTGCCACTGGTACTTGAGTTGACGACAAACCAAAAGCCGTGAAACCCGTTTCAATTGCCCAAGTGCACGAATCTTTCGTAGCCATACCTTATTAAACGCGCGTGCATACGCGCGCACGCGCGCACGCGAGGGAAGCCCCCTCTAAATCTCCCCGAGTGGAGACTTTATGTATTTTTCTGATTTAGGTTGACTCAGTTTATAAATTTATTACTGGTATAAGTTGACTATGCCCCTCCCTCGGGAGGGTTGGGAGGGGCTTTCTCTGCGGTCTCTGCTCCTCTGCCAAAAATTTCGAAGGACTATGACAATAGGACTTTGGATAGATTAAGAAAGCAGGAAAAGAAATTTATTTCTGTGCATGATTTCTTAAGATATACAGAACTTGCAAAGCAAGCGAAATTTTCTCTGCGAGAGACATTAAGAGGCAAGATTTGCTCTGCGAGAAAAACAGAAAACCGACTCTGCGTGAAATTAAAAACTGTGAGAAATGGAAAAACGAGAGACAGAAACCGTATTTCCATCGAAGGGATTCCGTATAACCATCGAAGGGGTCTCGTATAACCATCGAAGGGGTCTCGTATAACCATCGAAGGGATGCCATCGATGGCATCAGGCGAGCCCCTCGACAGCATCGCGACACCCCCAAGAAAGCACCGAAGAATCCCCTCGATGGGAACAGGTGTTCCGCGACTTTGGACGACGAAAAACGCGCCTTTGTTTGACCTCTCACAAACGATGGGAAGACGAGGCACAAACGAGCGTTTGTCGAGGCCTAAACGAGCGCTTGTCGAGACCTAATCGAGCGTTTGTCGAAAGGCAATCGTGCGCTTGTCAAAAAACACACGTTGGGAAGGGCAAAAACAACACCATCTTTTGCAAGTGAAAAAAGCATTCACAACAGACAAAAAAAATGGGATGATGCACCTTATACACATCATCCCATCCTTTACATATATTTATAAAAATTCAAATTCTATCGCCCCATTCGTAGATTTCATCATCACCAAACTCACTATCATCTTCTTTTGAGTTTCGGATTGGTATTTCTTCAAAATCAGAGCTACAAAGTATATTTCTCGGCTCATATTGCATAACCCTTATATAGGGCGTTTCATAATTCTTTTTCATAAGCAGGCTTGCTGAATTATTTTTTTGACTTACTTATTCTTATTTAACGATAAACTTCTTTCCGTGCTGGATATAAACACCGGCAGGTAATGAGGCACGTCCTGCTTCTACAGCAACGCCCATCATGTTATAGAGTTTGCCATTTGCGTTAGTCTTCACTTCATCAAGCCCAATGATGCCAGTGGTGTCATCCTCGCCGATGGTCAGGATAGGCATCATCGGAGAGAGGATGGCTCCTGCCACTGGTGTCTGTTGACGTGACGTCTTCTTCATATACCAACGGTTGCAAGGAAGCGTCGTCTCCTCTGAAATCTTTGTCAAGTAGCCCTCTGCGTCAATGATATAGAAAACGCCATCTGCTGGGCTCAATGTCTCACCATCATAACTTCCTATAAACTCATACTTATCTTTCGTCGTAGAGCAATCGATGCTATTTGTGGTCGCTCCTTTAACCAAAGTATTCTCTTGCGTGAAAGTGAAATTTCCGATCGCCTTTGCACGGATGAAGTAAGGAGTATGAGGCTCTGTTTTGTCACCTTCTCTGAATTTCTTAACAACAACAACATTTAATCCATCTTCTTCAGGTCTTTCGCTTCCAGACCCCTTCGTTGACACCATGTAAATGTCAGCAATATCACATTTACTGAGCAGCTCTGATGTAATATCGATACTAAATGGCACATACAATGCTTGCCAAACTTTATCAACATCAAATGTGCGGTTGTAAGTTACAGCCATATCTCTATCCCTTATCCTTGTGAATGGCTCTGCGTCATTTAATGTAATTTCTGGAGCAACATCATAAATCGCCCAATGTGATGTTGAAGAACCAGGAATTCTGCTAATGCCAAAATCAGACGAAGTAGCATGTGACAACTCTGCAGGGCAAATAAATTCACCACCATCAGGGACATTAGACACCCAATTATATGTTCCATTATAAGTTTCTGACCCATCATCTTTATAAGAACAATAAGGCCATTCTTTAAAATTAACTTCTATACTCGAAAGAGAAGTGCATCCATTAAACATGTAAGCATAACAATATTTTTTTAACTCATGTGCTGGCAATGCTGGTGCAACTTTAATCGCACAGTTAGCAAACATATAATAATAACAACCCTCACTAATATTTGTAGCTGGAAGACGCAAACCTGAAACATCTGTAATTTTTTTAGAATAATTAGAACTATATCCAAATAATTTACAGAATGCATAAGGTGGAACAGAATCTAAATTTTCAAAATTATCCCTATCTAAAAGTGACATAATATTACCACTTACAGATAGTTCAGTATTACTCATTGTGGTATACATATAAAAATAATCTGTTGTGCTTTCAGAAAAAGTCTTATTTCCTTCTTCACCAGTACCTGTCGCACGTATATATACCTTATCACCATCATTTAAAGTCGGAGTTGATACAGACGTTGAACTTCCTTCCATCTCAATTTTTGTCCATTCACCATTATTGATTTTATACTCCAAAGAAGGAATCGTCCATGAAGATTTTGCTCTGTAGAAAGTAATATATCTACCACTTACAGTAGCAGTTGTATGAAACGTCAAACAAAAATAATCCGGTGTTTCCTGTGCATTAACACCAAGTGTGCAGCAAAAGACCGCTGCGAGAATGAGTAAAAATTTTTTCATAGTCTTATAATTTAAATTAATAATTGTGCTTAATTTGTTTCTATTTATAGACAATCTTTATCCCTATTATAATTTATAACACTTTGTATTTCAATAATTTACCCCCCCCCCCATGAGTTACATGAGGAGGAGGGTAGCTTTCAAACTCGTCTGCAAATATAAACATTATTTGTTAAAATGCAAGTTTATTTAACGAAAGAATTAAAATCAATGAGAAATACAGCACTTTGACACATATCGCATACAAAAAACATATCAACATGTCAAAGCAAAGGAAGTATATAATTTATTTCAATAAACCAACGAAAAGGCTTTCATCGACCACTTGTACAAGAAGGTGAAGAATCATACTCTCGTGGCTTTCCTCTCTGCTCACACTGATGGTAGTCGTGCGTTCGCCCGATACCATGAGATTGATATGAAAATGAAGCAAAAGCTGGTGGGATTGATAGATATTTTTCATTCTTAATTATAAAACACTTCCATATAAGAAATAGCAAAAAAAACAATTCTATTCTCCAAAAGTGCTATTCTTTGTTAGATATCACGATTAGATTTGCCATTTTCAACTAAACTATTTCCGTATTCCAATAATTTCCCTTACTTTTGCAGAAAAATCAAAACGCTAAAAGATATGATTGAGGAAATCTCCTTCAAGAACATATTATCCTTCAAGAACGAAGTGACATTGAGTTTCGAAGCGTTGCCTGACGATAATCTGGAGAACGCTCACGTTAAGGTCATGCCAAACGGAACACGTCTGCTCCGCTTGGGCATCATCTATGGTTCCAATGCAAGCGGAAAGTCAAATGTGCTAAAAGCAATTGAGGCATTGCACAAATTCTGGTTTGCCGAGCCCCAGAACATGGACTCGATGACGATGACCAAACCGTTCCTTCTTGATTTCACATCATCGAAGGAGCCTTCTGTGTTCAACATGAAGTTCTGGGTGAACGGTGTCCGCTACTGGTATCAGCTCACCATGACACGCAACAGAGTGCAATACGAAAAACTATCGTACTACAAGACCGTTCAACCAATAATGGTCTTTGAACGTCAGTTGGAGGAAGAACAATCTGTAATGCGTTACAATGCCAATGTGCAGAAGATAAACAGCGATGAACAGAAAGCCCTGTTGCTTCATTGCTTGCCAAACATGTCGTTCATGGCTGCTCGTGGTCGTGTCAACATGAAGATGAAGCACGTTGACAGCGTCAGATTATGGATGCGCCAGTTCATGCCCGTCATTACACCAGAGCGTAATCTATCTGACTATAGCCGTGACATGCTCGAAGAGAATGTTGATTTCCGCAGTTATATCCTTAACTTCCTCGGTCATGCCGACTTCAACATCACGAATATGCGTGTAAAGAAGGATGTCATTGGCTTCGAACATACCGTTTCCAATGACAATGGCGCAGAACATTATGAGCTCGGCATGGAAGACCAGAGTGCAGGAACCAACCGTGTGCTGGGTGTGGAGACAGCCGTTTTTGATGCCATACAGAAGAATACCCTACTGATGATTGACGAGATGGAAGCATCACTGCATCCTGAGTTGATGGAGTTTGTCATTCAGCAGTACCTACGTGCCGACAGCAACAGCCAACTTTTGCTTACCACACACTATGACGGACTGCTTCGTCAGATAGATGACCTTATACGAAAGGATAATGTTTGGTTCGTGGAGAAAGACAAATCTGGCGTTTCCGACTTGTACTCTCTTACTGATTTCAAGGGCTTGTCACGCATGTCACCAAATAGTATCTGCAATGCTTATCGTCACGGACAGTTTGGTGCCCATCCTAACATCTAATCCCTATGGCACGTAAAGACAGAAAACAAAAAGAGAAGCGTCCGTCTATGCCTGTGGTTATTGGTGCAGGCATAACGGAGCAATGGTATTTCACCCATCTCAAAAAGCTAAAGGAACTCCATATACAGATTCGTCCGCGCTTCTTTGGTGACGAACACATGCACACTTTGGCAAAGAACGTCGAACACGTTCTTGCCAGTGAAGGACGTGCAATAGTCGTATTCGACACTGACGTTCAAGCATGGGATGCAGGTGAAAAGACTCGCTACGAGACATTCATGAAGAAATACGGAAAGGACGAGCGCGTTATAATCTGCGACAGTCTTCCTTCTATTGAATACTGGTTCCTTTTGCATTATCTCAATACAAACCGTTATTTCGGAACTTCCAAGGCTGTGATCAAGGAATTCCTTCATTATATCCCTAAGTTCGAAAAGACTGAACGCTTCTTGAGTACCCCGAAATGGGTGGAGGATCTGTGTGCAGACGGAAAGATGGAACTTGCCACCATCAGAGCATTGGCATTTGGCGAGCAAGGAGAGTCATACACCAACATACCAAGGCTATTGCAATCATGCACTCACCAACCTGCTATCAATAAGAAAGACTGACCACCAATGAAATGACAAAACCTATTATCAGCAAGAAAGAGAATCAGGAAAAGTTTAAGGCATTCAAGGCAGAAGTCCTAAAATGGCATAACAAGCATCTTCTGGAATTAAAGTTAAGAAGCACAACAATGGAAGTTGGACAAAAGACTTATTTATTTCATCAATATTTAGCGCATTCATAGATCACCCAAAGGAAACAAATCCAGTTCTATCTAACTCGTCTTGCCATTTTTGCAAACGTATATCAGACTCTTTTAACGCTTTCTTTTTAATTTCAAGAGAGTGCCTAATGCTTTTTATAAAGTCTTCTTTAGTCATCGTTATCTAACTTGTTCCGTTTGCGAAAGTATATAATTTATTTCAATAAACCAACGAAAAGACGATTAAACAAAAAAGCATGGACAAATCCTTTTGCGGATGTCCATGCCATAAACTTAATTATTGCAGGCTTTTTATTCTGCTGCTGGAGTTTCAGGAGCTTCTTCCGTTGCTTCTGCTTCCTCTGCTGCTTCAGCCTCTGCCTTGGCAGCCTCTTCAGCAGCTTTAGCAGCTGCCAATGCCTCTGCTTTTGCTGCAAGACGTGCTTCGTTCACTTTCTTCTCTGCGTCAAGAGCAGCCTTTGCAGCCTTCTTCTTGCCGTCAGCTTCCTGTGCGAGAACAGCATCCTTTGCCTGAGTCTTATTCTGCTTCCATGCGTCGAAACGCTTCTGTGCCTCTGCTTCATCAAAAGCACCCTTCTTTACACCACCTTTAAGATGATGCATGAGCAATACACCTTCGCGAGAAAGAATGCCACGCACCGTATCAGTAGGCTGTGCACCAACGCCAACCCAATAAAGAGCGCGATGAAAATCCAACTCAATTGTTGCAGGATTCGTGTTAGGGTCATACATACCCAACTTCTCAATGAAAGCACCATCACGTGGAGCTCTCACATCAGCAACGACAATACGATAGACAGCATGTCCCTTATGTCCGCCGCGCTGAAGTCTGATTTTTGTTGCCATAAATTATTCTAAATTTAAATTAAACAATACGCCTAAACCCGTTAGACGCGACAAAGGTAAGCATTTTTTCCGAGTGTGCAAGACATCAGTATATTTTTTTGCCCCATCCGCCTCTCACCGAGATTTGATTTTGAACCTAAGTTTCATCTTCCCTAACATTGAGGATAAGGGATGTTGCACCGATAGTAAAGATTGTACCGTCGGAGATGACGCGCCGCTCATTCTTCCCAAGTATGTCATTACCGATCCACGTGCCCGTGTTGCTCGGACCATCACGCAAGACATAACGCAACTGTCCGTCTTTCGCATGGCTGACATTGAGCACACAATGAGTAAAATCCACACTCGGGTCAGTGGTTTCTATCGGAGTTGATATATTATTTGACTTATGGTAACACCCTATCACATTATCTCCCAAGTGCAGAGGCAAGTGCTGACGGAAATGAAACACGTTCTCTATCACTGTCAGCCAGCCGGCTTCCTCTGCTTCCGTAGGTCGGGCATCACTCGGAGCAGGCGTTTTCATCCTTATGGCAAACTCTTTGCTACAATAAGGACAGATGAACACCAGTTTCTGCCCCGGTAAGGCACGGCTGGCATCAAACTGTATGTAATTGTCACATTTCGGGCAACGTACTCTCTTCATGGTCTTCCTATATCACACAACATCAAAGATGGAGCCACCGATAAACTCTCGCATGAGCGAGTTGATAGGTATCTGCTCACTTCCTATCGGTTTCAGCATCCGAAGAAAATTTATCAACTGTTCGGCATATTTATATTCCTCGCTATCATGTGGCACTTCGCTCAACACCTCAATCGCCTTAGTGGAAAGCGCAGCCAATTCGTACAGCATTGAAGTGTCAAACACGGCATCTGCCTCATCGATGAACGGCTCTATCCATTTCTGTTCACCACGCCTCACTGACGGCCATCTGGCGAGTGTCTGCTGTGCCGACAAGCCACGCGTCTGATAGTCGCGGTTGATGCGGCGCAACAGCCGATTCACCCATGTCGGTATCCAGTTCTCACCATCCAGGGATATCGGGCTCTGCGGTGCTGCGTAAATCCTGAACTTTCGATCCTCTTCTATCTGTTCCGACATGAGGGGATTCAGCGCATGTATTCCCTCAATGACGAGTATCATATCATCGGTAAGACGCAGAGTCTCGCCTCGGTACTCTTGCCGTCCTTCCTTGAAGTTGAACGTAGGTAGAGCCACCTGTTCGCCATTGATGAGCGATGAGATATTCTCGTTAAATTGTTTGAGATCCAATGCATAGATAGTCTCAAAGTCAGGCTTTCCGAATTCATCGAGCGGTGTCTGGTCGCGGTTAAGAAACCAGTTATCCATAGACAACGCCACAGGATGTTTCATACTTGCAAGAAGCTGTATGCATAGGCGTTTACTGGATGATGTCTTTCCACTTGATGACGGACCAGCGAGCAACACCACCTTTATATTGTCATCGGATGCTATCTGCTCTGCTATCTTCGACAATTGGCGTTCCTGCAAGGCTTCTGTCACGAGTATCATGTCAGCCGCCATGCCCTGTTCTATCATCCTGTTTATGAAAGGCACCGTATGCACAGTCCTTTCTACAGGTGTAGGATAGTCATGCATCGTGTAGATAAAATCCGTAATATTCATAATATAACTAATGTTTTCCCCTAATACTTACGGAGACACAGACGCTGATGGTCGTCTTTAAGTATCATTTTCTCAGAATGAAGATGCTCCACCGATGAGCCTTCTGCCTCTGCTTGCGCCATCATAGCACAGCACAGCGCAACGCAACGTCAATCATCAGTATGCGTTGACATCTCATAGTTTTGAGATTATGATTTCTAATCATCCCATATTTCGTCAGAGACGCGCGCATCAATGATGCGGTTGTCTGCGATGAAATAGGCATCGTACTCTTCGGAATAGAGCAACAGATACTTCTTAAAAACTTTCCTTACGGAATACTCTTTCCCATTCGTGAGACGAACAATGTTACCACGATGCCAATCAATGCTGAAATAATCCTCCTGTGTCATAATATATATATTAAAATGTTATTACTGGGGGCAAAGATAATGATTTCATACATTAAAGAGATAATAACAATGGAAAAGATGAAACTTAGATTAAGAAAAAACATGAAAACATAATCAGAAACAATTGACAATTGATAATTGATCAAAAGTTAAGAGTTGAGATATTTTGTGAGATGAGACGAATTTGGTAATTTTGCATAAAGAATAAAGAAGAAGAGATGAAGAAAATTCTCTTTGTATGTCATGGCAATATCTGTAGAAGTCCGATGGCAGAATTCATAATGAAAGACCTCGTAAGGAAAGCAGGTCGGGAGGATGAATTCTATATTGAGTCTGCAGCCACTTCCACCGAAGAAATCGGAAATCCTGTCTATCCACCAGCCAAGCGCGAACTCGCAAGGCACGGCATCAGTTGCAAGGGAAAGGCAGCAAGGCAGATGACGCGCGAGGACTACAAGAGATTTGACTTGCTCATAGGCATGGAGACATGGAACATACGCAATATGCTACGCATCACAGGTGGAGACGCAGAAGGGAAAACACACCGTCTGCTTGATTTCACCGCCCATCCTGCCGACATCCCCGATCCATGGTACACCGACAGATTTGAGGAGACGTGGAACGCTTGTTTAGAGGGTTGCAAAGCGTTGCTGGCACGTTGCATGGAACAAAAAAAATAAATTTTATTTATTTTTATACTTAAAAAATCTTATCTTAGCACGCTCTATCAAGGGAACAACTGCATGGATAAGATGCATAATGCGATGAAAATCATTAAAATCACAGGGGTGGCTGTGGCTACTCTTATCGTACTATGTATATGTCTAGTGTTATCCCTGTACTGGTCGCCCGTACTGACGTTTGTCCTCAACCGAGTGGGGGCAAGCATCGGGGAGGATGATGGGATGGAGATACATGTGGATTATGCAAACCTCGATTTCCCACTCACACTGGAAATGAAAGACCTGCACGTGGACACTATTGCCAGCGTAGGGCGCATGATGGTGGACGTGACACCGACAGAGTTATTGGCACATAAAGCCATCATCAACGACGGAGCATTGGAAGATGCCGTGCTAAATATCACTATTCCTGAATCCGAAGACACGACAAGTACACCGCTTGGGTGGGATATTGCCGTCAGCAGGTTCAAGATACGCAACACGCAGATGTCGTTCTCTCTGCCACAGATGCCGAAAATAGTCGCCACACTGCCTGAGATGAACATTGACGATTTGTCGTTGGGCATTGACGATATGGCATACTCTGCCACGCACGCCGACATGAAAGACGCCACACTAGGCTACGACACCTTGCAGGCGGAGAAAGTATGCCTTGATGCAGATTCACTCTCCTACTCTGACCCGATGCAGATACATGCCTACATAAACCGCCTTTCATTCGTGACGGATATGTACGGGATGGACAAGAGCACGCCAATCATACTGTGTGGCACGATGGAGGGCAATATGCAGAAGATGACGGTGCGCGGATTAGACCTGAATCTTCCACAAGTGGCACATATCTGCGCTGAGGGTAGCATAGAACATCTTGACAACACGAAAAAGTTGAAAGCCGATGTCCAACTGAGACTGCAGATAGAGGATTCCAATCCTATCAGCCGACTTCTGCCTAAAGGTATGCTCGCAGATTACCGCTTGCCA
The DNA here is from genome assembly GCA_018065185.1 of Candidatus Equicola faecalis. GTDB lineage: Bacteria > Bacteroidota > Bacteroidia > Bacteroidales > Bacteroidaceae > Prevotella > Prevotella faecalis. Next base: position 12,472 of record JAGHTU010000030.1, on the reverse strand, counting down.
AAGACTGCAACATTTGACGGGCATATACACTACGATGGAGAGCAGGGCGATATATTGACTGACTTTACCGCAACGATAGACAACGCCCGTCTGAAGGCTGACGCAGAGATAAACACCAAGAAGAGCACTATAGCACTTGAGGCAGATGTCGATGGGTTAAACCTCAGAGAATACGCTCCACAGTTTGGGGTCGGGCTGGTGTCGGCAAAAATCAGCCTGCATAGTGACGGTTTCGATTTCAAGCACAGCAAGACACAAGTGACTGCCGATATCAGACGCCTGCAGTATGCTGATTATGACCTGCAGAACATGTCCATATCAGGCACATTGAACAATGGGCAACTGAATTCCACGATACACTCGCGCAACAAGTTTCTTGACGCTGACTTCTTGATAAAGGGAGACGTAAAGCGCATCATGGAGATGAACTGGGCGAAGCCGACCTTTGACTGCCTCAATGCTGAAGTACAGGCAACGGTGCGCCGTGCCGACCTTTATGGTCTGCATCTCATTGATAAGCCTCTTATCATTACAGCCGTGACTGCCAATGCCAAGATTGCCAACAATAGGATAAAGACAGATATCGCATCAAGAAATAATCTGCTGTATGGGAACATCAACATAGAGGGAATGCTCTCGCGTAAGGATATAAAAGCAACAATCATTACCGATATCTCCAATATTGACCTTAAGGCGGCAGGACTAAGTGATGCGAAATATGTCACGGGACTCTGTGCCCATTTTGACATCGGAACAGACATGAAGGAATATCTGTCCATACGCGGTTTTCTTTCGGATGTTACGTTCGATGCAGATGAGGTGGGATATGTGCCGTTTGGTTCTGATATAGACATCTATGCCGACAGAGAGACGATGCACGCCATTATCAACGGTCCGTCGCTGATGCTCAACATAGAGTCAGGAAATGGGGTCATGCAATTCAAAGATGGACTCTCTGCATATCTAAACGAATTATCACGTCAGATAAAGGCAAAAGAGATAGACCGCACGCAATTGAGAAGCCTACTACCAGATCTGTCGCTTGTGCTGAACACTAATCAAGATAGTCCGATTATGCCTTTTATACGTCATTTGGGATACGATTTTGAAGAAATGGATGTGGAGGTGAATATCAACAAACAAAGTGGCATAAACAGCACGGCATCAGTACAAGGATTGGTGGCAGACAGCATCAGGATTGATGACATCTCTCTGCTCACAAACGAAGACTCGCTTGGCACAGCATATTTTGCGAAGGCACAGAACTATAAGGGCAGCAATTCGCCAGCGTTCAAGGCTATCGTGCATGGGCATCTCGCACCGAGAACACTCATCACCAATGCACAGTTGTACGATGGCAAAGACAGTCTAGGCATAGCCCTCGGAGCACAAGCTGATTTTACGGAAGAAGGAATAAAAGCCTACATCAAAGATAGTACGGTGATCCTTGGATACAAGGAGTTTGCCGTGAATGAAGATAATTATGTAGCGATAGACAAGTCCAATCGTATATCTGCCAATCTCGAACTTTTGGGGAACGATGGAACTGGCATCCAGATCTATACTGACAACAACAACAACACAGCCACACAGGATCTCACCGTCAGCATAAACAGGTTTGCTCTCGGACAACTGGCAGAAATAATTCCTTTCTTCCCAAAGATAAGCGGCAACCTAAGTGGCGATTTCCACTTGACCCAAACAAACGGCGAATGGACTATCGCATCCGATATGGGAGTGCAGTCACTCGTGGTGGAAGGAGCAGAACTGAACAACGTAAACACCGAGTTCACCTTGATGCCTATGTCAACGGGAGAAAATATACTCTCTGCCACAATGTACAAAGATGATATACTAGTGGCAGACGTAAGCGGACAATATAATTCAACGAGTGACAGGATTGATGCTCTGATAAAACTGCCGAGACTACCTTTGGAGATGGCTAATGCTTTCCTGCCAAACGACCTTATAAACCTATATGGGAAAATAACGGCTGACAATATAAGACTGACAGGAACGACAGCATCACCAATAGTCAACGGAGAGATTATGCTTGATTCGGCATACGTCACAAGTCCGCCATACGGCATATCACTTCATTTTAAGGACACACAAGCAAAGATAGAAAACAGCCGTTTGCTGATGAAAGACATGGCTCTGTATGGGTATAACGAAAACCCTATTGTTGTGAACGGGAAACTCGATTTTTCACGTCTGGACGACATAAACATTGACATGCGATTAAAGACAAACAAATTCCAGATAGTATCTGCCAAAAAGACTGCAACATCTATAGTATATGGTAAAGCCTTCGCAAACTTCACAGGTATGCTGAAGGGCAACAACTCAATGATGCGTCTCACGGGTCGTGCCGACTTGCTGTCTTCCACTGACCTGACCTACATACTGAAAGATTCACCACTGAACACTGACGACAGACTGAAAGACTTAGTTACTTTCACCGATTTCCGTGATACGACACAAGTAACAATATCCGACAAGCCAAAGCCTACCAACATCAACATGAATCTAACGCTCAACGTCGAGCCGGGGGCTCATATTCGATGCAACATTAATGAAGACGGAAGCAACTACGTCAACCTTGAAGGTGGTGGAGAATTGAGGATGAGGTATTCCCCAGCAACAGACCTCACGCTGACCGGACGTTACACGCTAACAAGTGGCGACATGCGCTATTCTCTACCAGTAATACCGCTTAAGACTTTCACGATAAAAAACGGCAGTTATGTGGAGTTCAGCGGCGATGCGATGAACCCATGGCTAAACATCACCGCCACACAGAAAAACAATGCCAACGTGTCGGATGCCACCAGCACACGTTCCGTAGCATTCGAGACCGGCCTGAAAGTGTCGCAAGCACTTAACAACATGAAGATTGAATTCATACTCAATGCACCGGAAGACCTCACGGTACAGAGCGAACTGTCGATGATGAATGCCGAACAACGCGAGAAACTGGCAATCATAATGCTCTCGACAGGCATATATGCATCTGATGGCAACACAAACGGATTCTCGATGAACAATGCCCTAAACGCATTCATCCAGAATGAGATATCAAACATAACTGGAAACATGCTGGAGGGTGTTGACCTCTCGATGGGTATTGACAGCAAAACCGACTATATGGGCAGCCATACTGACTATAGTTTCAAGTTTGCAAAGCGTTTCTGGAACAACCGTCTCGGCGTATCGGTGGGTGGTGTGGTGTCAAACGCAAATAAAGTGTATGGGCAGAACGGAATTGACAACGTGACAATGGAATATCGTCTTGACAACACCGCGATGCGTACATTACAGGTGTTCTACAAACGCGATATGATGGACCCATTCGAGGGGCATGTGTCACAATATGGAGTAGGAATAGTGCTGAAGAAACAGATGGAGCACATCCGTGAACTGTTCTATTTCCGTAAGGACAAGAAAACACCAACACCTGTGACAGACAGAAAAAAAGAAGAGAAGACAAAAGATAAAGAATGAGAATATCAGGCTACATATTTTTATTATCAGTTTCAGCAGTGCTGACCCTTTGCGGATGTTCTACGACAAACATCCCCGAGGGTGAGAAGCTATACGTAGGTCTGAAGAAGATTACATATCAGACTGACTCACTTTCATCCGATCACTTCCTCCAGACGAAGGAAGAAGTGGACGCTGCCCTCGCCTACCCTCCTACGGGTGCGTTTCTTGGGAGTTCGCACATGATGTCACCGATACCTATCAGGCTATGGATATACAACTCTTATGCAAACTCCGAAAAGGGATTCGGAAAATGGATGAGAACTAAATTCGGTTCACGGCCACGTATGATTTCCGATGTAAATCCCGAAATAAGGGCATTGGTGGCAAAGAACATACTTGACTCCTATGGATATTTCAACAATAGTGTGGACTATACTATTGAGCCGTTTGGAAAGAATCCGAAGAAAGCACGTCTCTCCTACAGCATCAGCACCGGTCAACTGTATCGTCTTGATACTGTCATGGCGGAGGGGTTCCCCGAAGCAATGACGAAGATTGTCAGTAATGCCTTGCTGGATGCAGGCATACAGAAAGGAGCGCCATTCTCGGCATCGGCTCTACAGGAAGGCAAGGACATCGTCTCTGAAGAGTTGCGGGACAGCGGTTATTACTATTTCACCCCTGACTTTATCACCTATCTGGCCGACTCGGTATCACATCCGCAAAGCATCATGCTCAAAGTCAATCCATCTGATGAGACTGCAGAACGTGCATATAAAAAATATCACATCGGCAATATCAGTATGCAAATACGCCACAACCGCATGGAAGCACTCACAGACTCCATTTCGAGACGGTCGTTGTCTGTGTTCTGGACAGGAAAGACCCAGCCAGTGCGTACCGGCATCCTGTTGCGCGACATAAAAATGCGAAAAGGCGATGTGTTCAACTACAGCAGGCTGGCCGCCTCGCAACAGAACCTTAGTAGCGCAGGCATCTTCTCATCAGCAGACTGGAGATTCATCCCACGCAGGGACGACTCCGACACGCTCGACCTAACAATAAATGCCGTACTTGAAAAACCTCTAGACGGAGTGTTTGAAGCCAACGTGAAAGGAAAGAGCAATGGGATGATTGGCCCACAAATAAAGTTAGGACTCACGAAACGTAACCTCTTCCATGGTGGCGAGATGCTCACAGCCTCAGTGTTCGGTCTGTACGAATGGCAAACGAAAGGAAACACCATGGGCGAAAACTACAACTCATACGAGTATGGTGGCGACATCACACTGGAGTTTCCACGCATAGAAATGCCATGGAACATCATAAAGCGTAGCATCGACTCTAACAGCGTGCGCCACAGACGCAGAGGTGCCAGAAGAAGAAATTTCTATGGGAAGTCATCTACCGACATTTCCTATACCTACACCGTACTGAAGCGTCCTGACTATTTCAAGATAAATACCTTTACGTTTGCCCTCACTTACAAATGGCAGACGGCAGAAAACAAGGCACATGAGTTTTCTCCTCTTTCAATAGATTACTCTGTTGTTACAAGTCGTACTGCAAAGTTTGACTCGATGTGCATCGTCAATCCTGCCCTTGCCCGCACTTTCGACACATGGTTTACGCCACAGGTAAAGTACTCCTACACTTACACATCGCCAGCTACATACAGAAATCCTTTGACGTGGAGATTTGCTGTGAGTGAATCTGGCAATATCACATCCCTTGCGATGCTTGCAGGTGGCAAAAAATGGAACGAGAAGGACAAACCGCTGTTCAGCCGTTCATACGGGCAGTTTATCCGCGTTGAGAATGAGCTCACGAAGATATGGCAGACAAGCGAGAATGCGAATCTTGTGGGGCATATCTTCGGGGGACTCCTCTATAGTTACGGAAACTCCGATTTGGATGAGGCACCTTTCCAAGAATTGTTCTATTGTGGAGGTGCTAACTCGATGCGTGCCTTTCCACCAAGAGGAATCGGACCGGGTGAGGAGCCTGTGGTGCGCGGTACTGGGGTGAACAATCTCTTCCGCGTTGGTTCGATTAAGATTGAAGGCAACCTTGAATACCGCTTCCGCATCATCTCCGACCTTCATGGTGCAGCGTTTGTGGATGTAGGAAACATCTGGAATATGGATAAAGAGAAGAACGGAATCACCTCCGGCAACATCCTAAAGCAGTTAGCATCGGACGTCGGCATCGGCTTGCGGTACGATCTGCAGTTCATCATCATCCGTGCCGACTGGGCAATGGCTCTACATCTGCCATACCAGACCGAGAAAAGCGGATATTTTAACGTGGATAAATTCAGCGACAACCAAAACTTTCACATCGCAATAGGTTATCCATTCTAAATAAACTCACATAGCATAACCCATAAACTCACAAACTCACCTATGAAACATTTAATTTTACTGACATTTCTTACGTTGCTTCCATTCTGTCTTACAAAGGCTGAGAATAATGACAGCATCACATCCTTGGGCAATCTAAAACTGAAAACTTCAAACACTTCATGGAGTAATTATAACCCTGAACGCGGTTTCTTCCAAAAAGCATTTACTGACCCTAGCGATCCACGATTTATGATTACCAACGAAGACGAGACATTCACATTCGGCATCGGTGGCACATTCCGCATGACAACATATTATGACATCTGCGGAGCAGTCGCTGGTGAGAAGTTCTCTACGTATAACATTCCCGTACCGACAGAATATCGAGGACGTGTGGGACTCAGCGTAGAATCATCAAACATCTATTTCAAATCGAAGGCTAAAATCGGAAAGCACGACTTGATAGCAGTAGTCAAAATTAAGTCGAACGCTAATGAAGGGATAGCGCTAGATAAAGCATACGCCTCGTATGGCGGACTGACAGTCGGAAAAGTATATTCTTTTTTCATGGACCTGGCTGCTGGTATCACCACCGTTGACCTGCAAGGACCGAACACACAGATAGACCACTCTATCCCGCTCATCGGTTACACTTTTGACGTTGGAAAACATTTTACCATCGGTGCCTCAATAGAAAAACCGGCATACACGTTTCCAGAACTGAGTGAATATAACATCACCATTGGCGAAGACCATCAGAGTATGCCCGACTTTGTGGGAAAGGTTGTGTATCGGAACACTTTCGGCCATCTGCAAGCTGCAGGACTGTTCAGGAATATGAATTATAAAAGTTCATATTCCACAATCATCAGCCATGGAGTGAAAGAAGAACATGTGCGACATAACAATGTAACGGGATTTGGGGCAGCCCTCAGCGGACACATCAACATTACCCGAAAGTCATTTGCCTCCTTCCAGAGTTTCTATGGCAAAGGAATAGCCGATTATATCAACGACCTTGGAAATAAAAACCTGAGTATGCATTATGTACAACTTCCTATAGTCGGGAGCACACCAAAATATGAGCTTGAGCCATCACCCGTCTGGGGAGCATACGCTGGTTATCAATACGACTTTTCCAAAAAGTTCACGATGTCAGCCGTTTATGGTTTCGTGAAACTGTACAATAATGATTCCAATTTTGTATATTTCGACAACACACAATACGCCGCTCTTAGTGGTTTCTATCACATAAACGACTGGTTTATGCTTGGGGCAGAAGTCCTTTACGGAAAACATAGAGAGTATGCACATGAAAATATTCAGACAGGCGAGCAGACTCCTGCCAGAAGCGGTGGAGCCTGTCGTGCCGACATCATGTTTTCTTATACATTCTGATTATGAACTACCAAAGAGAACTTGACAACATAATAAGTACGTTAGAGAAGAACGGCGAAGTGCCACGGCTATTTCTTCACAGTTGCTGTGCACCTTGTAGCAGTTATGTCTTGGAATATCTGTCACAGTATTTCAACATTACCGTAATCTACTATAATCCCAATATCACAAACTCTGAGGAATACTCAAAACGCATTTCGGAATTACGCCGCCTCATTGCCGAGCTTCCGCTCAAGCATCCTGTTACGCTCATTGAGGGAGATTACGAACCACAATGTTTCTTTCAGGCTGTCAAAGGATTGGAAAAAGAATCGGAGGGAGGGGCACGTTGTGCAAAATGTTTCCGCCTGCGACTGGAAAAAACGGCAGAAATAGCAGAAAGCATCTGGAAAAGACAAAAAGACCAGACCAAATGCTTTCTTTCAACGACACTCACAATCAGTCCGCTGAAAAATGCCGACCTGCTCAACGACATTCTTCTCGAAGTGACGGAAGACAAGCCATGGCTTCTTCCGTTGCCGTCTGATTTCAAGAAACGCGAGGGATATAAAAGGTCAATAGAGCTGTCCCGTCTCTACTCACTCTACCGCCAGAACTACTGCGGTTGTATATACTCACAAATCAAATGAGACATCGGTGCTTAATCATACCACTTGTTCTTTTCTGCATCTCCATACGAGGTGTGGCGCAACCTCTCACACATACATCTCTTGACTCCAGACTACATCCAAAATATGAGACCAGAGCGGTTTGGCTCACCACCATCGGTGGACTCGACTGGCCTCACAACTACGCACAGACGCCACGCTCTATGTCACGACAGAAAGACGAACTCATAAGAATCCTCGACCGTCTGCAGGATGCCAACATCAATACCATCTTGTTGCAGACACGCATACGTGGCACCGTGATCTATCCCTCCGGTATTGAGCCGTGGGATGGTTGCTTGAGCGGAATGCCGGGAAAGTCGCCGGGGTATGATGCACTAGAATTTGCCATCGAGGAATGTCATAAACGCGGTATGGAGATACACGCATGGGTGGTGTGTTTGCCATTGGGGGAGACTCGACGCCTCGGCTACAGAAATATGCTCCGACACAAGCCCAATGTCTGCATAAAAATCAACCGACACGGATATATGCGCCCTGAATGTCCCCAGACGGCAGAACACCTACGAAACATCTGTTGCGAAATAACGGAGAGATACGATATTGACGGCATCCACCTTGACTATATTCGTTATCCTGAAGAGGGACGATTCCACGGTTCGCCAGAGTGGAAACGAAACAATATAACACACATCGTCCGCACCATCAGCGATGCTGTGAAAACCATCAAGCCATGGGTAAAGATGAGTTGCTCGCCAATAGGTAAATACCATAGTCTTCCTCGCTATTGGAGTCATGGTTGGGATGCACATGACATCGTATTCCAAGATGCACAAGGGTGGTTAAGAGACGGATTGATGGATGTGCTGTTCCCTATGATGTATTTCCGTGGCAACAACTTCTATCCTTTTGCCGCTGATTGGAAGGAACACTCGTATGGGCGCACCATCGCTCCCGGTGTGGCTGCCTATTTCCTCAGTTCACGCGAGCGGAACTGGCCTTTGGCTATCATCACTCGCGAGGTGTCGGTGCTTCGGCAATTTGGCATGGGGCATGCCTTTTTTCGCAGTCGGTTTTTCACAGAAGATACCAAAGGCATCTATCAGGCTATGCGTTATGATATAGATTTTCTTCCTGCCCTCGTGCCACCGATGGCGTGGATGAACCGCCCAAAGCCATCCTCCCCCAACGTGACGATGAAAGAACGAGACGGCATACAAATGCTTTTTTGGGAAGATGCCTGTAACAACAACGATTCTCCTTATCTCTACTACAACATCTATCGTAGCCACACATCACCAGTCAACACCGATGACATATCAACCCTTGTAGCAACACGCATCCGCACGAATGCTATTTCTTTTCGGGGAGACTATCACTATGCTCTAACAGCTGTTGATAGATACGGGCAAGAGAGTCTTCCCGCTCAAGTTGCTCATAGAAATGATTAGCCTTTCTGTGTACTTGTTTTCCTGACGTACCAAGCACACATACACAACACAGGATAATCAGCAAGGCAAACAGATTGCGCGAAGGTGGCAACCTCCTACCGACAGCAAACAAAACGGCATTTGCTATTACCAACAGTACGCATCTCCACCAGAGCCCATCACCACCACAAAGCACTATCAGTAACGAGGCAGACGGAATGAGATTCAACCAATAAGGATGCGGAGTCTTAATCCATCGCTCCATCACCTTATTGATAACGTAAAGGACAACGGTAATAACCAATGCTCCTGTCAAAGGATCGTAGCGCGTCTGCCCATCCGAAAGAGTGTACTGCAACTTGGCAATAATACCATATTGATAGAAATACAAATAAGAAAAGGCAAACATCAAGAACAGAAATGAACATAACGCCTGCACAATCTTTTGCTTATTGATTTCTAACTTCATATTTATAATTTCTTCAACACTACTGCCGAGCGAGCAGGGATATAGAGTTGTAGCCATTCCTTGCCTGATTCCTCATAAAGCGCATCAGCAAGAGTGAAATGCGTCATATCATCATTGGCGAACCCAAAGCCACCATACTTCGTATTGTCGGTATTGAGCAACACACCATAACTTCCTTTTGGCACGAGGAAGCCATAATCCGTATATGACCTCACAGGGGAGAAATTAAACACGAATATCAGGTCTCCTCGCTGAAAAGCAAGAATCTGATCCTCATCATTATGCCATATCTCCTGAACAGGTTTATCAATCAGACGTGGCTCACCCTTCAGCACGGTCAGCATATCGTGGTCGAAAGCACCAAGTCCAGCGTAACAGAGTTCCTCATTGTCCACCAGACTCCATTGACGGCGTGCATACTTATGGCTCCATCCGTTTCCCTGACGTGGGAAATCTATCCATTCAGGATGTCCGAACTCGTTACCCATAAAATTCAGATAGCCACCATTCATCGTGGCGGCAGTAACAAGCCTTATCATCTTATGGAGGGCCATCCCACGCTGAGCCGTTCCGTTCTCGTCGCCTTTCTTGAAATGCCAATACATATCCGAGTCAACAAGGCGGAAAATCACAGTTTTGTCGCCCACCAATGCTTGGTCGTGGCTCTCCACGTAACTTATTGTCTTTTCGTCAGCGCGTCTGTTCGTTGTCTCCCAGAGTATGCTTGATGGTTTCCAATGTTCATCGCTCACCTCTTTTATGGTCTTTATCCAATAGTCCGGGATGTTCATTGCCAGACGGTAATCAAAGCCATATCCACCATCCTTGAATGGTGCAGCCAGCCCCGGCATACCGCTCACCTCTTCGGCGATTGTGACAGCATGCTTGTTGACCTGATGAATGAGCATATTAGCAAGCGTGAGGTAACAGATTGCCTCATCATCCTGATGACCATTGAAATAGTCGCCATATCCGCCGAAGTCCTCCCCTATGCCATGACTGTAATAAAGCATCGAGGTGACGCCATCAAAACGGAAACCATCAAAATGAAATTCTTCAAGCCAGTATTTACAGTTTGACAATAGGAAATGCACCACCTCATCACGTCCATAATCAAAGCATAGGGAATCCCACTGCGGATGCTGATGTCTGTCGCCTGCACAGAAATACTGGTTCGGATCGCCTGCCAGATTCCCCAGTCCTTCGTTTTCGTTCTTTGCAGAATGTGAGTGCACCAAATCCATGATGACTGCCACGCCGGCTGCGTGTGCCTCGTCGATGAGTGCTTTCAGTTCTTCTGGTGTGCCAAACCTGCTGGAAGGAGCAAAGAAGTTCGTGACATGATATCCAAAACTGCCATAGTACGGATGTTCCTGCACCGCCATCATCTGTATGCAGTTATATCCATCGGAGACGATGCGTGGCAGGACCTTCTCACGAAACTCGTTGTACGTTCCCACCCTCTCTTCTTCTTGAGCCATACCGATGTGGCATTCGTAGATGAGCAATGGGCTTCGCTTCGGGGAGAAAGATTTCTTCTTCCATTTATATGCCACCTCTGGCTTCCACACTTGTGCGGAAAACGCCTTCGTCTGCTCATCTTGCACCACACGCCTGCACCATGCCGGTATGCGCAGTCCTTCGCCACCGTCCCAACGCACAAGCATCTTATAATGGTCGCCATGCGAGAGAGCCTCTTTTGGAAGTGATAGTTCCCAGACGCCTTGCTCTCCTACCCTCTTGCAACGATACTCTTCCTTCGGTTGCCATCCGTTGAAATCGCCCACAAGCCAGATGTCCGTTGCGTTTGGTGCCCACTCACGAAACACCCACCCGTCATCCGTTACTTGTAATCCAAAATACAGATGACCATCGGCAAAGTCCGTAAGTCGCTTTTCTCCACCGCCAGTAAGGGCATCCATCCGCGCCTTGGCATATTCATGCCGTCCACGGATGGCATCTTCGTATGGCTCAAGCCAACGGTCTTTTCGCACCAAACCTATATGAGAAACTCTACGAACCATTGTCAGTTATGTTTTATGTTTTACGGTTTATGTTTTATGTTTTACATTTAATTGTCAATTGACAAACGTCAATTGCAAAATGCTTTTATCTTAAAGATAGCCTTTTTTATCGGATGTGACGCGATGCAAGGAGCATGTCCGTCCTGTGTATCGAAGATACAGAACATGCCCGGTTTGGCTTTCACGTAACAGAGCATTTCCTTGTCGGCATACTTTGTGATGTCTTTCTCTGCATTATATTCAGCCTCAGAAAGAGCGCAACGAGGGATGTATCCGTATTCCTCTTCTGAGTCGAGCGGAATCTGGATATCTATCATCTCATTATGCGTTTCCACCACAGCCTCGCTGCGTGTCTTGCCTTTTGCCACCTGTATATTGACGAACAGTTCATCGCCCTTAATATACGTCTTACCCTCTGGGAGAGTGTTCAAATCCGTTTGAGAAATAAAATCCAACACATCCTTATACAATGGGTTGAGAGATACGTATTTCTCAAGATTTTTCAAACAGTCAATAATCATCTTTTTTATTTTTTTAGTAGTCAATCCCCCTTCCTGAAAAGGAAAGTCTTTAGGTGGGTTCTATAAATTCATTTCTTGCGATTTTGAGTCTTGTTCCGAGCAGATTGCTGTGCGGAAGAAAGGAGTGATGCGGGCATCATGACTGACTGACAAACAGCAAGATGCCGAAACAAAGCCAAAAGTGCTGAAAA
>JAGHTU010000034.1 GCA_018065185.1 Candidatus Equicola faecalis | reverse complement strand
TTTTGTTTGTGGTGGAGGTGGACATAGCGCAAGCAATGAAACGCAAGTTCGAGTCCCACCCTCCACCCTAAAAGAAGTTCCAAAAAATGGGACTTCTTTTTTGTTTGTGGTGGAGAAGACACAAACGAATAAAGGCGCACCTAAGGGGTACGCCTTTTCTTTATTCCTTAATGATAATTAAGGCAGGGAGATTGCCTCTGATGGACAAGCGTCAGCGCATGTGCCACATTCTGTACATGCATCTGCATCAATCTCATACTTATCTGCACCTTCTGAAATAGCTCCTACAGGACACTCATCGGCACAAGTTCCACACTTAATACAATCATTGCTAATTACGTAAGCCATAATAATTTTTATTTTAATAGTTAAACATTTATTACTACTGCAAAGGTATATAAACTTTTCATTATACTCATAAAATCTTATGTTTTTTTCAATCATTCATATACAATAAGCACAAGCGTCTTGCGTTTCTATATATAGAATATGTATGCAGTAAGGAAAATAGTTTTTTTTATTCTTCTTACGACATTATCCATACCGGTGGCTATGTCGCAGGAGAAACGCACAGTGCAGAACCGCCCGTATTGTGATTTGCGTACCATTCATTACGGCATTCATTTCGGTGTGAATATGCAGGATCTGATGCTGGATAATGTCGGTGTGCAGGCTGATGGTAGCGAGATTGTGGCAGATGTGGACAACTGGAATCCAGGTTTCAGTGTGGGTGTGCTGGCTGAACTCCGACTGAATAATAACTTCTCGTTCCGTGTGTCACCATCAATGCACTTCGGACAGAAACATTTGAAATTTCTCAACCTGAAAGAGTTTGATGAAGCTGGGCGCAACATCACCATGCAGCAGGATATGAAGACGACGTATGTGGCTCTGCCTCTGGATATAAAGTTTGCAGCAGAACGATACAATAATATGCGACCATACATATTCGCTGGTGTCACTCCCGTGCTGAATATCACAGGGAAGAAGCAGGATATACTGCAACTGAATAAGGCAGATGCTTTCCTAAATATCGGACTGGGATGTGATTTCTATCTGCCTTTCTTCAAACTCATTCCGGAACTCCGTTTCTCTTATGGGTTGAGCAACTGTATTGACACTAAGCATGCCGAAGAACTGAAAGACGAGAATTTGCGTCGCTATACCGGTGCCGTCAATAATGCACGGAGCAAGATGATAACGCTTATCTTCTATTTTGAATAAGGCCAAATGGTAGCACTCCTATCGTTTAAGCTAATATCATAAACAGATTCAATCTTTAGACATAAAAAAAGAGGATATGCAAAACATATCCTCATTCTTTTTCGTATTGTGCTGAGTATCTTACTTCGTTTCTTCCGTATCTTCGTCGGGCTCATTTGTATTTGGTGTTTCTTCGGCAGGCTCTGCGGTGCGTTCTTCGTCAATAGCCTTAATCTTTTCGTAGATAGTCTTTACTTCACTTTTGAGTCTCTCCACCTTATGATTCATCTCTGCAACGAGAGAGTTACCAGTCTTGCTTGCAGCATTCAGGAAACCAAGGTTGTTCTCATAAGTCTGCACCTCCTGCTTGATTGCTTCATACTGACGCATCAGGCGTGCACGCTCATCAAGTATTGCTTCTTCTCCACTGCGGGCAAGGCTCTTGACCTTTGAACGGAAGTTCTCTACGCTCTTTTGACCGAAACTTATGTTGAGAGCCTTGCGTATGCTGTCGCTGACCTCACGATATTCCTTGTAAATTTTGTCCTTGTCGCGGAAAGGTACATGCCCTATCTTGTTGTATTCTTCTGTGAGGGTGCCCATAAGGGTTTTTGCTTCCTCCGTAGCCTTGTCACCAATCTGCTCAAGGAGTTCTTTCATCCTACTTATTATGTCTTTTTTCTTTGCAAGGTTTTCACGTTCTTCCTTATATTTGTCACCGACAGTGGCATTGCGTGCTTCAAAGAACTTGTTGCATGCTCCGACAAACTCGTTCCACAGTGCATCGCCAAGTTTCTTTGTGGTCATGCCCACCTGCTTCCAATCTTTCTGCAACTGCATGAATTCATCTGCAGTCTTCTTCCAGTCGGTAGAGTCTTCCAACTCATGAGCACGAGCGATGAGCGCACGTTTTTTTTCTGCATTCTCGGCAAAACGGGTCTTTAATGTCGTGAAATATTCTGATTTCTTTGTAAAGAAGTCATCGCATGCCTTGCGGAAACGCTCAAAAATCTTGACATTCATCTTCTGCGGTGCGAAGCCTATCTTCTTCCATTCTGCCTGTATGACAAGGATAGTCTCTGTCAGCTTCTCCCATTCTCCGCTGTTTTTTACTTCGGTGCTTGCAATTTCTTCAACCTGTTCGCATAGGGCAGTCTTCTTGGCAAGGTTTTCCTCTTCCATGCCTTTCAAACTTTCGAAGTGTGCCTGATGACGCTTGTTGACCACCGTAGATGCAGCCTTGAAACGATTCCATATCTCCTCACGCAACTCCTTTGCCACAGGACCAGTCTCTCTAAACTCTTGATGCAGTTTCTGCAACTGGTGGAAAGCACTTACAGCGTCTTCCTCTTCGGCAAGTTTTTCGGCTGCTTCGCACAGATGTTGCTTGATTTCAAGGTTCTTGCGGAAGTCGTATTCGCGTGCAGCATTATTGAGCTTCAGCAGGTCGTAGAACTGTTCAACGTACAACTGGTAACTGCGCCACAGTTGGCTTGCCTTTTCTGCTGGCACGTTCTTTATCTCACGCCATTCCTGCTGCAACTCGCGGAACTGCTTGTATGACTTGTTTGCTTCCTCAGGTGATGTTGCCATCTCTTTTATCTTCTCAATGATGGTCAACTTCTTTTCAAGGTTCTCTTTCTGTTCTTCCTGATTCTGGCGGAATGCTTCAGCGCGTTTCTCCTTAATCAAAGTCATTTCTGCCTTGAAAGACTCTTCATCTTCTGACGGAACAACCTCATACGCCTCTGGGTCGCCACCATCGTCAATAAACTTTTTGTATTGTGCCTCACGTTCTGCTGTGTGGAACTTGTAGAATGCTGTCTTCAGGGCATCGACTTCGGCCTTGTCTGGTGTCTCCTCACCATGAGCTAATTCCGAAGTGCGCTTCAGTACTTCTCCCTTCGTGGCGAATACCACCTTCTTTTCAGGCTCATCTTCTACCGCCTTTGTTTCAATACTTTCCTCTGCCACAGTCTCTGCCTGTGGAACGTCAACAACGTTTTCTACAATCTCTTCCTGAACTTCTTCCACAACCTCTGGCTGTGGTGTGTTCTGCTCCTGATTGATAACTTTTTCTTGAGAGTCTTCCATAGTATCAGTACATTTTGCAACAAAGATATGAAAAGTATGTTGCTTGTTATTGTATGTTAAAGTTTTTTAACAAATGTCACTGGAGTTATATTATCGCTTATAACAGCCGTTTACGTCTCATAAACCACCATAATGCTCCAGAAACGAGTACGGACAGGATGATGGCAAACCAGAATCCCCACGGGGTGGTCTCAAGCCCACTCACCAGATTCATACCGAAAATACTGGCTACAAGCGTAGGGAGCATCAGGATGATGGATACTGATGTCATGGTACGCATCACGGTGGAAACGTTATTGTTGATGATGCTGGAGTAGGTGTCCATAGTAGATTCGAGAATGTCGGAATAGATGTTCGTCGTTTCACGTGCCTGACTCATCTCAATGCTGACATCTTCGATAAGGTCGGCATCCACCTCGTCCACCTGCAGTTTGAATTTCAGTTTCTGCAACAGGTTCTCATTGCCACGTATTGATGTGATGAAATAGGTGAGTGAATCTTGCAGACGCGACAGATTGATGAGCGATTCGTTGTTCACTTCTCTGTCAAGGTCTTTCTTGGCTTTTTCAATACGCGTACTAATCTGTTTCAGCCGTTTTAGATACCATGCTGCGGCGGAATAGAACAGACGGAATATCATATCTACATAATCCGTAAAGCCCATGCCGCGCTTTTGCTGGTAACTGACAAAATCAATCATCATCGTTGTTTCATGGAAACATATTGTGATGATGACATCGCCTTTCTGTATGAAGCCCAACGGAACGGTGGAAAACGGTGTGCGGCTCTGCACCTCTTTCGCATGAGGCACACGGAGAATCACAAGACGCCATCCGTCTTCGAATTCGTAACGTGCACGCTCGTCATTATCGGAAATGTCGGAGATGAAATAGTCCGGTATTTCAAACGTTTCCTCAAGCCATTTGATGTCTTCTTTTGTCGGACACGTAACCTGAACCCAACAGCCTGGCTGCCATTCGTCAATTACGCTAAGATTTTGATTTATGTTCCAGAATCTTTTCATAAGCCAATCCTATAATAATGTCTCGTTCAGGGGATAGGATCAGCCGGTGTTTAGGATTCCGACATGGTGATTACCTCGCTTCAGCAAGGCTTCCCGTGAGCACCATCCCTACGAGAGTCTGTTCTAAATTTGCCGCGTGATAATCGTCCATTTTTTGTTTAAAATATGTTTTACTGGCGCAAAGGTAATGTATTTCAATGAAAAGTCCAAACGTAAGATGTTTTCTTCAGTCAAGATGGAACATCTCTGGAAGGTCAATAGTTATTGGCGAATTATCGTCATTGACTTCCATCAGCGGTGCCATGAAGTCCCACCAACGACGATTTATTTCAGCAATCTCTCCATCCTGAGAAGAACTCTCGCCATGCACTTCTTGATAACCGAAAAGGATGTTGGTGTCCTTATCCCAATAGATACTGTAGTTATGTACACCTTTTTCTTCTAGCATCTCTTTCATCTCCGGCCACAATTGGGCATGACGGCGTTTATATTCCTCTTCCATCCCTGGCTTGAGAAACATTTTGAATGCAAATCTCTTCATATTGTTTTTATAATGATTAGTTTTTATCTGTGGCAAATATAAGAAAAAGCATGTAAAGCATGAATGAAATAGAGTGTTTTTGCTATTTTTGCACGACGTGAGTAAGTATGAAAATGGATGAGTTCCGCTTTAAGCAGTTTGTGGTGTCACAATGCCGTGCCGCAATGAATGTTGGTACGGATGGTGTACTTATCGGTGCATGGGCAGGAAGTTCCGGTGTCCTACAAAGGCAACCATTACGCGTGCTTGATATTGGTACAGGGACAGGACTTATAGCCCTGATGGTGGCGCAACGGATGCCACAGGCAGAGATTGTGGGGATAGATATTGATGATATGGCCGTGGACGAGGCAAGGGAGAATGTCGCATCATCGCCATGGAAGGAACGTATATCTATTCGCCGGCAGGCATTACAGGAGGTTGGTGATGAGGTGTTTGACGTTATCGTTTCAAATCCGCCGTTTTTTATCAATTCAATGAAAAGTCCGGATTCCCAACGCAGCGTGGCACGTCATACGGATTCCTTGTCTATGGAAGATCTTATAAGGCATTCTTGCAGATTACTCTCGGATGAAGACGGAGCACATGCCTCTTTTATCCTGCCATTGGAGACAGCCACTGAAGCACAGCGTTTTGCATCCATTTACGGGTTGTTCCTGCAAAGAAGGGTAGGGGTACATACCCTGCCGTCAAAAAACGTTAAAAGGGTTTTATTGGAATTCGGAAAAATTCCCTCAAATAATATAATGGAGTGTGAAGAGATAATGTATTTGAATGCTGGGCAGAAGTCTGAGTGGTATCATCGCCTGACGGAAGATTTCTATCTGGATGCTTATTAGGATTGACAACCATCTTTATTCCTTTCGGCACTGTCTCAACTATGATATCTGCATCGGTCATTATCGGGTCCCCGTCAAAATGAATCACGCCCGGTCTGCTACGATGGATATGTATCTTACGACTTTGGAATGTCTGAATACGCGAATGCTTGTCGATAATTTTAGCAAATAACTGCGTGGCGAGTGCTGGTACGTCAAAGGCCGTAAACGGCTCAACGACGATGATGTCCATCAGTCCGTCACTCATAGAAGCGTGAGGAGCAATATATGCATTGTTACCCCATTGTGAGGCATTGGCACAAGTGATGAGAAATGCACGGTGTGACTCCACTCCGTCCTCGTCTTCAATGTCGTAAGTCTCGGGCTTGTATTTGATAACTTCCGACAGGGCTGTCTCTATGTAGGCAATAGGCCCACGTCTGCCCGAAGACGCGAACTTCAGCGATACGCATGCGTCAAATCCCATTCCGCAGGTGCAGAAGAAAGGTATGTCGTTAATCTTGCCATAGTCAAGGTCGTGTATTTCGCAGGCGTTGATGATTTTTAGTGCTCCTTTGACATTCATCGGAATCTTTAGATGACGGGCGAGTCCATTGCCACTGCCACATGGGATGATAGCAAGTGCCGTATCGGTGTGTGCGATGGCGCGGGCAATCTCGTTCACTGTACCGTCTCCTCCTACAGCCGCTACGATGTCCACTCCATCATCGACGGCCTGTTTGGCAATCTCTTGCGCATGGCCAGGGTATTCCGTGTATATAATGCTATGAGCATATCGTGTATGGTCAAGATATCTATGAACGAGATGTGGAATCTCGTCCTTCATCCCATATCCGGAGATAGGATTTATTATGAAAATGATTCTCTTCTTGTCCATTACGCTACAAAGGTAATGAATGTTTTTTAATAAAGTGCTGTTTTTTCTGTTTACGCTCTATTTTGAACCAATATGAAAAAATAGAGTATAATGTTATTAATTCTTAAAATATTTTTTAACTTTGCACCGCTTTTTTTACAAAGTAAAGACAATTAGAAAATATGTTCGCTAGTTATGGGACTATTACAGGATAAATTCAAAAGTTACGAAGAGCCTCAAAAGTTGATGAGGCAAGGTATCTATCCTTATTTCAGGGAGATTGACGGAAAACAGGGTACTGAGGTCGATATGGGAGGACATCAGGTCCTCATGTTCGGGTCAAATGCCTATACAGGTCTTACGGGGGATGAACGTGTGATGAAAGCTGCTAAGGATGCTATAGATAAATATGGTTCCGGTTGTGCTGGTAGCCGTTTCCTCAATGGTACACTTGATCTTCATGTACAGCTTGAGAAAGAGTTGGCAGAGTTTGTAGGTAAGGATGAAGCCTTGGTCTTTTCAACAGGTTTTTCGGTTAACGATGGTGTGCTTTCATGTCTTTGCTCACGCAATGATTATATCATCTGTGATGATCGCGACCATGCCAGTATAGTTGACGGTAGCCGTAAGTCTATGGCAAAGCGCCTGAAATACAAGCACAACGATATGGAGGACCTTGAACGGAAACTGAAGATCTGTGAGCCGGATGCAATAAAGCTGATTGTTGTGGACGGTGTGTTCTCCATGGAGGGTGATCTTGTGAACTTGCCTGAGATTGTAAGGCTCAAGAAAAAATATAATGCATCCATAATGGTGGATGAGGCTCATGGCATCGGTGTGTTTGGAAAGCAGGGTTGTGGCGTGTGTGACCATTTTGGGCTTTCTGATGATGTGGACCTTATCATGGGTACATTCAGTAAGTCATTGGCAAGTATCGGTGGTTTTATTGCCACAGATAGTGCAACGATAAATTTCCTTCGCCATAATTGCCGTACATATATGTTCAGCGCATCCAATACTCCTGCTGCTACTGCAGCAGCACGTGAGGCTCTGCATATAATAAAGTCAGAACCGCAGCGCATTGAGAAGTTATGGACGCTGACACGTTTCGCTCTGGCACGTTTCCGTGAAGAAGGATTTGAGATAGGAGAGACAGAGAGTCCAATTATCCCATTGTATGTGCGTGATTTCCTGAAGACATTTCAGGTTACTCGCAGAGCACTTGATGAGGGAGTGTTCATCAATCCTGTTGTGCCACCTGCATGTGCACCTGATGATACGCTTGTACGTTTTGCCCTTATGGCTACTCATTCTGAGGAACAGGTAGAGCGCGGTGTGCAGATACTGAAGAAAGTATTTCAGGAATTCGGAATTATTAAATAGTTAAAAATGTTTAATGGATAAGAATTTCGTTTGCTGGAGATATTGTTCTTCGCAAATAATTCTTACCTTTGCATTCGCTTTCTAAAAAAGAAAGTTTCGGGGTGTAGTTCAGTCCGGTAGAATACCTGGTTTGGGACCAGGGGGTCGTAGGTTCGAATCCTGTCGCCCCGACTGAAAGAAAAGGAGATGATTTTTATCATCTCCTTTTTTTGTGTCTAAAATGTCAGTTTATTGTTTGGTGTGGAAACATACCAATGCTTCTATAGGACTACGTAATATGTTTCCGACTTTAAATCCTTCCTTCTGTGCTGCTTCGGCAAGTTCTTTTTGAAAGAAGTAAGCAATGCTTCCACAGCAGTTGACGTCAAGGTAGGGACGTCTATATGGACGGATATTCCTGATAAAGAACTTTCGGAAATTATCAATTACGATGCTTTTGATATTTTCATCATCAATGTTCTCCTTGATGAAAATACAGAAGGATGCCAAAAGACGGTTTGCAAGTGGCAGATGATACACTTTATTTATTATGTCAGCCAAGTTGGTGTTGTACTGGTTGCAGAACTTTGTGCATAGTTCTTCTTTGAGACAGCCTTTGAAAAGTGCGTTAATGAGTTCACGCCCAAGGACTGCACCGCTACCTTCATCCCCTAGTATGTAACCCATTGACGGAACGTTATAGGTGATTTTTTCCCCGTCATAAAGACAGGAGTTAGAACCAGTACCGAGTATGCAGGCTATTCCTTCTTTATCTCTACATAGGGCACGGGCGGCACCCAACAGATCACTGTGAATGTTTATCCTATCGGTATATGGGAAGAGTTTGTGAAATGTGGATTGCATAGATGGAATGTACCCATCCCTACAACCACTGCCATAGAAATTGATTTCCTCAATATCGAAACTTTTGACAAAAGGCAATAGTTCGTGCTGCAGTATTCCAGTGAGAACCTTACTGCTTTGGTACACAGGGTTTATTCCCTGTGTTTTGATTCTTAGTGGTTCGTTTGCTGTTTGGTCAGATGTGAGAATCCAATCTGTTTTAGTACTTCCGCTATCAGCAATAAGTATCATTCCTCGACAATTCCTGATTCTATCCATTTCTTTGCAAGGCCGGATGCATCTGCAAAGGCTTGCTCACGCTCAACATCATATCGCTCAGTCAGTAAGGTTGTCAGATCTTCTACAGTGAACTCTTTATCCTTAATGCTCTCCCAAAGATAGGCACTAGTCTCGTTGAAACGTATCAATCGACTGAAATTGATATTTTCTATTCCTTCGGCAAGCATCAGTTTCTCACCGCATACGTCCCTTAAGTTAAATCCTGGTTTTGTGTGCATATATTATAGTTTTAAGATTTTTCGATGTATCCATAATAGATAACGTCGGATAGGGAACAAGTGTGTCCATATCCATGAATATATTTTCCATTTGGTGTCATTGCAAGAGTCAGGTTGGGTGTTTCCCTTTCGGTAAAACCCGATAGCCTTGCCGTGTATGTCTGTAAATTTGCAGTGTTCCGGTGTCAAGTTGCCGTCACCCAAGAGTGTTACATCCCCGTTGTTGTTTTTTATCAGTCTGTGAAGGACATAGCATTTCGGTGCCACTTCGGCAAGTACTGCATCTCCAATCCTTATATCTTTTGCTGCTGCTAATAATACGTCATCCCGTTCATGTTCAAGAAATGGACGCATACTATATCCTTTCACTTTCAGTGTCACCGTGTGTCCCTGTTCCAGCAATCGGATAATCTCTGGTATGAGAATTTCGTTTGCTATTTTGATGTTCTGGATATCGTTTTGTGACATAGGTGTGCTGCATCTTCATCGGGCAGGCAATGAAGTGTATAAAAAGGTGTGGTGGCGATGATTCCTGTAATGGTTTGACATATGCCATCATAAATTTCGCGATCCCATTGCATGGCAGAACAAGAGGGAAGGAAAGAGGCAAATGACTGTGCGATGTCTAGTCGCTCAATGCTGTTTTCCTTTGCGCGGTCTATGCGTGTTATTGCCCCAAGTGGTGCTTTTATCTGTCGGTAACATGGTGTCTTCCCACTCCATGGCGTACCGTAGATTATGGGTTTCCCGTCAATGATACGTACTGAAGGATTATCGTCATTCATGAGCTCTGACCCAGGGATGTGCTTAATCCATAACTGCGAATGTGTGCTTTTGCCGGTTCCGCTCTTTGCTATGAACGGATATCCGTAGCCTTCATGTAATATTGTCGAGGCATGAATCAGCAATGTCTGTTTACGACTTCCTGCAAAGGCAAAGGCAAACATCAGCGCATCGTTTAGACCAAGACGGCGCATGGCCCTGTCGCCTTTCAATGCACAGCGGCAATGACGGAAAGATTTATCTGTCTGTAATAGACAGCATTCTCTTTCCTTGAGATCAAATATGGAATATTCGTAACCTCCGTCTTCAAATCGCCATAGATTTACTTTCCCGTCTCCGAGATCAAACTCACCGACAGACTCTTTCGTCTCTGCCACCGAGATGCTGTCATCAACGAGCATGGTAAAAAGTATATCGTTTTCGTCTATAGTCTCTTCTTCGCTTATCCTGAATGGTGCAAAAGAAGGGATGAGCCCGAACTTGTTATATGGACTTTCTTTTATACTAATCTGTATTATATGGTCGGCTACCCTGAAATTCATGAGAGGCTATTTCTTGGAGGCTACTTCTTTTTCTGCTTTCTTACTACGTTTGCTATGCTTGGAATGCTTGTCTTGCTTTTTAGTCTTTTCAGCTTTCTTGGCTTCAAGGGCTTTGCTTTTTGCATCCATCTGGTCTGTCATATCCATGCAGATGAAACGGAAATCTTTCTCGCTCACTTCTCTTATGATGAAGTGTCCGTTCTTGGATTCGGAGTAGCGTTTCCTTAGTTTCTTTAACTGTTTCTGCAGGTTGGCTTCTTTAATGTCGTAGAAGAACACGCATGTGCGCCCTGCCTCATCGAGTTGCGATTCCATATAGTCTTTCAGCTGTGCGGAAAAGTTCTCAGTGCCGATGACCAGTTTGCTTTTACTATCCATAAAGAGGCTGTCCATCTTCTGTATAGGTGTGATATATACAACCGAATCTGCAAACGATGCTGCAAAGCCGAAACCGTAACCTGATGTGATGATAATCTTTGCCTGACAGAGTGTTACCTGTCCAAGTACGAGAAGAAATATTATTGTTATGATTTTTTTCATTTTCCTAAATATGGCTTGAGTATCTTTTTTGGTGCGCCTTTGCGTAGTTTCTTTATTGCTTTGTCTTTAATCTGGCGTACGCGTTCGCGTGTCAGACCATAAATGCCTGCAATCTCATCGAATGTCATTTCTTCTCCATCCAGCCCATAAATGGCTCTCAGGATTTTCTGTTCTCTGTCGTTGAGCGTGTCCAACACGCGGTCTATTTCGTCGGCAAGTGATTGGGTTACAAGTTTATCATCTGCCATCGGCGAGTCGGAATTTATGTAAACGTCAAGCAGGGTGTTGTTCTCGCCTTCTGAGAAAGGTGCATCAAGCGACGTGTGTCGTCCGCTGATGCGTAGAGCTTCTTCCACTTTAGACTCCCTGAGGTTGGCCTGTGTTGCCAACTCTTCTGTGGAAGGAGTGCGCTCGTTCAGCATCTCAAAGCGATTTATCTCTTTCCTTATCTTGTTTACGTTGCTCACTTGATTGAGTGGAAGCCTTACCAACCGACTCTGTTCTGCAATGGCCTGTATGATGCTTTGACGAATCCACCATACGGCATAGGAGATGAATTTGAAGCCGAGAGTCTCGTCAAATTTCTGCGCCGCACGTATCAGCCCGATATTACCTTCGTTGATGATATCCTCAAGTGGCAGTCCTTGGTTTTGGTATTGCTTTGCCACGGAAACGACAAAACGAAGATTGGCACTTACTAATCGGTCAAGTGCTTTCTTGTCACCTTTCTTTATACGCTGTGCCAATTCTATTTCCTCGTCAATAGTCAATAGTTCTTCATGACCTATCTCTTGAAGGAAACGTTCCAGCGAGCGGTTGTCGCGGTTAGTAATTGATTTCTGTATCTTAAGTGCTCTCATTCAATGTGCAAAGATACAAAATTTTTCTATTAATCTAACATGATAATAAAAAGGAACTTCCGATGCTCAGAAGCTCCTTTTTTATTGTGATTGTTTGATATAGGAATCAGTCTTGGAGCGGTACAGCGAAATATGCTTTCTTTCCTGTTGGGAAGTATCCGCTTATGTAGAGCACCGGTTCCTTGCTTGTCGAAGCACTCTTTACAGCATCCTGCATGTCCTCAATGGTCTTTATTGTGGTGTCATTAGCTTTCTGTATGATGAAACCGCGTGGAACGCCTGCTTCTTTCATCTTGCCACCACTGACTTTCGTTACCTCCAGCCCGTATTTGATTCCGAGGTCTTCTTTCATCTGTTCTGTAATCGGACGGAATTGTGCTCCGAGAATGTCGAGGTCTGCAGCACCCTTCACCACTTTCGTATTGCCTTGCTCGTTCTTGAGGGTCATCGTGATGGTCTTTTTTGATTTGTTGCGCAGATAGGTTACCTCTACCTTATCGCCAGGCTTCTTCATGAACAAGTATTCCTGCAGTTCTGCCATCTTCGTAATCTTCTTTCCGTCAATGCTGATGATGACGTCGCCCTTCTTCAAGCCTGCATCCTCTGCAGAACCATCGGCCTGTATTTCTGCGATATAGATACCATCGTTTGTGCCGAGGTCAACTTCATTACCCTTGCTCTTTTCGGCATCAATGTATTTATGTGCATCCTGACCGGCAATGCCGAGCATAGGACGCTGTACTGTACCGTACTGTTTGATGTCGTCCACCACCTTGTTCATGAGTGTGGTAGGGATGGCAAAGCCATATCCGCTGTAACTTCCTGTCTGTGAAACGAGCATGGCATTGATGCCTACGAGTTGACCGTTGACATTTACCAATGCACCTCCGGAATTACCTGCGTTGATGGCAGCATCAGTCTGAATGAAGCTCTCAACACCGTTTGCACCGATGCTCCTGGCCTTTGCACTAACGATACCTGCTGTCACGGTTGAGGTGAGTCCCATTGGGTTGCCCACTGCCAGCACCCATTCCCCGATGCGTAGCTTCTCGCTATCGCCGATAGGCAGGGTAGGGAGCTCTTTGCCGTTAATCTTGATGAGTGCGAGGTCTGTAGTTTTGTCCGTACCTATGATTTTTGCAGAGAACTCGCGGTTATCGTTTAGTGTTACCAATAGTTCGTCGGCACCTTCCACCACGTGGTTGTTTGTTACGAT
Source organism: Candidatus Equicola faecalis (assembly GCA_018065185.1). GTDB lineage: Bacteria > Bacteroidota > Bacteroidia > Bacteroidales > Bacteroidaceae > Prevotella > Prevotella faecalis. The sequence goes on along the minus strand of JAGHTU010000034.1, from coordinate 76,424 downwards.
GTAACCATCGGCGGAGATGATGACACCGCTACCGATACCTTCGCGTTTTGGGGTCTGCACCTGCTGTTGGCGATGACCACCGTTGCCACGCCCCTGTCCGAAAAATCCAAATGGGTCAAAGAAATCTCCGAAAGGGTCTTCCACCGTTACGGTCTGTGTCTTAGAGTTTTGAACGAATTTGATGTGTACAACCGCCTGTACTGCCTGTTCTGCTGCGTAAGTGAGATCTACAGGCTGACCGGCCGTGGTTTGTGCTGCGCTCTGCAATGGAGCTTCTTTAGGATTTGCCGTACATGCGGCAGGAGTGATGGTCATTATTGCCAGCATGGCAATAGTTGCCAGTTGTTTGTAAGTCTTTTTCATATTCCTTTCTTTTTATGTCTATATACTTTATTTATAATTATATCTTTCAAATAAACATCAGGACTTCACTTCCCTACGTTTATAATGATGGCAAAATTAGTGCAAAGTTTATTTCTTTATCCAAATCATGGGCTTTTTTAGCATTTTTTGATAAAAATAAAGGAATGTTCTCCATTCCTGATGTGTAAAATGAAAAGTCAGTATCACTATAAGCCGGGTTCTGTACTCCTAGGGTTGGGATGGGGGAGTGTCTGTCATTTATCTAAGCATTCTACCCTCTGCCTTGGACGGGCTACCCTCAAACGGCAGTTTACATGAACTTGCAGCCTCCGGCAAGTACGGCCAGACGATCACCCGCCTGCCGGTGAGCTCTTACCTCACCTTCTCACCCTTACTCCACGGGATGTGGAGCGGTTGTTTTCTTCTACTTTAGCCTACTGTCACCAATAGCTGTCATTTCGACAGCGGAGTGCCCTGTGCTGCCCGGACTTTCCTCTTGCAATGAAATCATGTGCAAGCGACAGACCGTAACACTGGCTTTTCGTCTGCGAAGGTAACACAAACCGTTGGTAAAGCCAAATTTATAGCAACCTATCGACCTTGTCAAATCAAACTGACGATTTGGTCAAATCGACCCATCAACCTGAGTGAATCGACCTATCAACCTGGGCGAATCGAGTTGTCGAATTGGATGAATCGAGTTGTCGAGTTTTTGTCTTGATGGTTAGACCGATTTTACGCGATGGTTTGCCTAACCCTACGCGTACGTTTGATTATTTCGGAGCGTCAAATCTTAACCAATAGTTTCCATTAAAATATGACTTTCTTTGCTTTCCTTCGCGCGCGATAATATATAATGTGAACTTGATGGAAATCTGTTTTGTAACTATCAGTAAATCTATGTCTTCTAATCTTAGCCTCTTTCTCTTCCGCTCGGAGCCTCCAAATGATCACGATCATTTGATAAAATCATCACGATCATTTGATGAAATCATCGCGATCATTTGGGTAAATCATCGTGACAAGTTGGAGGCTCTGTTGGTTTGACCTTGAGGCATCAAGTGCAAGGCCTTGAGGCGTTATGTGGTAAAAGGTGGCTCTGAAAGGATTAAAAAGTGTCACATTTGGACTTGTTGATGACTCCTGATTACTTTCTTATAAATATGTTTTCGTCGAACTTATGCTGAATAAGGTGTACCGCTAACTACTCAAATGGCAAAGGCTGATAGGGAAATCCCCTTGTGTTTTAGGGATTTCATATTTCAATTTCATTAGAAATTCCGTACTTTTGCATGACAATAATAATTCAAATAATAATTATATACGATACCGTTATGAAAAAGTTTTCTACAATCATCGCCCTCTGTTTGACGTTGCTGCTCCTTAGTTCATGTTATAAGGATGATAATGATATAGGTTTTGATATCTCCGGTATCATCGGTAAAACATGGGAAGTTGACCTAGGTGAGAACTATTGTGGCGAACCTCTGTTTAGTGAGTTTACTTTTTATTCCGGCCGATCGACAAGATATGGTGCTGGCCGTGAGGAGCGTTTCTTCGACCGTCCTGTAGAATTGTATGATAGTTGTCCGTTTGATTGGGAAGTTCGTAATGGTAATCTCTATTTGGATTATGCTGATGGAACTTATGCCGATTTTTATGATATTACGTCACGCAGTAATTCTTTTGATGCAACCCTTGAGGGGCGCTGGGGAAAGCGTATCCGTGTTCATTTCGTCCTCGTCGGTGGTCATGCGAAAGAAGAGGTGGAATGATAGTTTAGATATCTTTGCAAGGTAATACAATAATGTGTATTTGATGAGCGCATTATTGTATTTTTTGAAGATAAATTACTCGGTTTTATCGTAAAAATAGACTCGGGATATTTCTCTCGTTGCCGAGTACAGAAATGCTAAGTGTCAGTCTATTGTTTATAGCAAAATAGCAATATGTTTGTCCATTTTTTTGAGGTGTGTTCCAACCTGCCAATTTTGTCAAATTTTATATATTATATAAAACTCGTCTCAAATGAGATGTTTTTTGAATAAAAAGTGTACCTTTGCACGCTGAATAGCCGTTTGGACATAAAAATATGGCTGACAGTACGGAAATATATAGACAAATGGATGAAGGCTGTTAAGGTGGTAACTCTGCTTAAGGCGTAAATCTGTTTGTAAAGGCGAATATTGCAAGTTATTCGTCGGTTGCTTGTTAAATTATTGAACCTTTGGCGTTTAAGTGCTGGAGGTGAGAAGGTTTGTGCTATACACCAAACATTACTGCAAGGTTTAAACATATACTTATTTCTCAAAAATACATTTGTAGTAGAAAATAGTGTGAAATTTTTCGAAGTAGGAATAAAACGGTATTTTTTGAAACTTTATTTAACTTTATTGGGTTATGAAAAATTCTTTCTTTTTGATACTTTCCATACTCTTGTTCGCCTCTTGCGAGAGGATGGTTGACGATACGGATTCGGTAGTTTTTGACACCCCTAAGATTACCTTTCGAATAGCGCAGATAGAACAGGTGGCTTTTGAGAGCACTACACGAAGCGTAGAGTTGAAAGTGAAATGAGATTTAACGAAATAAAAATATATGAAAACAGCACTTATCACAGGTATTACAGGTCAGGACGGAAGCTTCCTGGCAGAGTTTCTTTTGGAGAAGGGATATGAAGTTCACGGCATCATCCGCCGCAGCAGTTCGTTCAATACGGGCCGCATCGAGCACCTCTATCTGGACGAATGGGTACGCGACATGAAGCAGGAGCGTTTGGTTAATCTCCACTACGGAGATATGACCGACAGCAGTTCCCTCGTGCGCATCATCCAGACGGTTCAGCCAGATGAGATATACAACCTTGCCGCACAGAGCCACGTGAAGGTATCCTTCGACTGCCCGGAATACACGGCCGAAGCCGATGCGACAGGCGTGCTGAGACTTCTCGAAGCAGTGCGTATCCTCGGTCTCGAGAAGAAATGCAGGATATATCAGGCATCCACCTCCGAACTCTTCGGCCTCGTGCAGGAAGTGCCGCAGAAAGAGACAACACCTTTCTATCCGAGAAGCCCATACGGAGTTGCGAAGCAATACGGCTTCTGGATAACCAAAAACTACCGTGAATCCTACGGGATGTTCGCAGTCAACGGCATCCTCTTCAACCACGAGTCCGAACGCAGGGGAGAGACCTTCGTCACCCGCAAAATCACCCTTGCCGCTGCCCGTATAGCCCAGGGCTATCAGGACAAACTCTACCTTGGCAACCTCAACTCCCTGCGTGACTGGGGCTATGCCAAAGACTATGTCGAATGCATGTGGCTCATCCTCCAGCAGGAAAAGCCCGAAGACTTCGTCATCGCAACCGGCGAATACCACACAGTGCGCGAATTTGCCACCCTCGCCTTCAGGAACGTAGGCATCGAACTCAAATGGGAGGGCGAAGGCATTGACGAAAAAGGCATCTGCGTATCTGTAGCCGATGGCGCACCCGTAGAACTGGTCGCACTTGTCGGCAAGACCCTCGTCGAAGTCGATCCCAAATACTTCCGTCCCGCAGAAGTCGAACAGCTCCTCGGCGACCCCACCAAAGCCAAGACCCTCCTCGGCTGGAATCCCCGCAAGACCAGCTTCGAGCAGCTCGTCAAGATAATGATAGACCACGACATGAAATTCGTCCACAAACTCTACCTCAAATCGCAGATGTAATCTTGCACAAAACCGCTAACTTTATAAGTTAAAAACAAAAATTATGGGTATAACCTTTGACATAGAGCAGCAGAAGTTCCAGTTTGACTTCGAGCACGACGGAAAGAGCGACCTGATAACCATCACAGGCAGCGGCTATCAGGTGGAGGCATTCGGCAAATGCTTCTACTACGGCTATGAATTCGAGCCCGAAATAGACAGCGAAACAAGGACGAAGTTCATCCAATACGTCAAGTTTTCCACTTCCATCCAGAAGGACGAGAACCTCTCGCATTTCATCCAGAAGGCCATCAACGACCTGAACGCCAAGATCAACCTCTATGACTACGACCTCGTCATCTACCCCGAGTCCTCCAGTCAGGTCAATCAGTACATGCTCAGATACATCTACCGGTTCGCCCAGCCCACTCTCAGGCAGATGCAGCTTGTCAAGGCACTCCCGTCAAGCATCGCATTCGACACGGATGCATACACAAGGCAGTACCTCGATGACGTTCTCGAAAACGGTCTCCCCAGATACACCCAGGCACAAAAAGATGAAGCCCTCGCCTCCATCGGCAAGATGATGGACCTCATCCACAGCAAAGACTACTTCACCATTGCTAAAGATGTGAAGAAGAGCAAACTCCGTCCCTATATGCTCCAGTTCCTGCAGTTCGCTACAGAGACCGACCGTGAACTTTGCACAACCATCAAGAACCAGAACATTCTCGTCATAGACGACATCACCACCAGCGGATCCACCCTGGACGAAATCCTCAGGACGCTCAGAATACTCAACGAAGACAACTCCATCACCATCTTCAGCCTCCTTGGCCGCAAGAACCTGATGGCGGAAATGGGATAACCCCAAACTCAAAAAGAAAATATGAATAAAGATTCAAAGATCTACGTCGCCGGCCACCGTGGAATGGTGGGAAGCGCCATCGTCCGCGAACTCCAGCGTCAGGGCTACACCAACATAATCACCCGCACCCACAAGGAGCTTGACCTCACCCGTCAGGAGCAGGTCGAAGCCTTCTTCGAGGCAGAGAAACCCGAATACGTTTTCCTTGCCGCTGCCAAGGTGGGAGGCATCATTGCCAACCAATCAGCCCTTGCCGACTTTATGTACGACAATATGATTTTAGAGATGAATGTGATACATTCAGCGTGGAAAAACGGTTGCCGCAAACTCGAATTCCTCGGCTCCTCCTGCATCTACCCCCGAATGGCTCCCCAGCCAATGCCGGAGAGCTGCCTTCTCACCTCCGAGTTGGAGAAGACCAACGAGGCGTATGCGCTGGCGAAAATCTCTGGCCTCAAGTATTGCGAGTTTCTGAACCGTCAGTACGGTACGGACTATATCTCCGTGATGCCCACCAACTTATATGGCCCCAACGATAACTACCATCCCGAGCACTCCCACGTGCTGCCGGCCCTCATCCGCAGGTTCCACGAAGCTAAGGTTGACGGTTTGAAAGAGGTTACCTGCTGGGGCGACGGCTCACCGCTGCGAGAGTTCCTCTATGTGGATGATCTGGCGAACCTTTGCGTGTTCCTGATGAATAACTACAGCGGCAACGAAACCGTCAACGCCGGTACCGGCAAGGAGTTGACCATCAAGGCGCTTACCGAGCTCGTGGCGCGCATCGTCGGTTATGAAGGAGAGATCAAGTGGGACACTTCGAGGCCGAACGGAACTCCGCGCAAGCTGCTGGATGTGAGCAAGGCGACGAAACTGGGGTGGAGATATAAGACGGAACTTGAGGATGGAATCAGACTTGCGTACGAAGATTTCCTCAACAACCCTATGCGCGCGGAAAGATAAAAGTTGCGCAAAACGCAGGGTAATTTAATCAGCCAAAGCATCACAGGAGTCAATAATATGAGAAAGAATTTTATCAATGTAAGACGTGTCGCCACCATGATTTTGATGACGGTTGTGATTGCTTTTACAGGTTGTCACAATGATACTGATACTCCGATAAACAAACGTATGGATGAGGTCGTCATCCTGTTTGAAAATGATGTGCATGGCGCAATAGACGGTTATCCAATATTTGCAGGATACAGAGATGCTGTGGCCGATACGTTTAAGTATGTGGTTACTGTGTCGTGTGGCGACTGCATTTCGGGAAATCTAACTGCATTATATCAGGGACAGTCTGTCATTGATATAATGAAAAGTGTCGGCTATGACTATTTGGTGCCCGGGAATCACGACTTTGATTTCTCGATGGCCACTTTTCTGAACCTTCTGGATGAGACTCAGGTGCAGCCCCTCTGCTGCAACTTCAACGACAGAGCGACCGGCCTGCCGCTGTTCAAAGAGTATGAAGTGAAAGATTATGGCGGAATAAAAGTAGGCTATGTCGGCGTCACATATCCATACATGGAGACAGTGGTATCCACATCGACTCTGATTGACGAAGACGGGAATTACATATATGATTTTGGTGGCGGGAACGTTGCCGGGATGCTACAGAACGCTGTGGACGCAGCCAGGGCTGAGGGGGCCCGGACTGTCGTACTGCTGTCGCACATCGGAGACGACTTGTTGCCGGAGGTCATCAGCAAGACAAGCGGCATAGACGTAGTGCTCGATGCACATAAACACACCACCGAACCGGGTTCATACATTAAGGACAAAGATGGCAGTGACGTACTCTGGACCTCGACGGGTACTCAGATGGAGAACATAGGCCGTGTATCGATAACAAAGGATGGCAAAGTGAAAAGCTCGTTGATTGCAACTGAGTCAGTGAGCAAAAGAAGCGAGACTGTGGGCAATGTGGTAGATAGATACAATCAGGATATAGAAAGGCGTACCAAGGAGGTGATAGGTCATTCGGATGCCTATCTTACTGAAAATGACGCCAATGGCAAGTACATTGCACGTCTTGAAGAATGTCCAATCGGGAATTTCTGTGCTGACGCTTTCCGGGCAGTGACCGGTGCGCAGATTGGTATTGTAAATGCAGGTGGTATGAGGACTGAAATTAAAGCCGGCGATATCACTTACGCCTCCTTGTTGGCTGTCTTTCCTTTCCAAAACGAGGTGTGTATGATTAAAGTCAGCGGACGATCATTGAAGAACGCATTGGAAATGTCGTATGCCCATATTGACGATTTCGGAGGGTTTTATCAAATCTCCGGCATGAAGGTGCTTATAGACAAGACTGCCGCCGAGGGAAACCGTGTGAGGAGCGTGAAGGTGGATGTTGCCGGCAACGGAACTTTTGTTGACATAGCTGACAACGAGAAATACACAATAGGCGGTTCGTCGTATGTGCTGCTCGAAGGAGGCAACGGAATCATATTCGAAAACGCAGAGCGTCTAGCTTTAAAGTCTTATCTGACCGACGACCAGTTATTGCTACAGTATGTCACCGAAACTCTTGCCGGTCACATCCCCGAATCAGCGGGAAAAGTTGAAGGCAGAATCACTTACGTGGAATAACAATTCAACTTAATTTGAAATCTGAAAAGCCAAAGGCTTAACCGACGCGAATGGGATTAACTGAAAGAGTAACTAAGTCAACAAGTTTTCGTAGGCTCGTAGACAAAATATAAATAATAAACCATTTTAACAAATGAAGATATTAGTAACAGGTGCAAAAGGATTTGTGGGCAAGAACTTATGTCTAGAACTCAGGAATATCAAGGACGGGAAAGCCAAGTGCTATGGCGACTTGTCTATTGAAGAAGTGTTCGAATATGACATTGATTCTACTCCAGAAGAACTTGAAGCATATTGTAAAGAAGCGGACTTCGTGTTCAATCTGGCAGGGGTGAACAGACCTCAGAATCAAGAAGAGTTTATGCAAAGCAACTTCGGGTTCGCAAGCACGTTGCTCGATACGCTGAAGAGATATGACAACAGATGTCCCGTGATGCTTTCCAGCAGTCAGCAAGCTTCACTCACCGGACGCTTCGGTAATAGCGAGTACGGTCGTAGCAAGAAGGCGGGCGAAGACCTTTTCCTGCAATATGAGGCCGAATTTCTGCGAAATCAAGATAAATCTGCGAAATCTGCGGTTTACACGGAATCTGCGGGATTAACACCTCGCGTGTTAATCTATCGTTTCCCGAACCTTTATGGTAAATGGTGCAGGCCCAATTACAACAGTGCAGTTGCCACATTCTGTAACAACATCGCCAATGATCTCCCGATACAGGTCAACGACCCAAGTGTCGAACTGGAGTTACTTTATATTGACGACCTCATTGCAGAGATGATAAACGCTCTTAAAGGAGCAGAACATCACTGTGAGTTTGAAGGACTCAAAGTCATACCTGCAGAGGAAGGGAAGTACTGCTATTGTCCAGTGACTCATAAGGCAACCCTCGGACAGATAGTTGACCTCCTGAATCAATTCAAACAAATGCTTCAGACATTGATGATTCCAGAGATTCCGGCAAACAGCTTCGCTAAACGACTCTACTCTACGTATCTGAGCTATCTTCCAAAAGAAGGGGCTATCTTCGACCTAAAGATGAATGTTGATAATCGTGGCTCATTCACAGAGCTGGTTCATACACTCAACTGCGGACAGGTCAGCATCAACGTCTCAAAACCCGGAATCACCAAGGGACAACACTGGCACCACACCAAATGGGAACAGTTCATCGTAGTCAAAGGCCACGGACTTATACAGATGCGAAGCCTCTCCCCAGCCCTCCCCACAAGGGAGGGAGAGAAGCTTTATAATACGGCAGATCCTTCTCTTTATACAGAATTAGAAGAAAAGGCTGTTGAGATGCGAAAGAATCCTACAGAAGCAGAATCTGTTATGTGGGAGATTTTGAGAAGAGGAAATTTTGATGCAAAATTTCGTCGTCAACATATCATTGGTGAATATATTGTTGATTTCGTGGATTTGGCAAGTGGACTGGTTATAGAGATTGATGGTGGCTATCATAATGAAACTGAACAAAAGAGATTAGATTTCCAACGTACAGTTTATCTGCAAAAGCATGGATTTTCAGTCATTCGTTTCACAAATGAAGAGGTGCTTTTCAAGACAGACGACACCACCAACATCCTAAAAAAAGCCCTCTTCCTTGTGGGGAGAGTTGGAGAGAGGCCTGTACTGAATTATTTTGTCTCTGGCGAACGTATCCAAAGCGTGATTATGCTCCCTGGCTACACTCACAATATCATCAACCTCTCCGACACCGAAGATCTCGTCACAGTAATGTACTGCAACGAAATCTTCGATCCCAACAAACCAGATACATTCTTTGACCCTGTGTGACCACAGGGCGCAGATTGAGCAGATTACGCAGATAGATATGGAGATAGAAAACGAAATATCATATAAGATTCGTGGGGCAATATTTAATGTGTACAATAAACTTGGCCCAGGTTTACTGGAATCTGCCTATGAAGTTGCATTGCGTATCGAATTGGAAAAGATGGGATGTCTGGTAAAGACGCAGGTTAGCCTACCTATTATATACGAAGGTGTGACCATTCCCAATGCTTTTCGCATTGATATGCTGGTTGACGACAAGGTTATAGTGGAGCTGAAGGCAGTAGCAACTATGCAAGAGGTCTTTTTCTCTCAGCTAATGACGTATTTGAAACTGACAGGCAAGAAATTAGGAATATTAGTTAATTTTAAAACCACAGATATCGCAAAATCCATTTACAGACGTGCAAATAATCTATAGCACAATCTGCGAAATCAAAAGAATCTGCGTAATCTGCGCTAAATTATTGAATGAAATGAAAGAATTTAGAAACAACGGGAAGCTCAAGTTGCTTATTATAGTAGGCACACGTCCTGAGATTATTCGCTTGGCAGCCGTCATCAACAAATGCCGTAAGTATTTCGACTGCATACTGGCGCACACAGGCCAGAACTACGACTACAACCTTAACGGCATCTTCTTCAAGGACTTGAAACTCGCAGACCCTGATGTCTATATGGATGCAGTAGGAGCAGACTTGGGTGAGACTATGGGCAATATTATAGACAAGAGCTATAAATTGATGGTAGAGATCAAGCCAGATGCAGTGCTTGTGTTAGGCGACACCAACAGTTGTCTGAGCGTAATAGGAGCAAAACGCCTCCACATTCCTATCTTCCACATGGAAGCAGGGAACCGCTGTAAAGACGAATGCCTTCCAGAGGAGACGAACCGCCGCATTGTGGATATCATCAGTGATGTCAACATGGCTTACTCCGAGCACGCAAGACGCTATCTTGCAGAGTGCGGATTGCCAAGGGAGCGCACCTACGTCACTGGCTCCCCGATGGCAGAGGTGCTTCACCAGAATCTTGCCGAGATAGAGGCATCGGATGTGCACCAGCGCCTGGGCTTGCAAAAGGGTCGCTACATTCTTTTGAGTGCCCACCGTGAGGAAAACATCGACACCGAGAAGAATTTCCTCAGTCTCTTCAACGCCATTAATGCAATGGCTGAGAAATACGACATGCCTATCCTCTATAGCTGTCATCCAAGAAGTCGCAAGAAACTTGAAGCTATGCAATTCAAATTAGATTCACGCGTCATCCAGCATGAGCCTCTCGGATTCCACGACTATAATTGTCTTCAGATGAACGCATTTGCGGTCGTTTCCGATTCAGGCACACTTCCTGAGGAATCATCATTCTTTACATCAGTTGGGCATCCGTTCCCAGCCGTCTGTATCCGTACATCTACCGAACGTCCAGAGGCTCTTGATAAAGGATGCTTCTTTATTAGTGGAATTGACGAAAAGGGTCTGCTTCAGGCAGTTGACACGGCAGTCGAGATGAACGCCAACGGTGACCACGGCATCCCCGTGCCCAACTATGTCGATGAAAATGTCAGCACCAAGGTGGTTAAAATCATCCAGAGCTACGTCGGCATCGTCAACAAGATGGTGTGGAGGAAGGAGTGGTGAGAGATTAGAGCTTAGAGGTGAGAGATTAGAGCTTAGAGATTATGGAAAGAGCGGAGTTTAATTTCAGAAGGCTAATCTGCTATCAAAAAGGTAGAGCGTTGGTGGGGGAAGTGTATAGATTGGTGAAATGTTTTCCTCAAGACGAGAAATTTGCTCTGGGCGATCAGTTGAGAAGGGCTGCTGTAAGTGTGACCTCGAATATTGCGGAAGGAACAGGAAGGCAGTCACTGAAGGATCAGGCTCATTTCATAGAACTGTCGTATGGCTCGTTAATGGAAGTTATGAGTCAGTTGGATTTAGCATTAGATTTAAATTATATAAACAAAGAAGAGCATCAGAACATGGAGCGTATAATAGAAGAACAGGCGCGAATCCTTTCGGGTTACCGCACCTCCCTTCTCTCTAAGCTCTAAACTCTAAGCTCTAAACTAAAAACGAAGTTTTTATGAGCATTTTTGCAGGTAAAACATTGATGATCACAGGAGGAACGGGTTCCTTCGGCAACGCGGTTCTCAACCGCTTCCTAAAGACAGACATCGCAGAAATCCGCATCTTCTCACGCGACGAGAAGAAGCAGGACGATATGCGCCACGAGTATCAGGCCAAGATGCCTGAGGTTGTAGGAAAAATCAAATTCTACATCGGTGACGTGCGCAACAAGAGCACGCTCAAGACCGCAATGAAGGGCGTGGATTACATCTTCCACGCAGCCGCCCTCAAGCAGGTGCCGAGCTGCGAATTCTTCCCGATGGAAGCTGTAAAGACCAATGTCATCGGTACCGATAACGTTTTGGATGCAGCTATAGATGAGGGAGTTAAGTGCGTCATCTGCCTCTCCACCGACAAAGCCGCATACCCCATCAACGCGATGGGAATCTCCAAGGCGCTGGAGGAGAAAATCGCTGTGGCACGCTCGCGCAACAGCGGAACTTACGATGAAAACGGCAATTTCCACGGCACCAAAATCTGCTGCACCCGTTACGGCAACGTGATGTGCTCCCGAGGCTCTGTCATTCCTCTCTGGATTGACCAGATAAGGAATGGCAACCCTATCACCCTCACCGAACCCAAGATGACCCGCTTCATAATGTCCCTCGAAGAGGCTGTTGACCTCGTGCTCTTTGCCTTCGAGAATGGTCAGAACGGAGATATCCTCGTGCAGAAGGCTCCTGCCTGCACCATCCAGACCCAGGCAGAGGCAGTGCGGGAGTTGTTCAGGCACCAATCGCCGTCCTTTAAGGAAGGGGCAGGGGAAGGTCCCGAGATTAAGGTCATTGGCATCCGCCACGGGGAGAAGATGTACGAGACGTTGCTGACGAACGAAGAGTGCGCCAAGGCGGTCGATATGGGTAACTTTTATCGTGTTCCTGCTGATAACCGTGGGTTGAATTACGACAAGTTCTTTAAGGAAGGGGATGAGAAGCGCAATATCCTTACCGAGTTCAATTCCGATAATACGGTTCGCCTGGACGTGGCTCAGACCAAAGCCAAAATCGCCAGCCTCCAATATATACAGAACGAACTTAACGGAATAGCAAACCTCGCAAAATAGCAAAGTTGCGCAAAACGCGAGTCACTCGCGTCCGCGCAAACTCAGCATACCAATGAGAGAATTAAAGGACATTCAGATAGCAGTAGCCGGCACGGGTTATGTCGGCCTGTCTATCGCGACGCTGTTGAGCCAGCACCATAAGGTGACGGCAGTCGATGTGATACCGGAGAAGGTGGAGAAAATCAGCAGGCGCATTTCACCCATACAGGATGAATATATAGAGAAGTACTTCAAAAAGAAGCAGTTGAACCTTACCGCCACCCTCGACGGAGCGGCGGCCTACAAAGATGCCGACTTCGTGGTGATTGCCGCCCCCACCAACTACGACCCGGTGAAGAACCACTTCGACACCTCGCACGTGGAGGAGGTTATCGACCTGATAATCAGCGTCAACCCCGATGCCGTGATGGTCATCAAATCGACCATCCCCGTGGGCTACACCAGAAGCCTGTATGTGAAGTATGCCCTTAAGTTCCTAACGGATCCGGCCCTCAAGGGCAAAAAATTCAACCTTCTCTTCAGCCCCGAGTTCCTGCGCGAGAGCAAGGCGCTGTACGACAATCTCTACCCCAGTCGTATAATAGTCGGATACCCCAAGATGCTCCCTACAGGCAGCGAAAGGAGATGGGACGAGGAGAATGCAGCCATCGAGGCCATCGGCAACCCTCAGGCTGAACAATTTGCCCACACCTTTGCGCAGCTTCTTCAGGAGGGCGCCATCAAGGAGAATATCGATACGCTTTTTATGGGTATGAAGGAGGCGGAGGCGGTGAAACTTTTTGCAAACACCTATCTCGCGCTGAGAGTCAGCTACTTCAACGAACTTGATACATACGCGGAGGTCAAAGGCCTTGACCCTCAGGCAATAATAAACGGCATCGGGCTCGACCCGCGCATCGGCACGCACTACAACAACCCGAGTTTCGGCTATGGGGGCTATTGCCTGCCGAAGGACACCAAGCAACTTCTGGCCAACTATCAGGATGTGCCCCAGAATGTGATGACAGCCATTGTAGAGTCCAACCGCACAAGAAAGGACTTCATCGCTGACCAGGTGCTGAAGATGGCCGGTTATTATAATGAAAACTCACAGTATGAGTCCGGTAAGGAGAAGGAAGTGGTGGTGGGAGTCTATCGTCTCACGATGAAGTCCAATTCCGACAACTTCCGCCAGAGCGCCATCCAGGGCATTATGAAGCGCATCAAGGCGAAAGGCGCCACTGTCATCATCTACGAGCCCACTCTGCCTGATGGCGATACCTTCTTCGGCAGCCGTGTAGTCAACGACCTCGCTGCCTTCAAGGCACAGAGTCACGCAATCATCGCCAACCGCTACGACACGAGCCTGGATGATGTGGCGGGGAAGGTTTACACCCGCGACCTGTTCCGCCGAGATTGAATAGTTGCGCAAAGATTAATAGTTTACCTCAGCATCGTCATCCCATTCGGTGTTAAATGAAAAAGATCCTCCGCCGGTGGCCGAGAAGAAATTGCCCTTGGCAACGGTTGTGCGGTTCAGCTTCATCGGGACGTCTTTGATCTCGTGCGAGATGATGAGATTGCCCTCGACATCATAGGCCGCAGCGGTCACGTCAATATCCTGAGTTTCAGCGGTCAGCAGCAGACTGACACTGAGCGAAACACCGGACTTGCCGATAGATCCGTCCCCAATGTCGAAACTTCTGACATACTGCCTGTTCTTCAGTGCGAATCCGGTTGAGGGGTTGAAAGAAGGGTTGCCCGATGCAGCAGCGGCAGAGCTGTTGAGGATGAATTTGATTTTGGCCGTACCCGCTGGGAGGGCATCGTTGATGGTCAGTTTGAATTTGGAAATAACGCGCGGAAGCGTCATACCGGAAGCGAAAGGCACCCCGGGTTTGATAGTCACATTGAGCGTATCGCAGAAGCAGTCCGCCACATACCCCTCCGGCAAAACCGCCTCCTGGGCAGAATTAAGGCTGGCGGCAACATTTCCGCCCTCATCGGCAGCAAGAGCGGCACTCGAAAGGTCGTGAGCTACCGCCACAAAAGTATACGAACCCGGAGAAAGCTCGAAGTTGAGGACACCGAAACCCTCCTGACCCGAAGCCTGAACGGTCTCGAAAGCCACAGCGCCCAAAGCGTCAAACGCCTTGAACACAATGCGATGCGGGTCTTTCCCGCCACCAGCCTTCGTAAAAGCCGACTGTTCGATGCCGAACGCCCGAACATCAAGTTGAACCTGAGATTTGTTGCAAGTGTCGAAGTCTTCCTTAACGGAACAGGAACTGAAAATTGCCGCCAGCCCCACCAGGGCCGCAAGCACGTAATGATTTGAGTGTAACATAATTGTATCATTAAAATGAAACATCCATTTCGCCTGTCATCCGGAAACAAAAAAGACAGCTGCCCAAAAGCAACCGTCCTACGGTAATCAAAGCGAAATAGTGTCACGCCTCAAATCTCACCCCACGGTCCCTCGATGACACCGCAAATATAGAAACGAATTTTGAAACCCCAAATACGCCTTACACGATGAAAGCGCCAATAGATGAAAACGAACTTTATCAGGCGATAGCCTCAATGTCCCCGGCCGAGCGCGAGGACATGATGAAATTTGTCCAGATGTTTATGGCGAAGTCACCAGAGGGCAAGGACGTACAGTCTAAAGAGGGCAAGCATTCCAAAAAGAGACCGACATATACGGAAACGCGCTACCCTCATTTCCGCGAGGACGATCCGGCACGTAAATACACCCTCAGGGTGACCCTCAAGCATATCACTCCTGCCATCTACCGCAAATTCGAGGTCCCGTCAAACATCACCCTCAGGCACCTTGCCGACCTCATCCTTGACCTGATGGGATGGATAGGAGGTCACCTCAATGCCTTCCACATCAAAGGGCACGACTATTCGCCGGCCTACCAGCGCGAAGGAGAGGACAGCTTCTTCCTGCCGTTTGATGAAGACCGCAACCACAATCAGGAAGACTTCACTCTTTCTGAAGTTCTGAGCGAAAAGGGCAAGGCTATTGAGCTCGAATATGACTTCGGAGACGGCTGGCTCCACGAGGTCAAGCTCTCATCAGTTGCCGACTACGAAGACGGAGAACCCCGGGTCGTCCGTTTCATCAAAGGCGAACGCGCCTGTCCGCCCGAAGACATCGGAGGACCGTGGGGCTACCAGGACCTGCTGGCAATAATTGAGAAGAAACGCGCCCGCAAGCGCCTCACCTCAGAAGAAAAGGAGCGCCTTGAATGGCTCGGCATCGACCCTCAGGATCTTGACCCCGAGGAATTCGACAGCGAATATGCTGAAGAAATTTGCGAAAGTTTCTGCAAATAGTTTGCGCAAACCACTATCTTTACAGTAAACAGCATATTAGACAAAATAACAATATGGACAGGAACAGCATAATCAGGTACAAAGGCTCGCTGGACAGCATTGCGCAGTACATCGAAGGCGAGAGGGGAGAGCAGGTGGAGGTATGGTTCGCACGCGAGCTGATGACAGTCCTCGGTTATGCTCGTTGGGAAAACTTCCAGAGTGCCATTGCGCGCGCCATCGAATCGTGCAAGTCGCAGAAAATCAATGCGGATGATCATTTTCGTGAGGTCACGAAAATGATAACCATCGGCAAAGGCGGCCAGCGAGAAGTTGACGACTTCATGCTCACCCGATACGCCTGCTATCTTATAGCGATGAACGGTGATCCCAAGAAAGAGGAGATTGCCTTCGCACAGAGCTACTTTGCCGTTCAGACCCGCAAGGTCGAACTCATTGAAGAGCGCCTCAATCTGCTCTCCCGACTCGAGACCCGTGACCGGCTTCGTGCATCCGAGAAACAACTTTCGCAGAACATCTTCGAGAGGGGAGTCGATGACCGTGGTTACGGCTGCATCCGTTCCAAGGGCGACACAGCACTCTTTGGCGGCCACACCACCGAAGATATGAAGAAGCGCCTCGGCATCAAATCCACCCGCCCGCTGGCCGATTTTCTGCCCACCCTCACCATTGCGGCCAAGAATCTCGCCACCGAGATGACCAACTACAACGTTGACCAGAAAGACCTTCAGGGCGAAGCCTCCATCACCACCGAGCATATCCAGAACAACCGCACAGTCCGTAAGATGCTTGGAGCGCGAGGCATACGCCCCGAGAACCTTCCGGCAGCCGAAGACATAAAGAAAGTCGAGCGCAAAGTAGCCTCCGAAGAAAAGCAAATCGTCAAGACCGCCATGAAACTGCCGAAGAACGACTAACCCGCGAGAAGTTGCGCAACCCCGCCACCTTTACCAAATCAGACGACAAACCGTGTGAAATTCGAGGCGGTTAAAAACGTATCTATGCTTTGATTTCAAGTAAAAAGATAATGTGTAACTTAATTTCGTGATAAGAAGGAAAATTTGCGGGTGAAACCTGCTCGTAGGCATAAACTACAACAAGAAGACCAAGAAACACGAGTGCAGGATAGAGAGGTGGGAAAAGGGAATGTCAAACCACCCACAAACCACCCACAAATTAAGTCGGACTACCCACAAACCACTCACAAGTCAGCAGTTGGCAGTAATGCGTTTGCTGGCAAATGGCGAGAAAGGCATTCTGGAACTTATGAAAGCGGCAGGATACAAAGACAAACGAAGTTTCCGGTTGTCAGTTCTAAACAGCTTGATAGCAGATGGCCTTGTAACGATGACCCATCCGGAAAACCACAACCACCGAGGCCAGCGCTACCGTCTCACCGACACCGGAAGAAAAGAAATAGAATAGTTTGAGAACCTCCGACCTCAGTTACGTGCCATTCCGGGCATAGTGACGGCATTGTGACTGAACAGGTGGCGCGACAAAGAAAGCCCAAGCCAACGAAGAAAAGCCGCAGGATCCAACGGATAATAAGTAAACCTATACAATAACAATTGAACAAAACCCACTACCTTTACAAAAACTCAAGATATGTCCAAGACAGCACAGATAACCATCAACGACAAGCCCATAAGTGTGGTGCAGGGCTTCGACAAGAGCAACTATATCAGTCTTACAGACATGATAAAGGCATACGAGCCCGACCCTGTCCGCACTGACATGATAATAGGCAACTGGTTACGGCTCAAAGACACGATAGACTACCTTGGAATATGGGAAAAGCTCAACAATCCTTGTTTTAATCCCATCGAATTCGATGGGATTAAAACCTCGGCCGGCACAAATCGGTTTATCCTCACTGTCAAGGAATGGATACAGAAAACCGGAGCCATCGGCATCCAGTCGCACGCAGGCCGGTATGGAGGAACCGGAGTTTATCCCGAGTTTGTCGAGGGAGAGAAGGAAGCGAGAAGCAACTGAAATTCCAAGAAGAAGCAGTATTTTTACAATTTGTATGACGGTGAGATAGAAATAACGAAGGTAACCCAGGTAACGGAAATCAACATTCTTTATTCAAAGAAATTATGGAGAACAAAATTCAATTATTTGAGGGCGTGAAGGTGCGCTATGCTTGGGATGCGGAGAACGAGGAATGGTTGTTCTCTGCTGCTGATGTCTGTAATGTATTGGCTGAGTCCGCCAGCAAGGACCCTACGGCCTACTGGAGGAAGTTGAAACAGAGGCTTTTGAAGGAAGGCAGTGAAGTCGTGACAAATTGTCACGAGTTGAAAATGAAAGCGTCCAATGGGAAACTTTATCAGACCGACTGCTTCACTACTGCCGACACGCTACGGCTTATCCAGAGTATCCCATCTCCCAAGGCAGAGCCGTTCAAGATGTGGCTCGCGCAGGTGGGAAGTGAGCGCCTTGACGAGATAGCCGATCCGGAGAAGGCGATTCTCAGGGGTGCTGATTATTATCGCGCCAAGGGCTATCCCGAAGCTTGGATTAACCAGCGGCTCCAGACGATAGAGATGCGCAAGGAGTTGACGGACGAGTGGAAGGCCCGCGGAATCACCAAGGAAAAGGAATACGCAATCCTGACAAACGATATGACACGCGCCTGGAGCGGAATGTCTGTTCAAGAATACAAACAGATGAAGGGGCTGAAAAAGGAGAGCCTGCGCGACAATATGACCAATCTGGAGCTGGTGCTCAATATGCTGGTGGAAGTCACCACTACATCCATATCGAAGTCACGCCAGCCTGAAACATTCAGTCTGAGCCGCAACATTGCGAAGGAGGGAGGCTCTGTTGCCAAAAACGCCCGCGAAGACATCGAATCTCGACTCGGCCACTCCATCCTCTCCGAATCCAACGCCTCCGACAAGAAGGCCCTGGATATCAAAGCCGAACTCGCCGAATAACGAACCAACGCGCAAGACCGCTACCTTTACAAGAAAAACAACGATTTATGTCCAACGACAAAAACAACATACAGCCAATGACAGCAGGAACCGAGGGTGCAATGACCCTTGGGCAACTTGCCGACCGCATCGTGCAGGTTGACGAAACTCTCCGTCAGCAGGCCGCCCATGCCGTCAACTGCATGCTCACCGCTCGCAACTGGTTCATCGGCTTCTACATTGTGGAGTTCGAGCAACACGGAGCCGATCGCGCACAATATGGTGAACAGCTCCTCAAGACCCTCGCCAAACGCATCAACCGCAAGGGGATGACATGGAGACGCCTCTACGAATATCGCGCATTCTACAATGTATATCCACAGTTGCAGAGCGAGATCCTCAACTATCTACAGAGTCAGATGCAAAGGCCTACAGAACTACCGGCCAAGAAATTGCGGTCACTGCCCGCAATATTTCAATCGACTGAAAATCAATCGTTACCAATTTTGCAATCAGCGGTTGCAAAATCTTCTGAGCCATGGCAAACACATATATCCTCACCAAGCAGCATCTGCCTGTAGAACTTGTATATTACGAAGAATACCAAACCCAAGAAGAAGCCGTAAAACGAGAATTACAACTGAAAGGTTGGAGCCTGCTCCTCTGCACCGATTATAACGAAACGCTTGTCAAGTACTCAACCGAAGGACTCGAAGACATCTATGTAGGCAAATATATGCTCCATCTCCCGTCCGAAGAAACCATACGCCAGTACCTGATAGACAATATGCCAGACCCCAAGCAGTTCGAAAATAGCTAACTTCACAACCCAATATCATTTCGTTGACATCACCGAAATGGTCATAATAGCCCCAAGCAGGAAAATAGAGTTAACACTTAACAAATTAACATTTTAACACTACCTTTACAAGATTAACCAACAGAATACGCTATGAGCGAACTGAAAAGAAACCAAATCGGATTCCTTGTGGCACTCATCAACGAGTTTGCCAGACGGTTCTCGCTTACCGACAAGCAATCCTTCGAATACATCCACCGTTATGGAGGCATAGAGATGTATCTCGAGCACTACAACATACTCCATACCCTCAGCTTTGCCGATATGGTCGAGGGAATGGCCTCATACTGTAAACGACAAGGCGGCACACTGACAATATGATACTCTACCACGGCTCCAACGTACCCATCGGGACCATCGACCTCTCCCTCTCCAAGCCGAACAAAGACTTTGGGAGAGCATTCTACCTGTCCGACACCAACGCACAGGCGATGGAAATGGCCCAAGCCAAATGCATTCAGTTTGGCGGAACCCCTTGCGTGACGGCATTCGAAGTGGATGAGACACAGATGACTCAGCTCAACCGCAAGATATTCAATGAGTATTGCGGAGAATGGGCAAGATTCGTCTATGACAACAGAGATGAACGTCAGGATTTCACCCACCCGTACGACATAGTCTTCGGCCCCATAGCAGATGACTACATCGGTAAGCAAATGCGTAAATTCCGTTTTCAGAACATAAGCTTCGAGCAGTTCCTCGAAGAAATCAAATATCCACAGGGCATCACATTTCAATACGCCTTCTGCACCCCCGAAGCCGTAAAACTCCTTCATAAGATATGACAGTCAGAAACGAAGAATTCGAACTGATGGTCGAAGATATGACTACCGACCTCATAAGCCTAGTAATGGAACGCGAAGGCCTCTCCATGCCCGAAGCCTTCAACAAGGTATATACATCACCCATCTACGATGCACTCCGCAACCCCGACTCCAGACTCTACTTCCAGAGCCCCGGGTACGTTTACAGTTGCATCAACCAACCTAACGCAACAAATGCATAACCCTTTGCGCAAAACGCAAGTCACTCGCGTAATGCGCAAACATCCGACAAACAGATTTCAGAGTGATAATCTGGAGGAAAGGCACAAAAATGGATGAACCCCAATTTGAACCCCAGATTGAACCCCAGATTCGGACCTACCATCGGGGGCCGCTGGGAAGTCGGGCGACTGAAATAAAGGAAGTCGGGAACGGTTGACACTTGACGGATAAGAAAGAGATGGAATTAACAATTTAACACCTCACAATATGAGCATATTCACAGGAAAGACTTTGATGATTACCGGAGGGACGGGATCATTCGGCAATGCGGTACTCAACCGCTTCCTCCGCACGGATATAGGCGAAATACGCATCTTTTCGCGCGACGAGAAGAAGCAGGACGATATGCGTCACGAGTATCAGGCCAAGATGCCCGAGGTGGCAGGGAAGATAAAGTTCTACATCGGTGATGCCCGCAACAAGTCAACCCTGAAGACCGCAATGAAGGGAGTGGATTACATCTTCCATGCGGCAGTCCTCAAGCAGGTGCCCTCCTGCGAGTTCTTCCCGATGGAAGCTGTCAAGACAAATGTTATAGGTACAGATAATGTACTTGAAACCGCAATTGATGCAGGTGTCAAATGTGTCATTTGCCTTTCGACAGATAAGGCAGCATACCCTATCAATGCAATGGGCATCAGCAAGGCCCCAACCCCATCACCCTCACAGAGCCCAAGATGACACGATTCATAATGAGTCTCGAAGAGGCAGTTGACCTCGTGCTCTTCGCCTTCGAGAACGGGCAGAATGGAGATATCCTTGTGCAGAAAGCTCCTGCCTGCACCATCCAGACTCAGGCGGAGGCGGTGTGCGAGCTCTTTGGTGGGAAGAAAGAGGATATCAAAGTGATTGGAATACGGCACGGGGAGAAGATGTACGAGACCTTGCTGACGAAAGAAGAGTGTGCTAAGGCAGAGGATATGGGGAATTTTTATCGTGTGCCGGCGGATAACAGAGGGCTGAACTATGACAAGTACTTCAAAGAGGGCGACACCAAGCGTGCTACGATAGATGAGTTCAATTCCGATAATACACGGAGGCTCAATCTGGAAGAGACGAAGGAGAAGATTGCGAGTCTGGAGTATATTCAAAACGAGTTCGCCGGCATTGCTAACCTTGCGAAGTAATGCCGCAAGGTTCGGAGAAGGTTCGGAGAAGGCTCGGAGATGCAAGGGAGAATGTAAAGAGATTATTTTGTAACTTTATTGGTTTGAAAGACTTAATAATATGAGAACTAAGGAAAAACAGATAGAGCTTTTGCTTGAGCTGATTGCTTTTGCAAAGGGCAGGGGGAAAGAAGGAGAGGCGGATTGGTTGGAGTTCAAAACCAATATCAGTGAGTCTCATTCCAGCATCACGTATGAACGTGTGGGCTGCTATTTATCGGGATTAAGCAATAGCGCCTGCCTGAAATATAAAGACCATGGCTACCTTGTCCTTGGCGTGCAAAACGGGACGTGGGATATCGTGGGAACGAATCTGGTGATGCGTGATGTCAAGATCGGTGGACAGGATTATGAGTTGTGGCTGCGGAAGAATCTGGATCCGATAATCAACTTTGTGATTGAAGAATTCGAGTTCTCCCCGGGCAAACGTATTGTGATTTTCGAGATACCTTCAACGCACGGAGTGCCGGTGGCATTCAAAAACGAGATGTACGTGCGTATCGGCAGCAACCTTACCAAACTCAAAGAATTTCCTGATTACTTGAGACAGATTTACAACAGCAGCATTGATTGGACGGCACAAGTGGTCGAGGGAGCTACGATTGACGACTTGGACCCGAAGGCTATTGCAGAGGCAAGAAATCAGTATAAGGAACTGCATCCCGACAAGCAGGAAGAGTGTGACAGTTGGGATGACATCACCTTCCTTAATAAGGCAAAACTGACAATCGGCGGAAAGATTACCAATACGGCTCTGATTCTTGTGGGACGAAGCGAGGCGGAACATTGGCTTCTCCCGCACGTGTGTCAGATACGGTGGGTGCAGAATGATGGTGGAGATGAGAACATAAACCATGAGATTCTGGGCATCCCGATGGTACTGTCTGTGACAAAACTCTCGAACCTGATTTTCAATACAAGGTATGAATATACGATAGAAGGCTCCATTTTCCCTGACACAATGAAGATGTACGATGTCTTCACGCTTCGAGAGCCAATCTGCAACTGCATTGCGCATCAGGACTATATGAAAAATGCCAGGATTGAAGTGATGGAGCACGTAAGAGAAAAGCTGGTGTTCAGGAATCACGGGCAGTTTCTTCCCGACTCTGTTGAGGATGTGGTGATGGCGGACAGCCCGGAGTCGCACTATAGGAATCCATTTCTGTGTGAGGCAATGAAGAATATCCACATGATTGAAACCGAAGGAGGCGGTATAAGGAAATTGTTCCTTCAGCAGAAGAAACGTTTCTTCCCTATGCCGGAATATGACCTGAAGGATGAAATGGTGCGCGTAGAGATTAATGCGAAGGTGATGGACGAGGAATTTGCCCGTATCCTTGTAAACAACCCTATGCTGAAACTCCCTGATATCATGTTGTTGGATAAGGTCCAGAAAGGCAAGAAACTCTCGCAGGAGCAGGTGGCTTATCTGCGGAAAATGAACTTTGTTGAGGGAAGGAAGAACAGTTTGTATCTTTCCGCAAAAGTAGTAGCGCCTACCAGACATGTTGGCCTCAAAACGGACTATATAAAGAACAAGAGTTTCGATGATGATTACTTCCGTGGCCTGATTATCAACTATATCACTGAATTTGGTGCGGCCAAACGCCCGGAGATTGATAAACTGTTGATGGACAAGTTGAGCGATGCTCTGACTTTTGATCAGAAAGTTAGGAAAATAGGAAAGCTTCTGACTTCTCTCCGCATGAGCGGAAGGATAGAAATAGGAGAGAAAAGAGCATGGGTACTGAAGAAGAAAAATGAGTAACTGCCTGATATACTGCATACTGAAATTTCAATAAAGGAGAGAAAAAGGAGAGAATCGGAGAGAAACTTACTTCTACGAGCGTACGATATGAGCATATTCGCAGGAAAGACATTGATGATTACCGGAGGGACGGGATCATTCGGCAATGCGGTACTCAACCGCTTCCTCCGCACGGATATAGGCGAAATCCGCATCTTCTCACGCGACGAGAAGAAGCAGGATGATATGCGTCACGAGTATCAGGCACTTACGATGAGAATGGGCAATTCCACGGCACCAAGATATGCTGCACCCGCTACGGCAACGTACAAGACGTTTGAATCTTGAAGAGACCAAAGAGAAGATTGCAAGCCTTGAATATATTCACCAAAGCCCATTTACCTTTTCGACTTGTGTACGCAGAAGAACATTCCTCATACGCAGAAGCATATGCTCGCGAACGTCAAATCCATGGTTGGAGTAGAGCTAAGAAAATACTTTGGTCAAATGGAGAACTGCCGTATAGGAAATAAGATAAGGAATGAGATAAGAAATGCAATGTGCTGACAGAGTGGTTCCTGTACCTCGACGAGCTCGGCAACCGCTTGTCGAAGGACAATTCGGATAATACGCGGAGGTGGTCCCTGAGGTACTCGAAGGGTGGTTCCTGAGGTACTCGAAGGGTGGTTCCTGAGGTACTCGAAGGAGGATTTGGAAGAGACCAAGGAGAAGATTGCTTCTCTCGAATATATACAGAACGAGTTGAAGGGGGTTGGGAATTTGGCGAAGTAAACGCCCCACGCACCCAATCGCTGGCGCGATAGAGTGCTCTTCGGGGGCTATAGAGAGACCGCCACTCTTCTCTTCGGTCAGAGAGGCTACAGAATTGAGAAGAAGTAGTAAATTTGAAATTTGTAAGAACTGTAAGACAGCAGAAACCTTTATAATGCTGATAAGAAACTTAAGCAAATAGTATAGACCTCACAAGTTAACGATTACTATGTTAACACTTTTCGAAAGAGCCAAAACATTTGTGCAGAAACATATATCGTATTGTGTACATCTGCGTAAAGACAAGGTTGAAGAGAAACGGGTTTCAGAGGAAACACGTTCCTCGCTGGCTCCTCGCATTCTGGCAAAAGAAGATTCATCTTTCCATAGTGTAGAGGAACTTAGGTATGCTTTGTCTTTGCCAGAATGTAGGAATATCGCTCTTACTGGTGTTTTTGGCTCGGGGAAAAGCAGTGTCATCAATACGTGTCTTTCCTTGAAGGGCGTATCAAAGAAAGTACTTCGTATCTCATTGTCAAATCTTCTTGAGTCGCAATCTGTAGCAAATAATACTGTAGCTCTGCTGGCAGCAGACATCGCGGAATCTGAGGAGACTAATGGCACAAAAGATGGGCAGAAAACAGATAATGTATCCCAAACAGAAACTTCCAATAAGGATGAAGAAAAAGCGAAATCGCATACTGTTTATGAGAACGAGATTGAATATAAAATCTTTCAGCAAATAATACAGAAAGCTGATTACCGTAAAACTGCTCAATCACGTCATAGACATATAAATGTTCTTGACAAATGCACAATCACGAGAATAGCATTTGACATAATCCTGTTTTTCGTATGCTTTGTCGTACTGTTTGAGCCGAAGATCCTTCAGGTTAAGTCATTTTATGATGCATATTTTGATATACTCAAAGATAAGAGTGGAATAGTCAACACTATTGCGGACATTTCATCAGCAATCATAATGGCTTTTATAGTCTTTCGCATTCTCTATATATTTATCCCAAAGTTGTACAGTTTCAGGGTAAAAAGTATCAAAGCAAAAGACTGTGAAATTAATTTTGAGGACAAAGAACCTCTGTTCAGCAAATGGCTTGACGATATTCTATACTTTTTCAAGGCTGGCGAATACGAAATCGTTGTTTTTGAAGATTTAGACCGTATTTCACATCCTCAGGAGTTGTTCCTTAAGTTGCGCGAAATGAATATTCTGCTCAACGAATCAGAGTATTTCAAAAAAAAGGATCGCATCATACGCTTTGTATATGCCATAAAGGACGATGTCTTCCAGAACGAGGTGCGTACCAAGTTCTTTGATTACATCATACCTGTCATCCCGGTAATTGATTGTTTCAATTCGGGCGAATATATGATTGACCATCATAAGGATTTGTTCAAAGGAATAAGTAACTCGGATTTAAAACAGATGGGACTTTATGTCTCCAGAATGAGAGATTTGATAAACATCATAAATGAGTACCAACTCTATGAAAAGACTATCCATTTTTCAAATATGTCTAAGAGGAAGTTACTCGCCATAACAATTTACAAAAATCTATTTCCGGGAGATTATTCGTACCTTCATGATAAAGAAGGCTGCCTTTATGCTGTTCTAAATAATAAGAAGGTATTTTCACAACGACTTACTCAGGACTTGGAAGCAAATCTTGCAAAAGTCAATGTGACTGTTGATGAAAATCGTGAATCGATTATAAAATTACGAAAGTCAGTTTTGGATAGTTTGAACAACAAACATTCTATCGTCAAATTAAATATAGGCGGAAAGCAATACTCCCTTGAGGAAGTCTCAAAATCAAAACAATTATTTGATTCATTCAAAAATAATCGAATAGACCAGTGTTTTGTGCAAGAATCAGATGAGGTTAATCCTACCAGCTATAACATGCTGTTTAAAGATATTATTGTGGAAATTGATCCAGATGGTAACTTTGACGAAGAAATGTATAATAGGGAGACTGAGTTGGAAGTAAATACAATCGAGAAGCGTTCATTGGAAAGCCAAATCAATGCTATATGTAATAATTCCTTCAGCCATCTTATGCGAAAGATTGGAAATGGAGATGTTACTATTCCGATGGTTTATGATATTTGTAAGAATGCTTCAAAACATCCTGAAGACGAGAATAAGTTATGCCAACTTGCGGAAACTATCCATAGCATGATTCGAAATGAATATATTGCCGAAGATTATGCATCATATATTTCTTTTACTTATCATGGAACTTTTAATGAAGACGAGTCTAATTTCTTGCATTCAGTGATTCAGGGACAACATTTGGATTATAACTATCCATTAAAGAATATTTCATCTTTTATCTCGGGCATCACAACTGACAATTTTTCTGATCGTAGTATATTGAACTATGATCTCGCTAATTATATTTTCTCACGAAATGATATGGATACACAGTGTAGTATGTTCGCAAATACTGCCCGGAGTTTTCTTGATTTCGTAGTGGGGTATGATTTGTATAAAAACAGGAATAATAAATTCTTTACTGAGCTATTCAATGGTTGGAATGGATGTGTAAGTGTGATAATGGCTTGCGAAGATGATTCATTGCAGGCGAGTATCCTCTCTATATATTTCCGCGAAGCACCCCAGTCCATTTCTATCTCTTTAGAAGAAAAACAATTTTTGAATTCCAAGTATGCTTTTATTGCCAACCATATATCAAATTTCGAAGGCAGCAAAATCAAAGGTTTCATAGAATTTTCCGGCCTGTGCTTTGATAAATTGATAGCCCCTGAGACGGAAACAAAAGACTTGTTTGATTATGTAATCAACAACAAGCACTTTACTATAAATCTTGATAATCTTCTCGTTATCTATGGTGAAAAGTTCAAAACGGAAAGCATAAGCTGCATTCTCTCAGGCAATGAACGGGTAAAAGTTTACTTGCTGAGGCGCATAAAGGAGCTGTACTCTCAATTGCCTCCAACCAGCAAACAGGAGACAGAACAGGCGTTGATATATGTGGTAAAAAATGAAGAGTTGACTGATGAACAAGTTGGACTATATTTGTCTGAACAAAAGAATAAGATATCTCTTCTCAAAGACGTACCGGCATCCAGATATGAATTAGTATTCAAGGGCGGCTTTGTAAAACCTTCCTGGGAGAACGTTCGTCAATACTTTTCAATATTTGATGAATTATCAAATGTGGCTCCGTTTATCAACAGTAATGCGGATAAATTGTCACAATATAAGTTCATTGATGGTGACGAAAATCTACAAGTTCTTCTATTCGGAGATAATACTACCCTTGATAATTATGCCTTTGAGAAGTTGATAGGTTGTTGCACATTTATCTTTGACCCGGAAGAGATAGATGGTATTAGCGAAGAAAGGTTGGAAATTTTCTTAGATAATGACTTGTTGGATTATAGTCCAGATTACAATGCGTTTATGTCGAAGTATTCCCCTCACCTCTTAGCCAAATATATCATCAAGTATTTTGACGAAATGGATACAGCAGAAGGGGAAGTGAATTTTACCAACTCAAACCGACTTGGAATAGAAATTCTTTCATCGGATCTTCCTGATGAAAAGAAAAATATCTTCCTCAGAGATTACGCTTGCCTGATAGAGGCGGAAGGTCATAATGATGGATTAAATGAATATGCTCGTATGATTTGTGAGTTCTATCATCAGAATGATTGTTCGGATGCTGATTACAATCTAATAACTAAGGCTCTCAATATTTATAATGGAGAAGGAACATGGTTCATTAGGATTGAATTGATTAACAAGGTGCATCGTTCAACAACATTTAATGAAGAACGAACTGTGAATATGGTTGAGACGTTGCTTGAACCTTATACGGAACTTAATACATATCACACTCAGACTATCTTAGATAATAATCCACAGAACAACGAGCTTGTCGATTATTTGCGCTCTCATTTGAAATATATTAGCAATAAAATAGATAAGGGCGATAATATTAAGGTGACTTATCATCGCAACCCTAATGTATAAAACGGTATGTTCACTACATCTGAAAGATTAATTGGTGTTCACGGAATATCTCAAGAAGATATTGACAGAATAAAAGTGTATCTGCGAGGGGCAGTTTATGCTTGGTGCAATTCGGAGAAGAAACATAAAGTTTTTCGTGTTCGTAACTTTCTTGGTGGAGAGAATCGCGATTGGAATACGACACCTGTTCAGATACTATACGATTATTATAGGAGAGGTGGACAAAGGAGTCACCAGTATGCTCATAGAGAAGCTGGGAAGGCGGCAGGAAGGATATTAAAAATAGTCTTGAGTGAAGATGCGCGGGTATTTGAAATCCGGAACGGGCACGTTAAGGGTTATAAATGGAGAGATGATAATCGCCCACGCACCCAATCGCTGGCGCGATAGAGTGCTCTTCAGGGGCTCGTGAATGTCCGCCACTGCTCCAGGTGGTTGCAGAGACTACTGGGATAGAGAAAAACAAGAGTAACCAAGGTAACATCGGTAACAGTTAACAAATTAACATTTAACATCAAAAAAAGCTGACAGACAAACATATACAACTATGATTATTAAAAAGATACTGGTTGATGAAATAATCGATTTCCTTGGAAAGGACATCATCAAGGTGATGGGCTTGCACGAAGGAATCTACATTGACAACCTGTCCGATGTGGATAGGGTTAATGAGACTACTCTTGATTGGGTGAATCCTACCAAAGCGAATAAGCAGGAGATAGTGAAGGCGAGCAAAGCCAGGGTGATGCTTGTGGATGAGACTGTCGAATATGTTGACGGGAAGATTCTGATTGTAGTCAAGAATCCCAAGATGGCACTTGCGCAAGTAGGCAATCACTTCTTTGTCAACCACCCGAAGCCATCAATCCATCCAACCGCAATCATCGATCCAGATGCAACGATAGGTAAGGATGTTTATGTGGGCGCTTATACGGTAATAGGGAAAGCCACCATAGGCGACAATTGCTTCATTGACAGCAATGTCAAAATCTATGACGATGTCCAGATGGGTAAGGGGTGCTATATCAAATCTGGCGCAATCCTTGGTGGAGCCGGTTTTGGCTATGAAAGAGACAAAGATGGCAACCGTTTCCGCTTCCCTCAGATTGGCTCGCTCATTATGGGCGATGATGTTGAGGTTGGAGCAAACACCTGCATCGACCGTGGAGCACTTTCGGATACCGTCATAGGCGATCATACGAAAATCAATAATCTCTGCCATATCGCTCACAACAACAAAATAGGACGTAATGTCGTCATTGCCGGATGTGTGAACGTATCTGGCGGAAACATCATAGACGACAATGTCTGGATTGCTCCCAACTCATCCCTCAGAGGTTACGTCCATATTGGTGAAAATGCTTTTGTCGGTATGGGGGCAGTGGTAGTCAAAGACATACCAGCAGGTGAAACTTGGATTGGAAATCCCGCACATAAACTTGAGAAGAAATGAAAGACGCAATAAAAGAACTCTGTATTTCTTACAAGGCTTCAGTCATATCGGCACTGAAGCAGATGAACGAAGTAAAGCACAAGCTTCTTATCGTCACTAAAGACGAACTCTATTTCAATATCATCAGTATCGGTGATATTCAGCGTGCCATCATCAAGGGCATTGATATGAATGCTCCTATCGAGGGAATCCTTCGCGAGGGGACAAAAGTCGCTTCTGTCTATGATGATATGGATAAGGTAAAAACTTCTATGAAGGAGTGCAAGAATGAGTTTATGCCTGTCATTGACGAGCAGAACCACATATCCGATGTTATCTTCTGGGAAGACCTCTTCCAGGCAAAACCTGAGAAGCCGAAAGCTAATCTCAACATTCCGGTAATCATTATGGCTGGTGGACAGGGAACACGACTGAGACCGCTTACCAATGTCCTCCCGAAACCACTTATCCCAATCGGTGAGCAAACTATGATGGAGGATATTATGGACAGGTTCCTCGATTGCGGTTGCGACAGGTTCTATGTGTCGGTCAACTACAAGGCAGACACCATCAAACGTTATTTCGACAATCTGAACAAGCCTCAGTACCATATTTCATATTTTCAAGAGGACAAACCTCTCGGTACAGCCGGGAGCATTCATCTTCTGAACGGTCAGATTGACACCACGTTCTTCGTTTCCAATTGCGATAGCATTATTGTCGATGATTATGCCGAAATCCTGAAATATCATCGTGACAACCACAATGAAATCACAATAGTGGCAGCCATCAAGAATATGGCTATCCCATACGGAACTCTTGAGACCAAGGAAGACGGGCTCTTGGCAGACATCAAGGAGAAACCGAACTATACCTTTAAAATAAATACAGGAATGTATATTCTTGAGCCACATCTTATAAAGGAGATACCGGTCAATACCTTCTATCACATCACCTTCCTCATCGAAAAACTGATGAAAGAAGGTCGTAGAGTTGGTGTCTATCCAATCAATGAAGGTTCCTGGATTGACGTAGGCAACTGGGATGAATACTTAAAACAATTTGTAGAGAAATAAAGAAGCACAATATGTTCAACCTATACAAATTCATATCCGATTCCGTGACATTCCGTCCGGAGTCGATGTTCCAAAAAGATATAACGGCTAATAGCGAAAAGCTAACGGCTGAAATCAAAGGCAAATCCGTTTGTGTCATAGGTGGGGCTGGTTCTATTGGTTCCAGTTTCATCAAGGCTGTTCTCAGGTTTGAACCAGCCAAAGTTGTAGTTGTTGACCTTAACGAGAATGGTCTTGCAGAACTGGTGCGTGACGTGCGTTCTACCGAAGGTCTCTATGTTCCTGATGAGTTCCGTTGCTATACTCTCAACTTTGCCGATCCTATATTCGAGCGCATCTTCTGCGAGGAGAAGGGCTTTGATATTGTAGCCAATTTCTCAGCACACAAGCACGTGCGTTCAGAGAAGGACAGATATAGTGTACAGGCCCTTATCGAGAATAACGACATCAAAGCAAAGAAACTGATGGACTTGCTTACAGTATATCCTCCAAAGCATTTCTTCTGTGTTTCCACAGATAAGGCTGCCAATCCTGTAAATATCATGGGCGCTTCCAAGCGTATAATGGAAGACCTTGTGATGGCTTACAACAAATACTTCAAAGTAACGACAGCACGTTTTGCCAATGTCGCATTCAGCAATGGTTCTCTTCCTGACGGTTGGATTCACAGGCTCCAGAAGAAGCAACCGTTGGCAGCTCCTTCAGATGTGAAACGCTATTTTGTAAGTCCAGAGGAATCCGGTCAGATTTGTATGTTAGCTTGTATTCTTGGTAATGGTGGCGAAGTCTTCTTTCCGAAGTTGGGCGAAGACCAGATGCTCACCTTCTCTGCAATCTGTGATGATTTCGTAAAGGCAGAGGGATTCAAGAAAGTTGAATGCTCTAATGACCCAGAGGCAAAGAAGTTTGCGGCTGAGATGTCATACGAATCCGAAGATTATCCAGTCGTATATTTCAAATCAGACACCACTGGCGAAAAAGCCTACGAAGAGTTCTATGTTCCTGGGGAGAAAATCAATATGGAGCGTTTCTCTGCTCTTGGTGTAGTTGAGCAAACGAGTAGAAGGAATATGGAAGAGGTCAACACCTTCTTCACCGACCTTGAATCTCTCTTTGCAAAAGCCGATTTCACTAAGGCTGAAGTTGTTGAGGCTATTAAGATGTTTATCCCTAACTTTGAGCACGAAGAAAAAGGGAAGAACTTGGATCAGAAAATGTAAATATCAATTAATTGAACTACTTATTGTTTGAAAAGAAATGGAAATTGATAATAAGATGTTGATAAACAGCACGATGGGGGGGGGTAAACCTCAAAGGATTCATTCCATAGATGCTCTTCGTGCATTTGCATTATTTGGAATTTTACTGATTCACACAGGTAATGGATTCGGAATAGGTTTAGTGGATAGTATAAATGCCTCAGTAATTAGCCGATATTTGGAAAAAATAATAGTTGCATTGGTAAATGGAAGATGTGCTTTAATTTTCAATGTCCTTTTTGGCATTAGTTTCTATTTAATATTGCGAAAGCCATCATATTCGAGTTTGAAATTTGCCTGGAGATGTTTTATTCTAATGCTGATAGGAGCTATTAACAAGTACTTTTATGGTGGTGACATTTTGATGATTTATGGTTTTTGCGGAATGCTATTGACTTTTGTGCGTAATTTTCCAAAAAAATGGATAATTATCTTTGCGATGTTCTTGTATATTGTATTTTTTGTTCTACAATATCTGGATTTGTCATTGTTTCATAATGCTAATGAACTAAAAAGACATGGCGAAAATATTTCATTTAGGGAATGTCATGAATTATATCTTCCTTCTTTATGGATTTATGTTAAAGATTTATTGTCACCTGCCCATTTGATTACATTAGCAAATTTTTGTATAGGATATTGGTTGGGAAGGATTGGGTTAATTGAAAAATGGGACTCGCTATTTCAGAAAAAACATATGCTATATTCCGCTATTATTTATTTGTTGATTGCGGCCACTTATCTTCCTTTCTATAAAGATGTTAGTGCTTTACATGACGTTGTCGGTTGTGCATTCAATCTTGCAGGAGGTACTTTCTATACTATTGTAGTGATATGGAGTTATAACCATTTGCGTATTGCACATAAAGTTCTTTCATGGTTTGAAAGCTATGGAAAATGTGGTTTAACAAACTATTCTATGCAGAATTGGTTTTCCGCTATATTTTTATATTACTTTGGTCTGGCTTTCAATGGATATTCCTTTGTGGCGATAATGTTATGCGCTATTCTGTTCTTTATACTTCAGAATGTTTTCTGCAGATGGTGGCTCTCTCGTTTTAATAATGGGCCGATGGAATATTTGTGGCGTTGCGCAACTGAGCGTAGGTTATTACAATTTCGGAAAGCTTAATATTCAAGATTCACTCAAATGAAATGGCAAATATTACATAGCGACTATTTTATCCGCAATCGTTGGTTGACGGTTCGTAAAGACCATATACGTCAGCCATCTGGATGCGAGATGGAGGATTTCTATGTGATGGAATATCCAGATTGGGTTAATGTGATTGCCATAACGGAAGATAATAGGTTCATAATAGAAGAACAATATCGCCACGGACTTCAGCGTGTCAATTTTGAACTTTGTGCAGGATGTGTAGAGCAAGGTGAATCACCACTTGAGGCAGCAAAAAGAGAACTTCTTGAAGAGACTGGCTTTGGTGGAGGCGAATGGGAAGAGTTTTTGGTGACTGCACCTAATCCAAACTCTATGAATAATGTCTGCCATACGTTCCTTGCTAAAAGTGTGAAACAAATCTCAGAGCCTCATCGAGAGCAGACGGAAGATATAAAGGTCCATTTCTTGACACTTGACGAGTTGACGAAAATACTCAACGAAGGTAAAATCATTGAGGGCATTATGCAAGCCCCATTGTACAAACTTTTAACTATTTAAAGAATGCGAGTTAATCAATTGAAATTTGGAGCTGCTTTATCGTATTTAGGGCTTGCTATTAACATTTTAGTTGGATTAATCTATACTCCTTGGATGATTAATTCAATAGGGAGGGAAGATTATGGCTTGTATACTTTAGCTCTTTCTGTGATTTCTTTATTCGTTTTTGATTTTGGCATAGGTCAAGCGGTTACAAGATTCATAGCTAAATACTTAGCAGAAGGAAATTTACAGAAAGCAAACAACTGTTTAGGCTTAGTATATAAATTATATTTTTATATTGATATTTTCCTTTTTATTATTCTAGTATCATTTTATTTCTTTATCCCACAGATATATCAAGAGTTGACACCTGAAGAGATAGAGAAATTTAAAATTATTTACATTGCCGTTTCTTTTTTTAGTGTAATTTCTTTCCCCTTTATCCCTGTCAATGGAGTACTTACTGCAAATGAAAAGTTCATACAGTTGAAATTATGCGATTTAGCTAACAAGTTATTTATGGTTGTTGCTATGAGCGTATGTTTATTTCTCGGTTATGGCTTGTATGCTCTTGTATTAGTACATGTTTTCTCTGGGTTAGCTACGATCGTATTAAAGTTGCTCTTTATAAAAAGAGATACAAATACTAAAGTAAATTTTGGCTATTATAATGGAACTGAATTTAAAGAAATCCTCGGATTCTCAGGATGGGTGACGGTAAAATCTTTTTCGGAAAGAATGATTTTTACGCTATCGCCAACTGTATTAGGGATGGTTTCCGGCTCTGTAGAGATTGCACTTTTTGGGATTGCTAGTACAATTGAGGGTTATGTTTATAGTTTTGCAGGGGCATTAAATGGTTTGTTTTTGCCACGTGTTTCCAAAATTGCAGCTAAAAACAACGAAGATGTTTTAACATTAATGATAAAAGTAGGTAGATTGTTGTTCTTTATAGTTGGCTTGGTTATAGTAGGTTTTGTTAGTATTGGTAGAGAGTTTATTGAAGTGTGGTTAGGAGACGGCTATACACCTGTTTATATAGCTTCAGTTTTGATAATACTACCATCAATGATATACGTGCCTCAAGAAATAGGATGTAGTTATATAGCGGTACAAAATAAAATTAAACACCAAGCATTAGTGTATTTGTTTATGGGTGTTTGTAATATTGTATTAGGCTATTTCTTTGCAGAAAAATGGGGATGTTTGGGTTTGTGCTGTTCAATTTTTATAGCATATAATATTCGGAACATTGGATTGGATTGGATTTTTAAACACAAATTAAGATTAAATACACGATTGTTTTTTCAGAATGTATTTATTAAGATGGGAGTGCCTTTTATTATTTCGTTTGCTTTATGTTATTCTTGCCATTATATTCCACTCGACGGGTGGGTGGGTTTCGTTACTAAAGGTTGTTTGGTTACGGTTATTTATTTCACCATTATGTGGAAAATTGCCTTAGATTCGTATGAGCGGAATTTAATAATAGAACCAGTAAATAAAATAATTGGGTTTTGTAAAATAACAAAGCCACATCATAGATAGGAACAGAGATTTATCTTAATTATTAAATAAAAATACGAAATAAAACATTAACAATTATGTCATACAAAATTCCTCTTTTCAATCTGAACTTCGACGAGCGCGAGGCTCAGGCAGCGTACGATACTATCAAGTCAGGCTGGATTTCCACTGGTCCCAAGAATGCTGAACTTGAGCAGATGTTCATTGATATGTGGAAGGTGAAATATGCAGTTTCTATGTCGAACTGCACAGATGCCCTTCATGTGTGTTGCATGGTTTGCGGTTTCGGCCCTGGTGATGAGGTCATCTGTCCTTCACTCACCTTTGCCGCTTCCTGCAACTGCATCCGTTACGTGGGTGCGACTCCTGTGTTTGCTGATATTGTCGGTCCTGACCATATAAATATTGATCCGGCAGACATTGAGCGCAAGATTACTCCAAGAACCAAGGGAATAGTTGTGGTTCATCTTGCTGGTTATCCTGCTAAGATGGATGAGATTATGGCAATAGCAAAGAAGCATAATCTGAAGGTTATCGAAGATGCTTGCCACGGACCTCTTTCTGAATACAAGGGCAAGAAACTCGGAACCATTGGCGATTGTGCTGCTTTCAGTTTCTTCTCAAACAAGAATATCTCTACAGGTGAGGGCGGTATGTTCATCACCAACAACGAGGAGATGGAGAAGAAGGCACGTCTTATCCGTTCTCACGGAATGAGCACAATGTCTTATCAGAGAGCTTCCGGTCACGCAACAGAATACGACATCACTTGCCTTGGCTACAATTTCCGTATGGATGATATTCGTGCTGCCATCGCTATCGAACAGCTCAAGAAACTCCCTGGAGACCTTGAGACACGTATCAAGGTGCGTAAACGTTACGAGGATAACCTGAAGAAAATTGACCGTGTGGTTGTTCCTTTCGCTGATTGCGAAGAGTTCACCAGCAACTATATCTTCCCGATAGTGATAAAGGACTCCACCAAAGAGAAACGCAATGCACTTCGTGAATACATTCACGCACAAGGAATCCAGACTTCCGTCCACTATCCTGCTGCACACCTGTTCTCAACCTACAAAGATCTTGGAGCAGTTCTTCCTCAGACGGAATATGTGACAAATAATGAAGTAACTTTGCCAATGTATGCTGCACTCACAATGGAGCAGGTTGATGAGATTTGTGAGGTTGTGGCTAAAGGAATAAAAGAGATTTATGGATAAGAAATCTATACTTGTCTTTGGCGTTGGTGAACTCCAGAAGAGTATTATCAATAGAGCTCATCTTATGGGACTCTATGTGGTTGGTATCGACCCTTGTGAAGATGCCTTTGCCAAAGACGATTGCGATGCCTTTGAGGTAGTAGGTGGTCAGGACTATGAAGGTACAATAGCTGTTGCTAAGAAATATGGTGTTTCAGCTATTGTGACAGCCGCTACTGATAAGCCTCTGGTTATGATGGCACGTGTTGCCAAGGCTATGAACCTTCCGTTCTATTCAGAAGAGACAGCTCGATGGTCAACCGACAAGTTTCAGATGAAGCAACGATTCATTGAAGGAGGTGTACCTTGTGCGAAAGGCCGTCTGATATCCTGCATTGAGGAAGCCGAGGACTTGAATTATCCGATTATAGTAAAGCCAAGAGACAATTCCGGCTCTCGTGGGGTGAAGATTTGCAATACTCCTGCTGAACTGAAAGAATCGATTGATGAAGCTCTCCAGTATTCTCATCTGGATTCTGTTCTTGTTGAGGAAGTAATCGAAGGCCCTGAGTACAGCATCGAAAGTCTTCACTATGATGGCAAGTCAGAGGCGATTCAGTTTACGGAGAAAAAGACCACTCCATTTCCTTATAATGTGGAACTTGGACACAAACAGCCAGCTAACCTTTCCGGTGATGTCAAGAATCAGATTCGGGAAATTGTTTCGAAGATAGGTGTTGCCTTGAAGTTTGAGAACTGCCCGTCACATACTGAACTCAAGGTGAATGAGAGAGGTATTTTTGTGATTGAGACCAGTCCGAGGTTGGGTGGTGATTACATCACTTCTACTCTCACACCTCTTTCAACGGGTATCAATATGGAAGACCAACTGCTTCATATCGCTCTTGGCGAGAAGGTGGATACCGCTTCTGGTCGAGTAAACAAGGCTTCTGGAGTTTGCTTCTTTGATTTTCCGGAAGGAAAAGTGACGAGGATAGATTCAAAGATTTCTGAAGCTGCTTCTTGGCCTGGAGTATATGCTTTCAACCTTAAGTTGAAGGAAGGTGATATTGTTGGAAAGATTACCAGCAGCCTGAATAGGTATGGGGAGTTTATCGTAAGTGGGGAAACTCGTAAAGAAGTTGAAGAAAGATTGAGTGAATACGAAAAGAATATATCCAAATTGATTACAATAAAATGACAAAACGTATTGCAATATTAGGCTCAGGAGAATGGGCATCACAGTTGGCTGATTTTATCAAGGCTGACTCCTCAATGAAACTCGTTGGTTTTGTGGATAATAATCCTGTTCGGGGGGGGGGTATTTTGCTCTGATAATGAAGTTGTTACGCTATATGAACAAGGCGCGTTCGACTATTTGTTCATAGGAATCGGCTATGCAAGGTTTGACTTACGCAAGAAGTTGTATGATAAGTTCTCGCAGAAGCAGATTCCATTTGTCACTATTATTCATCCGGCAGCAGTTGTCAGCCCTTCTGCTAAGATTGGAGAAGGTTCATTTATCGGACCGAATGTGGTTATCAATAAAGAAGCAGAAATATGCAATAACGTAGTAATCAATTCGAGTGTCCTTGTTGAGCATAATACAATTGTTGGGAATCATTCGTACATAGCTGGCCGTGCTGCAATAGCGGGTTATTCAAGAATAGGAGAATGTAGTTTTATAGGATTAAATAGTACAATCAAAGACCATATAGCAATAGCAGATTACACCACTGTGGGTTGTGCAGCCAATGTGGTTAAAGATATAGAAGAATCAAATCATACTTATATAGGAAATCCGGCAAAGCAGTTTAAGTAACACATAGACTGTGATGCCGACAAAGCATTACAGTTTATGAAAAAATTAGCAATAATTGGTTCTGGAGAACTTGCAGACCAGATAATAGATCAGGTTGAACAGACAAACGATTATAAAATTGTTGGATTAATAGATAATAAAGATGGTGCTTCTTCAAAATACCCAATAATTGGGAATGACGAAGACATTGAAGAACTATACAAATCAGGAGAAGTCGATTGTTTCTTTATTGGAATTGGATATGCTCACTTTAATATCAGAAAGAAGATATACGAAAATTTCAAAGGAAAGGTTCCATTTGCCAACATCATTCATCCTACAGCCTTTATTAACTCAACGGTAAAAATGGGAGAAGGTGTTTTTGTGGGTGTAAAAGCTATCGTTAACTATGAATCTCAGATAGGTAATAATATTATTATTTTGGCTGGGGCACATGTCGGAAATTATGATGTTATTGAAGACCACACATATATTGCACCTTGTGCAGTCTTGGCTGGAAAAGTTTCTATTGGGGAATGCTGCTTTTTGGGCGTAAATAGTACATTCAGAGATGGAGTATCAATACCTGCAAATTGTACAATAGGGTGTGGAGCAACTGTAACTAAAACACTAAACGAATCAGGAGTATATATTGGTTCTCCTGCAAAAATATTAATCAAATAATGACCAATCGCGAGAAATACCGTTTTGACGACTTTACGCTTGACAATTACAGGCGTTTGGTTGCTTTGGCTTTGGAGAAGGGCTTTGAGTTCATTTCATATACGGATGAGTTCGTACAGGAAAGAAAAGACATCCTTTGGCGGCACGATGTGGAGTTTGAGCCGGATATCGCTTTGAAGATGGCAGAAATAGAAAGTTCGTTAGGCGCTAAAGCCACATACTTTTTCCAGATTCATTGCCCATATTATAATATCTTTGACCCTCACTATACAGAAGTGTTCAACAAGATAAAATCCTTGGGACATTTTGTCGGACTTCATTTCGACAGCCATTACTATGGTATCGAAAACGAGAGTCAACTGAATGAGTATATCCAGCTTGACAAGGAGTATTTCGAGCGCGTTCTTAAGGTAAAGATTGATACATTTTCCTTCCATAACACCACACCATTCACTCAGAGTTGTCTTGAACCAATGTATGGGGGACTGATTAACGTCTATTCTTCGCACTTCAAGAACAATTTTAACTACTGTGGCGACAGTCTTGGCTATTGGCGTTTCGACAGGTTGGAAGATGTACTGAACAATGAAAGTGTGCAGCACCTTCAGGTTCTCACTCACGATGCCAATTGGACCGAAGAAGTGATGTCACCAAGAGCTCGCGTTCATCAGTTCGTATATGATAGAGCGGAGAGATTATATAACCAACAAGTTAATGGGCTCATCAACAAAGGATTGTTGTGCCCTAGAGAAAAACAGAATTAATATGAAAGTTGCATTAATTTGTCATTTTTCCAATAAAGAGGTACGTGCTAAGTTGCCTCTTGATTATAAGAGAAGGTTGTATTTTTTTGTTAACAGAGTTTTAGGAAGAAGTACTGCGAAAATGTCATCAGAAATGATGTTTCCAGATGTGTCGCCGTGGGTTACTATGATAATAAACGAATTCAAAAAAAAAGAAGATATAGAATTAGTGGTTATTTCTGCCCATACGGGGATGAAAAGGATTCTTTCTCATTTTGATTTGGATTCCGTGCGATACTATTTCTTCAATACTGACATTTCTCTTTTTTTAAAGAGGTTATTTACAAATCCCAAATTATGGAGAATTGTTGAACCGAATTCTTCGATTGTTAGACGGATTATTAATAAGGAAAAACCTGATATAATAAATCTAATTGGTTCTGATGGCGCATATTTCTCTTCTACTGTTTTACGCATAAGAGATATTCCTATTCTTGTAGCCTTACAAACAGTTTATACAAATCCGGACAGGTACAAACATAGTGTTGTCGATGTACATAATTGGTTTATAGAAACAGAGGTTTTTAAACATGTTAAATATTATGCTTGCGCCAGCCAGTTGCATTACAATTTACTGAAATCCAAAAGACCTGACGCAATAGCGCTTCGTTTTTCGTTTCCCAATAACGACCCAAGAGATATAAAGGATGCTGAAAATCTGATACCTACCTATGACTTTGTAACTTTTGCACAGAATTGTAGTACAAGCAAGGGCACGTTTGATGCTTTAGAAGCATTTGTGCTTGTTCATAAGGAATATCCAGGAGTTACTTTAAATATATGTGGTATGCGTGATTCCGAAGCGGAGTCAATAATGACTGACATAATTGAAAGGAATAATATTCGGGAATCGGTTTTCTTTACGAATTTCTTTGAGGAACAAAATGACTTGTTTAAACACTTAAAGAAATCCCGTTTTGCTGTTCTACCCGTAAAACTTGATGTAATACCAGGGACTGTAACTCAAGCAAT
Source organism: Candidatus Equicola faecalis (assembly GCA_018065185.1). Lineage (GTDB taxonomy): Bacteria > Bacteroidota > Bacteroidia > Bacteroidales > Bacteroidaceae > Prevotella > Prevotella faecalis. The sequence continues at coordinate 35,650 of JAGHTU010000034.1, read as the reverse complement.
GGCATTAGGACTACCAGTTATTACCAACATTACTTCTGGGACGCCCCAACTAAATAAAGAAAAAGAATGTGTGGCTCTTACCCCTATTGATAATATTCAAGAGTTGGCACTTAATATGATTCGTTTATATGAAGATATTGATTTTGCAAAAAAAATGAAGATGAATGCATTGGAGTATATCGGCAAAATGATGACAAACGAACAAAAGGTAGATCTTTTGGTTGACGATTTAAAGTCTGTTTATAATCATTATCACAACGGTGATTTTATCCCCGAAGAACTTTTTTTTAAAGGAACAAACATTTAATTAATACATATATTATGAAAAGATGTAATCACTGTGTCATGGACACATCAGATCCAGATCTGAAGTTTGATGAAAAAGGTATTTGTACAAGATGCAATGAGTTTGAATCAAGGATAGTTCCAATGTGGAACTATGGTAAGGGGCGTGAAAATGAGCTCAACGCTATGATTCAAAAAATAAAAAGAGCTGGAAAGGGAAAAGAGTATGACTGTATTATTGGACTCAGCGGAGGTTTTGATAGTTCTTATATGCTTCATATGGCAGTAAGGGAATGGGGATTAAGACCTCTAGTTCTTCATGTGGATTCTGGTTGGGATTTACCAGTTGCGCAAGATAATATCAAGAAGTTGGTTGATAAATTGGGGGTCAATTTACTTGTTCAAAAAATAAATTGGGAGCAAGAACGAAATTTTCAGTTAGCTCTGTTTAAAGCTGGTGTCGCTGCCCTTGACACACCACAAGACGTAGCATTCTCAACATATGTAGGAGTATATGCAAAAAAATATAGAATTAAATATCTATTAAACGGTGGAAATATTGCAACAGAGGTCGTTACAAACCCGAAGGCTTGGTGTTATGGTGGTAATGATGTCGTTTTCATGAAAGATATTTTAAAGAAGTTTGGAACCGTTGACATGAAAGGATATCCTTTTCTTCCGTCTTATACCAGAAAGTTATTTAGTAAGTTGTTCCATATTGGGCCTAAATGTTTCAAACCACTTGATTACATACCTTATTCAAAAGATATTGCAACTAAACTTCTTGTTAATGAATATGGATGGGAGCCATATAGGCAAAAGCATTTTGAGTCTTTGATGACTAAATTTATTGAGGGATACTGGTGTCCAAAACGTTTTGGTGCAGATATCCGGATTGCTCAGTTATCAAGCTTAGTTGTTACCGGACAGATGACAAGAGAACAGGCCTTAGAAGAATTATCGCATCCTTCATTGTCAGAAGAAGAGGGCAAAGAAATTTTTTCTCAAATTGCAGCAAAATTAGAAATTTCAGAAGAGGAGTTGCAATCATATTTTGATATGCCATTGAAGGGCTATGACGATTATAAAAACATTAAATCAGTGGTTGACTGGATTATTAAGATAAAAAATTTGTTTGAGCCATCACCATTGGTTCAAAGCAAATAATGGCTAATGAAAAAAGATAAACTGTTCTTGATATTGGCGTGTTTTTACGCTGTATATCTTACATCGCCTTTAGTTGCCGATTTAACACATATACCTATTCACGTTGTTAGTATAATTACTGCACTATTTTGTATTGCGATGTATCCGAACCAATTATTTGCGACAAAGGCAATTCGTTGGTTTTTTATTTACTTCGTTGTATTAGGTTTTTATGTATTAATTGGGAAGAAACTAGCACTTGGAATAGGAACGGTATCCGATCCTAAACAATTGGTTATTGAAAGTGCCTTTATTTTACCTTCTTTATATATTATTTCTATATTACAGTACCTTGGGGATGTTAAATATCTGAAAACTATTGCACTTACAGCGATTATTTCATTAATAGTCTCTTTCGTGTATGTTCTTCCGACTTTATATGTTTCCACAGATCTTTTGAGGGATAATTTTTTTGACAGTAGCATTTACCATGGACGCATAGGCTTGCCCAGTTATACACTTATGCACACTTATGTTCTCCTTATGCCTGCTATGCTTTTTACTAAACATCTTTTTACCAGATGGAAGAAAGTATTATGGTGGTGTGTAATACTATTGTTTAGTTATATTATCATTAGATGCTATATAACTACTTGCATCATTATGCTGTTTCTATCTTTTATTGCGATGGCGTCTTATCACCAAAATCCTCAAAAAAGATGGGCTAGATTCATTTGTATTGGATTACTACTGATTATTGTAAGTTCTACCAGTATAATGGGAGGGATATTTCATTTCTCTGAGAATTTTTTTCAAGGAACTGCTGTTGAAACAAAAGTTTATGATTTTGAGAATCTTTTTTACAAAGGTGATGCGTCTGGTGGTAGCATTTCAGGAAGGCAAGGCTTGCATACGAAGTCCATAAACTCTTTTTTTCAAAATCCAATATTTGGAGTTTCTTCCGAAAAAGGACAATATTATTCCGATGCCAGTCAGGCTTTGTATGATGCGGATGTAAAAGTTGGTGGGCATTCTTCAATTATGGATCGACTTGGTGGAATGGGATTATTTGGCGGGTTACCTTTTATAATGATTATATTTTCAGTTTTTGATATATGGAAAAAATGGGTATTAGATGAAAAGACAAGATTCTATTATATCATTACATTTCTATTAACACTCTTGCTATTATACCAAAAATCTGCTTTCGGACAAGAAGGATGGTTCTTTTGGGGTGTAATTTCGCCATGTATAATATTATCATGTAACAGTTATATAAAACAAAAGCAATGAATATGTGTCGTTTGTTAGTATTTTGCCATAATGAAAGTTGTATTATGACACTTTTCCCCGGAAGGTTGATGTAATTCTACTTTCAATCAAAAGAATGTCTCATAACTAATAAAAGTTTATTTTGTTAAATCGTCTTGGATATTTATCCAGACATTATAAGTATGCACAATGAAACAAATACAAACACCTGTGTTATTTCTAGTCTTTAATAGACCCGAAAAAACGGAACAAACATTCGCTGCCATTCGGAAAGCTGCTCCAACAAAGCTTTATGTGGCTATAGACGCGCCTCGTGAAAGCAGGCCTGACGATGTGGAGAATTGTAATAAGGTAAAAAAAATCGTCAAGAATGTAGATTGGCCTTGTGAAACACACTATCTCATTCAGGAAAAAAATCTAGGTTGTACGCTATCTGGAAAAACAGCTTGGGATTGGTTTTTCCAGTTTGAGGATAGAATGATCTTTGTCGAAGATGATGGATTGGCATCAATTTCTGCTTTTTATTTCGTCGAAGCTATGCTTGAAAAATATAAAGATGAAGAACGGATAGCGTATGTGGGAGCTGTAAATTATGGGCCGAAGTTCGGAGAATACTCTTACTTTGTTTCAAGATTTCCATCTGCAACATATTTTATGGGAACGTGGAAGCGCGTATATCGATTATATGATTATGATATGATTGGTTATGCAAATGCAAGAAAGGAAGCAATTTATAAGAATTCTTTCTTTTCGAAAAAACAAAAACTACTTTCAGAAATCATATTCAAAGGTTATGTTAATAGCGTAAAGACAGGACATAGGCAGAATACATACGATACCCAAATGAATTTTTTGGTTCACAGAAATGATATGTTGACTATTTATCCCAATGAGAATATGGTTAAAAATATTGGGTTAGATTACGGGGCAAATACAGATAGACGTAGTGTCAAGGATTCCTCTTCGGTTCTATACTCCGAATTGAACATGCATGACATTGACATAAATTCAATTAAGTATATGCCCAAAATTGAATACTCAGTAATGAATGATAAAGTTTTCTATAAGGAAAGAGTATTACATAATAAACTATGGATAAAAGTATTTCTAAAGGCACTTCTTCTAAGGTATTTTAGTACTTTTTATAATAAATGCATTAAACCATTGAGACGCCACTAATGTTATTGCGGCTACAGAATAATTCTTCTTTTATGAAAATTCTCCTCATCACAGACGAAGAATGGAACGATTATGTTTACGGCAATAACGTCCTGACGAATTGGTTTCAAGGTTTTGATGCTGATTTCGCTCAAATCTATTGTAGTCCGGGGTTGCCAAATAATGGAATCTGTTCCAGATATTTTCGAATTACGGATAGCCAAATGCTTAAAAGCATATATTCAAAGCATAAGGCAGGAAGTACTGTTTCTATTCCTTCTGATGGAATAAATCAAGAAGCATCCAAAGTGAATCTGCAGAGGCAAGGGATATATGGGAAGATGAAAAAACTCTCTTTGCTGATTCACACCCCGGTTGTAATGTTGCGTGATGCAATTTGGGGATTTGGCAGATATGATAAGGTGGCATTGAAGAAATTCATAGATGATTTCAGCCCGGATGTCGTCTATTGCCCCAGACTTGCAACTCCTAAACTTCTGAGACTTGAGCGGCTGGTACACACGATGACAAATGCCCCATTCATTGCATTCACAGCGGATGATGAAGCTTCATACACAGAAGTAAACTATTCTCCTCTTTACTGGTTGAGGCGTTGGTATTGCCACAGGGCATTGAAGAAGACGATGCCTATCTACAAGGAGTATTTGATGTTCTCAAAGGATCAGGCAAAGGAATATACCGCTGAATACGGAATAAAAACTGGCACGCTTTATAAGTGTGGCGTTTTCCCTGAAAACTTTGAATCGAAACCGGTGGGCAGACCTATTCGTTTGGTGTATGCCGGAAAATTATATTGCAATCGCTGGAAGTCGTTGGCTGCTATAGGTGAGGCTTTGCATGAGATAAACAAGAATAGCGTCAAGATGATACTTGATATCTATACGCCAGAACAGCTCACAAAGGAACAGGGGAAGTCGCTTTGTGAAGAGAATCATATTTATGTAAAGGGTTCTGTCCTAGGTTCGGAGTTGGCTCGCATTTACAAAGAAGCGGATATTGCCCTTCATGTTGAGTCGTTTGACAAAAAATACAAGTATGCAACACGTGTTTCCTTCTCTACTAAGATTATTGATCTTATGGCATCCTCTTGTGCAATAATGGCTATATGCTGGAATCAGCATACCGGTTATCAGTATTTGAAAGAGTTCGATGCTGCAATCTGTATTGATTCGTATGACAAGATTCTGCGACAACTGCAAAGAATAGTTGATGATCCTGACGTTCTACGAGAGTATGCTAAGAAGGCATACGAATGTGGAAAAAAGAACCATTCACGAGATAGAATACAAAATCAGTTAAAAACTACATTTGAAAAATATATAATCAAATGACAGAACCTTTAGTTTCCGTAATAGTACCCGTCTATAAGGTTGAGAAATACCTATCCAATTGCATAGAGAGCGTAATTAATCAGACATACTCCAATTGGGAACTCATACTTGTGGATGATGGTAGTCCGGACAGGTGCCCCTATATTTGTGACGAGTATGCTCGTCATAACGGCCGAATCGTAGTCATACACAAAGAAAACGGGCGTGTGGCAAAGGCTCGTAACGCAGCTCTGCGTATTGCACGAGGTGAATACATCACATTTTTGGATGGAGATGATTATCTGCACAAGGATTTTCTGAAGGTGATGCTCAGTGTCATTATGACTAAGCAGGTTGATATTGCTCAATGTGGTTTCCTTAGAGGTGTTGCTGCAAAATTTCCCGAAGTTAAGTTGGTGGAGAAGATTACGATGTATGACAATCATAGCATTTTCTTGAATCAGGTGGCAAAGATTGTGGTTTGGGGAAAACTATATAAACGACACATCTTTGACGGACGACTTATGACAGAGGATAAGTTTTTCGAGGATGATTTCACAACATGGAAGTGGTATTATGCTGCTAATACAATCGGAGTAACAAATGTGCCACTTTATTACTATGTGGATAACCAGCAAAGTACTATGTCAATGCATGCAAAGAAACCTAATTGGGATTTTCTTGAAGCTTATGAAGAGCGCATCAAATTTTTTATCAGAACTAAGGAAAAAGACCTGGAACATTGCTCTCGCATGCAGTTTTGCAAGTCAATGGTGTTGATATATAACAATCCAAATCTTTCAGATGAAGAAAGAAAATTTGTAAAAGCTCGCTTTGATGAGAGTTTTGCTGTGATATCCTCATCTATGTATATTCCAACTTCTTTTAAAATACTTTTTTGCTTATTTCATCTCTTTCCGATAGTAACAAGTAAATTAGCTTCAAAACTAAGATAATGGCATCAAAAGAAAGACAATCCAATTTTGAACTCCTTCGTATACTTTGTATGCTTGGGGTATTATGCAATCATGTCCTACAATCTTTGTATGCGGATTTGAATATAGCCGTGAATTATCCTGCTCATCACTTTCAGGTTTTTCTTATGAGCATGTCAATAATTGCGGTTAACTGCTTCGTCCTGATAAGTGGATATTTCCGTATCGAGCAGAGTTGGAAAGGCTTTGTTAATCTCTTTACGCAATGTGCATTCTATGCAATAACGTTCTCTGCAATAGGTCTTGTGTTACACGAGGTAACTTGGATGGATGCGTTGAAGAGAAGCGTCTTTGCATTAAGTGAGAGTGGAATGTGGTTTATCGTTGCCTATTTTGGATTATACCTTATCGCGCCATTGCTTAATGCAGGATATGATAATCTGCCAGACTCCAAGAAGACACCCATGTTGATGATGATGCTCATTCTTGACGTTTATCTTGGATATATGCATCAAAGTGCCGAGGTCAGCGTGAGCGGATATCATGTTATTCATTTTATAGTCCTCTATTACATTGGCTGCTTCATATCAGAAAAGCCAATTAAAGCTCTACAAACTGGGGGGGGGTATAAATGGTTGGCAATCTGTGTTTTATGCACAATGATGCATGCCATAAAAGTTGGGTTTACTCCAATGGCTATTCTGTTTTCTTTCAGATACAATTCACCGATGGTGTTACTGGCTTCAGTCACTTTTTTCCACTGGGTAATGACTTGGAAGATTCAAAACAAGTGGATAAACTGGATAAGCGCATCAGTACTTTCGGTTTATCTAATACATTCCCAGACAGTTGGCGGAAAAGTTTTGTTCGGAGCATGTCATTATATTTACGACACTTTTGCTCCGATACCTGCCGGCTTGCTATTGGTCGCGACAGTTGTGGTATTTTATATGTGTTGCATTTTTGTTGATAAACTCAGAATCTATATTTGTTCCCCATTGAATGAAAAGATTGTTGCTAAGTTGAACAAGAAGTTCATTGCAAATAATCAAGAACATACTATTTGAAATGAAAGCCCTACACGTTTTTACGCTCGCCCGTACATCATATTTTTTTGACGGTCAATTCCGCTATCTTTCGGAACAAGGCTATGAAATACTCTTGGCCGCCAAGCCGGAAGATGGTGTTGAAGAATTTGCCGAGAGGAATGGAATCAAGTATTTTCCGGTGGATATTCCCAGAAGTATCTCTCCGCTGGCGGTATTGAAATCCATTTCTTCCATCAGGAAAATAATCAAGGCGGAGAAGCCGGACGCTGTATTCGGACATACACCGGTTGGGGCGTTGGTTGCAATGATTGCAGCCAAGATGGCAGGAGTAAAGAATCGAATCTACTATAGACATGGTATTATCTATTCCACAATGGAAGGACTTAAGAAGTCAATCTTCATTGCGGAGGAAAAGTTTGTCAGTACTTTGGCGACAGGCATTGTCAACGTGTCACCATCATTGGGAGCCAAGTGTGTGAAAGATGGTATAAATGGGGCAGAGAAACAATATGTTATTGGCAAGGGAACTTGTGGCGGCATAGATGCTCAGAATATATTCAATCTGGAGCGGCTAAGTGCGGAACGTCTCGACCAGGAGCGGACACGCCTTGGGTTGAATGATGCGGACATTGTATTCGGATTCTGTGGCAGGTTCTGCAAAGACAAGGGCACTCCGGAATTGATCGATGGGTTCGAAATGTTCAAAAAACGGAACCCTGGCTTGACGGCCCGACTGCTGCTGGTAGGACCTTTTGACGAAAGGGATATCTTGCCGGAGGAGACCAAAAAGAAGATGCAGGAGTCAGTGGATATCGTGTTGACCGGAAGAGTGAGCAGAGAAATGATACCGTACTATTACATATTGATGGACTGCTTTGTCTTTCCGTCTCATCGGGAAGGTTTTGGAATGTGCGTAATAGAAGCATCGGCTATGGAAGTCCCGATTTTGGTTAGTCGCTCTCACGGATGTGTTGATTCTATTGTTGAGCATGAGACAGGGGAGTATATTGAATTGACTCCGGAAAGCATTTGTGCAGGGATGGAACTTATGTTGGACAACAAGTTGAGAAGCAGTCTTGGAACTGCTGGCCGCAGAAAGGTTCTTGAATGGTATGACTTCTCTGTGATGTGGCCGCAGGTGGCGGAACTTTATAGGAAGATTCTGAAATAGTATGACGGAAGCCCAGGATATACTTTTCTTTTTGCTTCGCTCGTCACTTGGAACGGTTGGGGCAAAGCGAGATTTGCCTGCTATTTCAAAGATTTGCTGGCAGCAGGTGGTCGACCTCTCCTTTGACCAAGGCGTTGCCGCCATTGCGGTTGACGGCCTGCAGAAACTCTATGAGGCAAACCCGGGCCTTGAGCTCGAAATTGATTCTGAGGAGCTTGAAGACTCGAAGTACGAGTGGTTCGGGGAGGTGATGCAAGCGGAGGATGATTACCAGAGGTATAAGGCGGTTATAGAATCCCTTGCCGGAATACTGTCTGAGCACAACCAGAGGCCCATCCTGCTCAAAGGATATGCGCTCTCGCAGGTCTATCCGATTCCGGAACATCGCCCTTTGGGAGATATAGACTTATTCCAAGGATCGGCAGGTGATGAGGCGTTTCGTGCTGCAGGAATAGACGTGGTGGCGGAATATCACAAGCACTCGTCATTCCAGATGGAGGGCATCATCGTTGAGAATCACCTGAAATTCCTGGACGACATAAAGCATAGGAGCAATCGCAAGTTCGAGAGGATTCTTCAGCAGCTGAACGATTCCGAGGATTATCCCAAGGAAGAGCTTCCGGTGGGAGGGCAAACCGTATTGCTCCCCAGTGCCACATTCAATGCCTTGTTCTTGCTGCGGCACGCTGGAGAACATTTTGCCGCTCACGAGATTTGTTTGAGACAGATACTTGATTTTGGACTTTTCATAAGTAGCAATCATTCAAAGATAGATTGGCAGTATGTGCTGAAGGTTTTCCGTGAAGAGAAGATGATGCCGTTCTATGATGTCATAGGGACTATATGTGTGGAGCATCTTGGTATGGACTTGTCGGCATTCGAAGGCGTGACTATCAATAAGCCACTTGCCGAACGGGTGTTGGATGACATCTTCCTCCCGCAAGAAGAAGGCGATGTGCCCGACCGCAAGAGACACATAGTGAGATACGGCATCTTCATGACCCGCCGCTGGTGGCGCAACAGATGGAAATACAAGATGGTCTATAACGAAAGCCTCCTGGATTCATTCTGGACACTGGCTTTGAATAGGATTAATAAAGATAGAGTATAGAAAGATAATCAGTTATGCTTTACGAAATCGCACATATAGTCAAAGACAAGTTCGGGTTCCTGTGGGATGCCATTGAATGGGGCAATGCGGAGGCATTTGCCTTGATGCACCATAGGGCGATAAAGGGATTGCCTGAGCTGCTGGAGGAGTGCTCGGGCAGGTATTCGCTCAGGCTGGCTTCCAAGGAGGATATTGCTCGGATGAAGTCTTTCTTCGATGCACAGCCTAAGGAGGCTTTCAGGTTCTTCCAGCCTCACGATTTCGATGAGAAGGGCGTCAGGAAGGTGGTGCTCAACAAGTCGTTCCTCACGTTTCTGGCTATGGACGGGGATGAGATTGTGGGCTACTTCTTTATGCGCTCGTTCGTGAACGGCAAGGCATTCAAGGGGTATATGGTGGGCATTGACCATCGTGGGATGGGTATTGCCGGTGAGATGGGAGTCGCAATGAACCGTGTGGCAAAGGAGCTGGGGCTGAGGATGTTCAAGAGCATCTCGCCCGAGAATCCCGCTTCGATGGCAGTGACCAAAAAGGTGAATGACATAAAGATAATTAAAACACTAAATAACGGAGATATGTTGATAGAATGCTTCGAAAAGGCTGATAGTCAGCGTGTTATAGGGGGGGTACCTCTACCTGATTGAACTTGAATTAGTTAACTGGCCCCTCGGGCTGCAAGTTGAACCTTCAATGATGGCAGCCTGATGGAAAAGAAGTGCGATGTAATACTTACTTACTTACTTACTTACTGCTGGAATAGAGTAGGTTATACGATATTAAGATCTTTGACAGAAAAAGGGTTGAAGGTTTGGGCAGCAGACACGAGCAAGAGGAACATCTGTTCCGTGTCGAAGTTCTGTGCCGGAAGTTTCAGTTATCCTGATCCATTTGAAGAGGAAGAGGCTTTCATCAGAGTGCTGAAGGAAAAGATTGAAGAACTGAAGCCGAAGTTGCTGATGCCGACTCACGATGAGAGTGTAGTGATTATGCGCCATCGGCAGGAGTTTCCTGAAGAGTTGATCATCCCTTACGAGAGTGATGAGCTGCTCTTGAATCTATCAAATAAGGCTTGGGCTACGAATAAGGCAGCTGAGGCTGGATGTCCGATACCTAAGGTTTACAAATCCGTTGAAGAGGTTGAGAATTACCCCGTGGTGTTCAAGACTGTTATCGGCAATTCTGCAAAGGGTGTGTTCTTCCCGAAGTCAAAAGAGGAATTGTTGGGCCTGATGCAGGAGACTCACGGAAACGTGTTTGACCACGATGGAGACACAGAGATGCTGTTGCAAGAGTGGATAGGGGGAACGGACTATAGTGTGGATTGCGTGCGTTGGGACGGATTCTGGAAATCCTCGGTCTATCATGCATTGGTGACAAAGACAGATGGAGGCGGAACGACCACTCAGAGGGAGATAGTCAGTGCTCCTGTGCTGGAAGAGTATGCAAAATTGTTGTTGGATGCTGTGGATTTTCACGGTGTGTGTGGAATAGATTTCCGTTATGACCCTGAGACAGGTAAGGCTGCATTCATCGAAGTGAACGCACGTTTTACAGGAGGATTGGCAACGCCAGTGAAAGCAGGTTTTGATATACCTTGGGTGATTTATAAACTAGCAACTGAAGGAAAGTTTGATGAGCCTTGTGATGCAAAAATCGGGGTGAAGACCAAGTGGATTTTGGGCGATGTGATTACAGTGGCTGGCCGTCTGATAGCATTGAAGTTCAATCGGAAGGAACTGAAACAGGTGCTGAAATTCCGTGGCTTTGATGCGTATGACGATTACCGGAAAGACGATAAAAGAGCTATCTTTGGCGAGATGGGTTACTATCTTGGGAAAATTGATAAAAAATGGGAAATTGAATCCGTAATGATTTGTTGAATGAAATGATATTGAAACGATTGTTTGATATTTTAGCCAGTTTCTTTGGCTTGCTGATTCTGTGGCCGGTACTGGTGATTGTGGCAATTCTGGTGAAAGTCAAAATGCCAGGAGGACCTGCGTTCTTCTGCCAGAAGCGTGTGGGCAAGGATGGAAAGCTGTTCACCTGCCATAAGTTCAGGACTATGGTAGTAGCTCACAATGGCTCATCGGTGAGCGTGTCTGGCGACAGTCGCATCACCCCTTTAGGGGCGAAGTTGCGCCACTACAAGCTGGATGAACTGCCGGAACTATGGGACGTGCTCATCGGCAATATGAGCTTCGTAGGCCCACGTCCCGATGTCCCTGGATATGCCGACAAGCTGGAGGGAGATGATAGGGATGTGCTGAAACTCCGTCCAGGAATCACAGGACCTGCAACGTTGAAGTATCGGTTGGAGGACGAAATGATAGCTGAATACGTTTCTCAAAAGCAGGCTGCCGGAGACACCCGTCCCGCACAGGACATCGCTGTGGAGTATAACGACACCGTCATCTATCCCGACAAAGTGCGCCTTAACTGCTACTACTACAGACACTACTCCTTCATAAAAGACATAGAAATGATCTTCGCCACAGTATTAGGTAAGAAAATTCAGTATGCGGGGGAGGAGATATGACCTGCGTACGATGACGATGACGGGAACGGGCGAGGTTAAGAATTGTTAATGGAAGCGGGTGCTATAATAAATAATATTTATTCTTCCAAATTTTTTCGGCAGAATTTCCCGTCATGTCGGGAAAAAGCCTAACTTTGTAGGCTGAAATGTTGTCAAACTAAAGATAGTAATCAAACATCAATATGAGGCATTTGATAATTAAAAATGTAGGTCCTATTAAAAGCATAGATGTGGAACTTTGCAGGTTCAATTTCATCATTGGACCGCAAAGCAGTGGCAAGAGCACTATCGCAAAGGTGATGAGCACCTGTGAATGGATTGAGAAGGAAGTCGCTACCACGTTGGATTCTGAGATAATTGGCGATGGTGAGGCCTTCAGAATATTGATAGAGAAATTTCATAAGATGTATGGTTATTTCGTCCCTGACAGTTACATAGAATATGATACAGATGTCATTAAGCTTAAATATGAAAACGGAAATCTAAAAATTTCACTTAATGACGATGCTCAATATACTCGTCAGAAGATCAGCTATATTCCGGCAGAGCGAAATATGGTTACGTTGCCAGAGTTGGATGGATTTGAATTCAAGTCAACTAATTTAAAGAGTTTTCTTTTTGACTGGTGGCGTGCAAGAGAAGCTTATACTCCAGACAATAAAACGGAGGTTCTTTCTTTGGGTTATAAATATTGCTATGACAAGAAACGCAGTGAGAATAGAGACCGTATTCTCCATTCCAATGGTGTGACATACGATATTTCTCTTTCTGACTCATCAAGTGGATTGCAATCAATAACTCCATTATACGTAATGTTGCAATATTATTCAGATCAGTACTTCAGGGAATATGATATACGGTCATCATATAAGGACGATACAAAGTTAAACAAGATGCGCAAGGCATTGATGGAAAAATATATTCTTCGTCCAATTAAGAAGGATTTTAAAGTTTCAGAGATTAAAGGAATAATTGATGAGTTCAATAATCGTTTGAACATGATGGATGAAGGTGCGCGCACACTATATGAATCATATCAGAATGCCATGACCCGATTGACAGTGCCGGACAGAATCACATATATTATTGAGGAACCAGAACAGAACCTGTTTCCTGATGCACAAATACAGCTTATTAACTATATTCTTCATCAATGCACCTCTGAAAGAAAACACTGTTGCACAATAACGACTCACAGCCCTTATATCCTATTTGCCTTGAATAATTGCATAATGGGTGGCATAGTTGGCAACGATGTGCCTGAAAAAACAAAAAAAACAATACAATCCAATACGGCATGGATATCACCTGATTTAGTGTCTATATATGAAGTTCAGAATGGCGGTTTGGTAAGAGTGCAAGACGAAGATGGGCTTCTTGAAGATAACTATCTCAACAAATCGTATAAGGCTCTATCATCTGAATACTTAAGGTTGTTGCAACACTATGAAACTAAGGCAGAAGATTAAGGGTTGCTATCCTCAGACTAAGATTATATTGGAATCAGCTGATAAATTTTGGATTGCAGACCTTTCGCGTTATTCAGATAATAAAAAGAAAGTTACTGTACTTTTAACAGAAAACGAAGTTGTTTCTGATACAAGAGGTCGTACATTTAATGTCAATTTCCTATGTGTTGAAAATCCGAATATCCTTCCTGTAAGTATTGCAATCTTCGATGATCATCAGTTCAAGAAAGCGGATAACACGGATGATGTCCATTGTGAAGGCTGCTTTTTCCCGTATTTTACATGTGGAAACAGATGGATTGCTTTTCTTGAGATTAAGGACAGAAAGAATGTAACTGAATTCAGAAAAGACGCAAAAGAACAATTGATTAACACAATTATCCACTTTAAGAAGAATAAAATTCTTTTCAACGAACAATTGTTCGCCATTATTTCATGGCCAAAAAAGAAGATGTCATTCAATGATTTGATATTCACTGATCCTATTGAACAAAAACAACTAAAAAAACAATATGGGGCAATCTTTGTTGCGACTAATCGCATTCAAATCGACGATGACGAAAACCTTATTATTTTATAGTGGATAAATTCCAAATTATAGAGAAAAGCCCCAGTCTTGCGAAGATGAAAGCAAACCCTCGCCTTCGGCAGGCTCACCGCAGGTATATGGCTTCAGTGTCGATGTGGGCCGTTGGCACAACACCGAATGCATGGAATCCGGCACATTGATTCTGGAGTGCAAGGATGGGAGGTATGAACCACTATCTGATGAAGACATATTGAAAGCATGACCCACGAAGAAAGCTGGAACGAAAGGTGGAATTAGGGAACTAGGGAATCAGGGATCTATGGATTTAGGGAAAAAGGGAATTAGGAAATTATGGTTTACGAGAAGAAAACATATAGCAATGGTTGGCAGGGGAAGAAGGATGTTCCGAAATCCTTTAAGGAGAAAAGAGGGAATCTGAAGCCTTTGATGTCGGAGGAGGAGAAGGCTGTGGCTAAGGTTGAGGATTTGGCTTATGACTTTGCCTGTAGGATTACGCGATTGTATCAGTACCTCAATGAGGATGCAGAACCGATGGAGCAACGAGAGCAGAGTCTCAAACTCGTTTGTTGACTACGCCGAGTCGTGACAGAGGAAGACGATAGTCAATATAAGGAGTATATTATATCCAAACAGGTATTGCGTTCGGGAACATCGATAGGTGCTAATATGAATGAGGCAAAGCACCCTCAGAGTGATGCGGACTTCTTGTCTAAATCATCTATCGCTCTGAAAGAGGCGCGAGAGACTGAGTACTGGCTGAACCTGTTGCACGATAATGGTTATTTGGATGATTCCCAATATTTGTCTTTGAATCACGACCTTGAACGTATCCTGAAGATTCTGGTGACGATAACGAGTAAGGTGAGAGGGCGCTTGCGCGGGAAATGATGGAAATAGGATCTATGGAATTAGGGATTTAGGGAATTAGTTGTATTTTCGCATAATTGAAATTTAGACTATGAACGACAAAGTAGAGAAAACGGAAGGAACGGCTGGGGAGATTGTTCGGTATTTATGCTGAACGAAGTTGAAGCACCAGCCAGATGAGAATGTCAGAATAGAGGTTCGCTTGGATTCTGATATGGAGACTGTATGGCTTACGCAGGCGCAAATGGCTGAATTATTCCAAAAGGATCAGTCAAATATAGCTCGCCACATCAGGAATGTTTTTGATGAAGGTGAACTGATGGAGGATAGTAATATGCAAATTTTGCATAATACTCTGTCGAAATATAAACCGACCAAAATCTATAGCCTTGACGTTATTATTTCTGTAGGTTATAGGGTTATGTCGCAACGAGGCACAATGTTCAGAATATGGGCGACTAAAGTTCTTAAAGAGCATCTGCTTCGTGGTTATTCCATCAATCGCCAGCTTATTGCTCTTCAAGAGCGTACGGATGAAAGGTTTATGGACATCCAACAGCAATTAAGTGAACAGAAGCAGCAGGTGGAGTTTCTGGTGGATATGCATCGACAGCCTGAAGAGCGGATTTTCTCCACAGGGTGCGTTTTTGACGCTTGGGAGTATGTTGCGGCTCTTGTGAGGGAGGCTAAGAACAGGATTGTCCTGATTGACAATTATTGTGATGAACGTACATTGACATTGCTCTCGAAGCGACAGTCCAATGTGGAATGTACCATATACACCCGCTTCAATGAGGCCTTTGATACGGATTTGGAGAAGCACAATCGGCAGTATCCTGCCATCAATAAAATCCAGCTTCCACAGAAGGAACACGACAGATTCTGAATAATCGACGATACAGTATATATCCTTGGCGACAGCCTGAAGAATCTTGGTCATTCGATGACGACTGTCCTTAGAACTTCGTTTACAGTCGAGGAGATATTGGGGAAGTTAGGGGTTAGGGAGCTTTGCTGGCAAAAATGATGGTTCGGCAGGCTCAGGAATCGTCTCGCCAACCAAAAAGTCTGTTTCTGGACTGATGGATAGCCGGTCGAAGGAGCATTCGGGAGGAAAGAGGAAAGTTAACGTTTAACAAGTTAACATTTTAACAATGAAGCCTGAAGTGCAAGGATCAAAAATATGACCCGCTTGACTGATGAAATTATATTACAAGTATGACCCTTAATGTGTATAGATGTGAATGTCCCCCGAAAGACCATTGTTTTTCTTTCGGGGATACACTCACCTCCAACTTGTTTAAAGATTGCTTGGAACAGGGACAAGTTCTTCGTCAACATCGAAGATGTCCGTTCTTTGGTTGCAACCGCTGCAAAGAGGCACAATGTACCACTTCTGGTCTGTGCTATATGCCTTTTGCACATGAGCTCCAACCAATTCGCCCCAATGGTGGCAATCTGTTGCACTGCACCGATAAGCCGTATGGCTTGCATGATGGTTCCAATAGTCGAGCCAGGATGTGTATCCTGCCGGTGCTCCATAACGACTTGAACCGTTTACATTTTTTACTTTCATATTATTAATACCACGTTAATATGTGGTTCCAATCATATGCCAAAACCGTGACAATTCAAGCCTCTCGTCACGATTTTAGTATTTAAATGAAGTTTTTTATGCAAATTGATGGTGAACAATTGTTGATGGCGGTGGCAATGAATAAGGCTAAGAACATAGAAGAAGCTCGAAATGCTTTTGTAAAGTTCTGTAGTTGTTATGAAGAACGAGCTGCCCAGATGGCGTTAGTCCACTGTAATAAATGGAAGAAGCCTGAGAGCATTGCCTATCAAATAGTGCAATGCGCATTCCAAAAAATATGGCAATATCCTACCTTTAACAAGAGTAAATCAAAATGTAAGGATACTGATAGAGCCATATTGAATTGGATTTTTTGGATTATGGTTCATGAGTTGACGTTGCTTTCCCAAAGTGGTGACTGTTCCCACCCTGAAGCAGAAGACTTACCACTCATAACAAGTCCGTCAGAGTTCATCGGAGAATTTTTCAAGGATGAATATGTATCTGACGAATCCTTTGAGAGAATGAAAGTAGAGTTGGAAAATAGACTCTCAAAATTAAATGAAAAAGAGATAACCATATACCTTACATATAAAATTTATGATAAGCCTGGACGGAAAGTGCCAAGAAATGTTCTGAATAAGCTAAGAGCCAGATACAATATAACTCAAGACGGTATAAGACAATGTCTTTGGCGAACGAAGGAACAAATAGAGGGTTGACATTATGAAAGAATGCATTATTGACAAGATTTTAAGCACATCGGGCTGTTTGCCTCCAAGAAATGAAGATGAAATGGTTGCTTTCGAGAAAGTGTACTCGAAGGTAGTTGTTAAAGAAAACTTTCATGTTGATACAGATAAAATAGTTAGTGGCGTATTCCCAATCAAGACTATTACCCGTCCATTTCGCAATGTGACACCAGAAGTTGCAAGTATGAGAATTGCCGCTCGCAATTTCGACTCTCTGCCTAAGGAAGTTGTCGAAAAGATTAAGGACCAACATAATAAAGAGAATGATTGACATTGATGGAGGTGTTCTGGCACTTGCTGAAGGTATTGCTTCCCAGTATGAGCCTCCAATTCCTCTGGAGCAAATTGCCGAAGATGAATTCTTACATATCATCTGCGATGATTATGGCAGTACAACGTTTGACGGGTTGACTTGGTTTGAACAGAATACTGATGAGTTTTATATTCATTTGAACTGCAATCCTTCAAAAAGGAACTCCCTTACTAATATGAAGGGGCGGTTCACTTTGGCTCATGAACTTGGACATTATTTCATCCCTTCCCATCGCTTAGGGTTGATTACAGGCGAGTTGAAGCCGCACGGATCAGTCAACTTTCTCGATAATCCTCCTGAATGGCAGATAGAAAGAGAAGCTGACGCTTTTGCTTCTGCGCTTTTGATGCCGTCCAGTTCAGTCAAGGATTTTATTAAAGGTCGTTCATTTGATTTTCAGCTTATTGAGGCAATCGCAGACAGGTATAAGGTCAGCAAGTCTGCCGCCGCATTGCGATACGCAGATATAGGGGATTACCCTATTATGATTGTATTTGCGGTAGATGGAAAGATTAGGTGGGTTAACCGGAGTAAAGAATTCCCATTTTGGCGTCTTAAGTACGGCAATGGTAAAGGCGATAAAGTGCCTGAATATACAGTTATGGGGACGTACTTTAATGAAAAGGATAATAGTGATTGTAGAAATGAGGAAACCATATATGCGGGAGATTGTTTTGACACAAGGCTCGAGACGGACAATCGAAGAGAATTTTTCGAATGGTGCATTGAATATAAGAATTGTGCTATAAGTGTATTTTGGGAGAAATGACATTGATAGAATCAGAGCATAATAATTCAACCAAATACCTTTTGGATAGGGATTCAAACGGTATGGTCGTCATATCTTCTGATAATGCTGCCAGAGTTGAGGCTATGATAGCTGAAAATTCAAGATACAATAGCTCTCTGAATTCAAATAATCTTTCGACATCAAAGGCGTGTCTTGATATATTGAAACAGGAGTTGTATGATATGCCTCATCCCGATTTACTGACTGTGGAAAATTCGATGCGTGCTATCAACAGAGAAAACAGCACACGCTTGAGTGCTGAAGAACTTTCGGAACTTGCCAAAAGGATTTGTGCTTTATCGAGCTCCGAAACATTAGAGTATTTGGAAAAGCCGACAATCAAATTAGGACCAGAGGGTGAAAAATATTTTCTTGTCTCCCATTTGAGAAATAAAACTGCAACAGGCAAACGCAGCGGTCGGGAGAATTATTCTTTCGCTACAAAATTTTGCCATTATGCTTGCATTAATTTTTTTCAAGGGAAGACTGAAGCCGACAACTTTCCGATCATTGATAATGTCGTAATAGCAGTTTTTCCCAAGTATGCCGAGAACATCGTAAAACAAATTGTTTTTGATGACTATGAAACCTTCGTCAGAAATATTGATGAGGTGTTAGCTCATCATAATAACAATATAAGCCGTAACGGCTTTGATCACCTGATGTGGTATGCAAATAAATAAGATATGAGAATCCCATCATAGGTGATTTGATTTTTGTAAAGATATTATGCCATGCACGAACTCCTCACATATACCGATTCCGATTTCAGCGACCTGTCCTCCCTGATGCAGGAACTCTCTGGCAGCATCGTCTTCACTCGCGAATCTCTGGAGCGTATGCTTGCAGACCCGAACAGTCATCTGTACGTAATCCGTGAAGAGGGAAGAATAGTCGCGTGTGCAAGCCTGTGCATCTTCCATCAGCCATTCAGCACAGATGCAACCATAGAATCGTTAGTGGTCTCCTCAAAGATGAGAGGCAAAGGAATGGGACGGAAACTGATGGAGCATCTTATAGACGAAGCGGCACGAATGAACGTGGATTGCATCCATCTGACGAGCAATCCAAAGCGGGAAGCCGCCAATGCACTATACCAGAAAATGGGATTCGAGAAGAAAGAGACGAATTGCTATATGATGAAACTCGGTTGATTATGAAGATTTTTTTGCTATATTAGGTTCGCTTTTCTGTAAGGCAAAGGCTGAAACAGATCAACTTGTGGTGCCTTTCACTTAAATTGAAATTATTAAACGACAATCCCGAAATAAAATAAATATGGAATACATAAGAGCAAAAGGAATATATTATCCCAACGAATTGCGTTCTATACGTAAAAGTAGTGAAATGCTACAGCCAATATATGAAGCATTTACGAATGCTTGGGAAGCTATATATGAGCGCTTTGGTAGCGAGAATTTTCAACATGGAAATATTACTATTAGTTTCTATTTGAACAATTCTATGTTTGAAGGGAAAGATGCTGTGTATGAATTATCGCATATCAAGGTTCAAGATAATGGTGCAGGCATCAATATGGATAGTTTTGCGAGGCTGGTGAACTTGAGAGACTCTTCCAAGGGTATGAATAACAAAGGTACTGGTCGTATCCAATACATCCATTTCTTTGATAAAACGACTTTTGATAGTACATATATAAAGGGCGAATCGTATGAGCATATAAAACTCACTATGTCAAAAAACGATGCGTTTTTGCAAAACAATGCTATTCTGCGAGAAGATGAGAAGGATGATGGGCAAAAGGAGAATGTCGGAACGATTGTTGAACTTGAGGGACTTTTGTATGATAACAAAAAGGAGAATGCCGTTCCATTAAAGGTTTTCTATGATAATCCGCAAATATTTGCCATAAAAAAGGATATAATTGTTCATTTCCTTTCAAGACTTTGCGAATCAAGAGAAAGACTGCCACAAATAGAAATTAAAAGATTTGAGGGTGACGAACTTAAGGATTCAACAACGATTAGGGCGAATGATGTTCCAATGCCTGAATTTGAAAAGCCGTTTAGCGTTCATCTTAGCAAATTAGACAACAATAATAAAGTTGTTGATGCTGTTGCTGCTGAGAATTTTCAACTTTTGGCTTTTTCAAGATCAAAAGATGAATTAAAGAAGAATCAAATACATTTTGTAAGTAATGGGGCATTGGCTCAATCTGTAAATGTAGATGGACTTCAACCGACTGATGCCATCGATAATAAGCGTTTCATGTTTCTATTAAGAAGCTCATACTTTGATAGCGTAGATGACGATGCACGTGGTAACTTGGCATTGGTAAAGGAGTCGGACTTTAAGAAGCAGAATGAACAAAATCTATATCCAGAAGAATGTATTCTTATAGATCATGTGTTGGATGCGACTAATGCTAAAATTGCAGAGTTGTATCCCTGCTTTGGAGAGAAGAAGGAAGAAGCAGTTAGAAATCTTGAAGAGCTGAAAGAAATGTTCTTGCTTGACGAAACGGCTATTTCTGCATTAAAAAAGAATGTGAAAAGCGCAGATACTGATGAGGTGATTCTAAAATCATTGTATGAAGCAGACAGTGATTTGATGGCCGCAAGAGATGCTGAATTAAAGAAACTCTACGATGAGCTCACGCATTTAAGTCCAGATGACAAAGAATATCAGGAGAAATTGGATGGTCATGTTAAACAATTTACAAAGATAGTACCTCTTCAAAACCGTACTGGATTGACGAAATATATAGCTCGTAGAAAACTTGTTTTGAAGGTTTTTGAGATGATTCTTAACCGCGAACTCAAAAAACTTGAGAATGGAGAACGTATTGACGAAGAAATACTTCATAATCTCATATTCCACAAGCATAACGATAATCCAGACCAAAGTGACCTATGGCTATTTGATGACCAATTCCTATACTTTAAGGGTACATCGGAATACATGCTCGATAAGATAAGTATTGATGGGACAAAACTGATTAAGGAAAAGCTGACCAAAGAAGAAGAGGAATATAAGATACGAAATACGTATGATGATAAGAAAAAGGATCGTGGAATCTTGAGACCAGATATATTCCTTTACCCCGAAGAGGGAAAGTGTGTCATAATTGAATTTAAAGCCCCTGAAGTAGATGTTTCAGATTATCTTGACCAGATAACCCTTTATGCTTCTCTAATCAATAATCTTTCAGATGATAAATTCAAGATCCACACTTTCTATGGATATTTAGTTGGTGAAAATGTTGATTATGAAGCAATCTCAGACAAAAATCCTTACTTTATCGAAGCTGCTAATCTGAAATACATTTTCCGACCAGATTATCCAATAAAAGGTAAGTTTGATCGAAGTCAAGGCAATCTTTATACTGAGATTATTAAATATTCCGACATTCTGGAGCGTGCAAAGAATCGTAATAGAATCTTTTTGGAAAAGCTTGAGGCACTTGAATAATAATACCGCAATAATGGCGTTAAAAATTTGACAGATAGACAATTGTTGGCAGAATGCATGTCATCATGCAGAAATAGGAATGGGAGGAATGTGCTTCACATGAATGAATAATTTAAAATATATACAACAATGGATAAACCAGCTAAAAGAATTTACCTGTGCCTGGCTCACATGAGCGAGGAGGGTGTGGAACAGAAGTATATCAAGAAGGCTTTCGACGACAATTATGTAGTGCCGCTCGGGCCTAACGTGGATCAGTTTGAGAAGGAGCTGGAAGCATTTGTCGGACAGGGCAAGCGCGTTGTGGCGCTGTCTTGCGGGACTGCGGCTGTGCATCTGGCTCTCATCAACTGTGGCGTGAAGGCGGGGGACGAGGTGCTGGTGCAGAGTTTTACGTTCTGCGCCTCATCGCATCCTATCACTTATTTGGGCGCAAAACCAGTATTTGTCGGTTCCGAAAAGGATTCGTGGAATATGGATCCGGAGCTGTTGGAGGCTGCCATCATCGACCGTAAGGCGAAGACTGGCAAGTATCCGAAGGCGATTGTGCCGGTGGCTCTGTACGGTATGCCTTACGATTGCACGCGGATTATGGCGATTGCCGATAAGTACGGCATTCCGGTGGTGGAAGATGCTGCCGAAGGTTTCGGAAGCCGCTACAAAGGGCAGGTTCTTGGCACTTTCGGTAAGTACGGTGTGCTGTCGTTCAACGGCAACAAGATGATTACCACTTCGGGCGGAGGTGCACTGATTACAGGAAGTAACGAGGAGTGGAATGAGGTGATGAGGTATGCCACCCAGTATCGTGAGAGCTATCCTTATTATCAGCACGAGAAGATTGGATATAACTACAGGATGTCGAATGTATGTGCCGGAATCGGCATCGGTCAGATGACTGTTGCGGATTCGCATATCGCCCATCACAGGCATATCGCCCAGTTGTATGAGAAGGCGTTTGAGGGCGTGCAGGGGATTGAGTTCCACAAGGGGCCGGATTGGGCTGCCGAGGGGAGCAACTATTGGCTGAATACGATTGTGGTTGATCCTTCGGTACACGTTGTGGGGCAGGAGCACGCGTACGAGAAGAAGGTGGAAGGGGCAGTTGGTGGTGCTGCTGGAGTCCTGCACGATGTGGAGGATCCTCATACTGATTGCGAGCCGAATGACAATGTGGAGGCTCTGCGCGTGTATCTCGATAATGCCGGAATCGAGGCGAGGCCTTTGTGGAAACCGATGCACAAGCAACCTGTCTATGTTGGAGCCGATGTCTATACCAATGGTGTGGAGGTCGAGCTCTTCAAGGTGGGTATGTGCCTCCCTTCCGGTCCGTGCGTGAGCGATGAGGATGTGGCTTATATAGTTGATTGTATCAAGAGAGCTTGTCGTATAGATGGTTGATGACAGAGACTCTACGATTGCTAACAGAAGCAATAGTGAGATAATGCCCATAAGTTAAAGTATCTCATTTCGGTGAAATTCAGTTAACCGAGAAGCGACCTGTGCAGAATTAAGCACAGGTCGCTTGCGTTTTCTTTGCAGTGTTCATGATTTGCATTATTTTTGCACTGATAATCGTGCGATACACATGATGCAGAAAACAAAATAAGTGGCTGTGGAAATAAAGAAAAATCCGAAAGTTGACCTGCAACGTTACCGCTTGACATTCTTCCTTGTCGGGATAGTACTGACGTTGGGGTTGTTCTATGCTGCTTTAGAATGGAGCGCGGTGGCTGAAAGTGACGAAGATGACCAACACAGTCTGTTGGATGAGCTCACACGCGAACTGGAGATGATTCCACTCCTAAAAGAAGACCCTGTTATCACCGCTCCTCATAAAGTCAAGGAAGATAAGAAAATAGAAGAGATACGCATCGTAGAAGACGAAGTTCTTACCGATGTGCCTACACTTGAGCTAGTGGAGCCAGACGCAAGGCTCAATGGAGAGGTGGATGAATATGTGCCTGAAGGCGATGAGAAGAACGACCCTCTGTCGCTTGTTGAGATGACAGAGATGCAGAAAGATTCGGTGTTCCGCATTGTGGAGAAATTGCCAGAGTTCCCTGGTGGTATGGTGGAGTTTATGAAATGGCTCACGAAAAACCTGCACTATCCATCATCTGCACAGCGTGGAAAGGTGGAAGGTACGTGTCGGGTGTCGTTTATCGTGAACACGGATGGCAGTATCGCTGATGTGAAGATGGAAAAAGGTTTTAATCGCCAATGTGAAGCAGAGGCCTTGCGTGTGATAAGATCAATGCCTCAGTGGAAGCCGGGAGTGGATAATGGTAAATCTGTGCGCACAAAAATAATGATACCGATAGTGTTTAAGATGCTATAAATGTTAACAGTCAAGAGCTTGCCCTTGAAGAGATTGGGAAATTTAATAATCAATAAATAATAATGTTTACTTCAAAACAAATCTTTGAAAAAGTAAATTGTGCTGTGGAGAACCTGAGCCTATTGCGGGAACCACAGTCGCTTTATGAACCAATACGTTATGCTCTGTCAATTGGTGGAAAACGCGTGCGTTCGGTATTGATGCTCATGGGGTACAACCTTTATCGTGATGATGTGGATTCCGTGCTGTCATCGGCACTGGCAATAGAGACATACCATAACTATACGCTTCTGCACGATGACCTTATGGATGAGAGTGATCTGAGACGTGGATTCCCTACCGTTCACCGCCGCTGGAATGCAAATAAGGCTATCCTTTCCGGAGATTCTATGCTGGTGCTTGCCTTTCAGATGCTGCAGCAGAACAAGAAGAACCTGAATGACGTATTGGACTGTTTCACAGAGACAGCACTTGAAATAGGGGAGGGACAGGAATATGATATGATGTATGAAATACGCGATGATGTGACAGAAACAGAATATATTGAAATGATACGTCTGAAGACAAGCGTATTATTGGCCTGCTCTCTAAAAATAGGTGCTTTGCTTGCTGATGCACCACTGGAAGATATAGAAAACCTATATCATTTCGGTGAAAAAATAGGTTTGGCATATCAACTGCAGGATGACTGGTTAGACGTATATGGTGATGAACGCGTGTTCAGAAAAAATCTTGGTGGAGATATTGTTTCAAACAAAAAGACATATATGCTGATTAATGCTTTCTTGCGTGCTGATGTGCGTCAACGTAAGGAACTTCAGTATTGGTGCTCACTCCGTGAATTTGACCGCCACGACAAGATTACGGCTGTGACGCGACTTTATGACGAGATGGGCATTGGGAAGATGAGCGAAAATAAAATAAATGATTATTTCTGTCAGGCACAGAAATATCTAGATGCTGTCAATGTGGATGATGATCGCAAGAATATGCTTCGCCAATATACAGCAGAACTGATGAACAGGAAGTACTGATCAATAATTGAAAACTACTAAACATAAAAATGCTATGATCAATAAAAGAACATTCGGAAAGACTGGTTTCCAGGTGAGTGAGATATCGCTTGGCACATGGCAACTTGGTTCGCGTTGGGGCGATGAGTTTGATGAACAGGTGGCACAAGACACACTTGAAGTAGCATGGAAAGAGGGCGTAAACCTTTTTGATACTGCAGATATATATCAGGACGGAAATAGTGAAAGAGCAATCGGACGTTTCTTGCGCCGTCATCCTAATGACCGCATATATGTGGTGACGAAGATGGGGCGTGGACTTTTGCCACATGTAGCAGAAGGTTATAACGAAACGAATCTTCGGAAATTTGTGGATCGCTCTCGTGAGCAACTCGGCATGGATGCGCTGGACTTGACACTTCTGCATTGTCCGCCTACGTCTGTATTCTCCGACAAGAAGGTGTTTGATGTGCTTGACAGCATCAAGGCAGAGGGTAAAATCAGACACTATGGCGTGAGTATAGAAAAGATTGATGAAGGACTTGCAGCCCTTGAACACGATATATCTGCCATAGAGGTGATATTCAATATGTTCCGTCTGCGTCCAGCCGATGAACTGTTTCGTAAGGCTGCAGAGAAGAACGTAGCGATAATAGTACGTGTGCCACTTGCCAGTGGACTTCTCACGGGGAAATATACTGCTGACACCACTTTCGGACCTGCTGACCATCGTACATATAACCGTAATGGTGAGGAATTTGACAAAGGCGAGACTTTCTCGGGTGTGGATTATCTGACAGGTGTCCGTACGGCAGAACGACTCAAAAAGGCGCTCACTACGGATGACCTTGCAGCTACAGCATTGCGCTATATACTGATGTATCCAGAGGTGAGTGTTGTAATTCCTGGAGCAAGTCGTCCACAGCAGATTGCTGCTAACGTAAAAGCATCAGCTCTACCTCCTCTTACGGATGAACAGATGAAGGCTGTGCGTGAAATATATGATGAGGATATCCGTCCATTAGTGCATCACCTCTGGTAAAATGATGGCTTTCATTGATACGCATGCTCATCTTGATGGTGAGGATTTTGCGGATGATTTGCACTCTGTCGTGCAGCGTGCTATGGATGCTGGTTGCAGATGTGTGTTTGTGCCAGGCATTAACGTGCAAACATCGGAGCATCTGTTGAAGGTGTGTGATAGCTTCAAAGGTTTCCTTTACCCGATGTTGGGTTTGCACCCCGAGGAGGTGGAAGCAGATTATCGTCAGCAACTACTGGCGATGAAGGAGTTCGTTTATGAATCGGCATCTAATGACTCGCCTGTGAAGATTATTGCAGTCGGGGAGATCGGACTGGACTTTTATTGGAGTCGCGACTTCTATGAGGAACAGTTGCAATGCTTTGAAGAGCAGGTGCGCTGGGCTGTGGAGTTGCATCTGCCGTTGATGATACACTGCCGTAAGGCACAGGCAGAAATGGTGCGTATATTACGAAAATATGAGAAAAATTTGGTCGGCGGTGTGTTTCATTGTTTTACAGGCAATGAACAGGAAGCACGTGAACTCTTGTCGTTTCAGAATTTCCTGCTCGGCATAGGTGGAGTAAGTACATTTAAGAGTAGTCATCTTACGAATGTGCTACATGCCGTTGTGCCACTCTCACGAATAGTCCTTGAGACGGATTCTCCATATATGGCCCCCGTACCTATGCGGGGACAGAGAAATGAACCATCGTTTATTCCCTATATAATAAAGCGTCTTGCTGATGGTTATAATATTCCAGAAGAAGACATCTGTCGTCAGACAATAGAAAATACCACCTCACTTTTTGCTATTTAGTGCAGGTGGTATTTTTGCTTTTATTCCGCTTTGTAGTATGATGCTAAAAACCGACAGGTTGTGCAAACTGCTTGAGCACATAGCATGTGTCAGTATCATGCATCACTTTGTAGTATCCGTTCTCCTCTCCGAAGTGTTTCATGAGTTGTCCGGTATTTACATGAATGTTTTTACCGTTGTTATCGCGTAGGAGTTGAGCATTGTCGGATGCAATACGCAGACAGACATCATTGCCAATGATGTGAACATAGTGATATATGGTGTGGTCTTCCTCTGCTTTCTTCTTTTGTTCTGCTTTTTCCTGTTTTTTCTCTTCTGCTTTCTTGCGTGCTTCAGCCCGGCGTGAACTTTCTTTCTGTTTAGCCAGCTTCGCCTCTTTAGCTTCCTTTGCTGTTATGACAGAGTCAATCTGATCAATGGTGCTGTCCTTGCCATGGATGATAGACTTGCTGTCAGTGCATCGTACCAGGCATATATCAAGAATGATAATGACAACCACAGCAACAAAGAGCCTCATAAATGTAGTGTCTTTTGTGTTGCGTATCTCGTAAATGGCACGTACGCGCTGAAAATTACGTCCATTGGAATGACGCAAGATAGGAATTGCCAATGTACCAAGAGCACATAATATATACACCATCATCCCTAATCCTGTCTCAAAATGTATATAAGCAAGGATACAAGGTATGAAAAGAAGCACTCCGGAAAGCCATTTGTAACGCTTCCCGTCAGTGGAAAACCAGATGGCAAGAAGAGGAAACAGTATAAGTCCGGTGAGGATAAATGTCTCGAAAAAATTCTGCGTTAAAGGAAAAATGTGCTTGATGATATACATGCCGGTACGTGATATTGTACCTATGTCAAGGCTTGGCAGGAACAGATACGCCAATAATGCCATAACAGACAATATGATGCTTATTTTCTTGTTTAATGGCTTCATTCAAGTATTAGGTTTAGCGCGTCTGTACATTCTTTTATCCCTCCATGTGCAGGATGACGTATGTAGGTGATATCAGGAATAACCTCTTTTAGTGCATCATATGCTTTCCGACCGATGGCATAGAATCTGTTGAAATGAAATATGAAAAGCAATTCCATGAAAATGTCGCGTCCCAGTTCGATTTCTGCCGCTACAGGAGTGCGGTTGCCCGGAAAATCATTTTTCTGCGGACGGCGGACTGAAAACAGAGGGGCACTGCCGTTTGCATTGTGCCGATGTGAAGCAGACGGACGCCCCGAAGAAGGGCCGCTGGATGCTGATGGCAAACCCATATCCTGTGAAGTGCAAGTCGTTGCCAATGGCAGAAACGGATAGATGTTCCACATAAAAGGGATGGTCTCCCTTTTTGTCAGCACGTTCCATATCACAGCCGCACTGCGTTCACGGTCTAGACCAAGGTTATGAAACCCTTCGTCTTCAAAAAACGCTTCTGTCGCCATGGCGTATTCATCTGTAAACGGAATACCGGTGCGCCCACAGCCATGGATGCCGGGGGCTTCACCGATTAGAATTATATCTGGTCGTGATTCTGTGAATTTCAGTAAATAGGTGAGAAGGTTTTTTCGGCGCAGTTTTGCATCATAAGAATTTCCATGATAGATGTTTATGCTTCTATCATCGGGAGTCTCAATGTCTGAGATGTATTTTACAAAATCCTTTATCTGCTTCTGCATACAAAACGCACACTTTGTTTGCAAAGATAGTACAAGGTGAGAGTAAAGCCAAAAATTTTTTTTGGACAAGCGCACGATTGCCTTTTGACAAACGCACGTTTGGGCACTCTTTTCCCATCGCGCAGACTTCTGTACTTATCGCGCGATGACTTTCGTTTTGTCTCGCGCTCACTCTCTTCTCATGTCTCACTCCTCGTCTTCCCATCGAATGGCGTGTATGATATTATATCATACACGTGTAGGATCTTATATCATACACTTGTATGATCTTATATCCTACAAACACCCCCTTTGCAACATCACGATTGCAACTCAAAAAGGCGACTAACCCAAGATGGGAATAAAGTGCGTCATCGTCATATACAGAACTCCGAGCGATGGAAAGACGATTTCCGTCTCTTGCAAAGCAAAGTAGCCTACCCCAAACCCCTCCCTAAAAGGAGGGGCTTCAAAAAGTCCTTCTCTTCAGGATGGGATTTAGGAGAGGCTTCTCTCTTTCGCGCGCACCTATTTGTAAAGGCATCAAAAAAGTGTCCAATCTGTTTTGTGTTTAGTCGAAGATAGTAAAAATATATAACTGACGAAGTGATTCGTTTTTTTTTCATACCTTTGCTCTCCAATCATTCAGATAATAATGATAGTTTGTATAGCAGAGAAACCGAGTGTCGCCAGAGATATCGCGCGAGTGTTGGGAGCCAATACCCAGCATGACGGTTACATGGAGGGCAACGGCTATCAGGTGACATGGACATTCGGGCACCTTTGTACACTTAAAGAGCCTAACGATTATACCTCATCATGGAAACATTGGTCACTGGGGTCATTACCGATGATTCCACCGCGTTTTGGAATAAAGCTCATTGATGATAAGGGCATAAAGAAACAGTTTTCTGTGATAGAAAGCCTGATGCAGAAAGCCGACCGTATCATCAATTGTGGGGATGCTGGACAGGAGGGCGAACTCATTCAGCGCTGGGTGATGCAGAAAGCTGGAGCGAAATGCCCTGTACAGCGTCTGTGGATATCGTCACTTACAGAGGATGCTATACGTGATGGCTTCAACGCGTTGAAAGATCAAAGTGAATATCAGTCTCTTTATGAGGCAGGGTTGTCACGTGCTATAGGCGACTGGTTGCTGGGGCTGAATGCGACACGTCTTTATACTCTAAAATATGGGCAGAATCGGCAGATTCTTTCTGTCGGGAGGGTACAGACTCCGACGCTTGCACTGATAGTCAACCGACAGCGTGAGATAGAGAATTTCGTTCCTGAGCAGTATTGGGTGCTTACGACACTATATCGCGATGTCGTGTTTTCGGCAACAAAAGGAAAATTTGAAAAGGAAGAAGATGGGCGCGAAGCATTGAAGCAGATAGAAGGCAAGCCATTTACCGTCACCGATGTGCAGAAGAAGAATGGTACAGAGGCTCCTCCTAAACTTTTTGATTTGACATCACTGCAGGTGGAGTGCAATAAAAAATTCTCATATTCTGCTGATATGACGCTGAAAATCATTCAGGGACTTTACGAAAAGAAGTTCACGACATATCCGCGTGTTGATACGCAGTATCTAAGTGAAGACATATATCCTAAATGTCAGAATACTCTCCGTGGGCTGCGGGGATATGAGGATATGGTGGCACCACTTCTAAAGAAAGCTCTTCCAAAATCGAAGAAGGTGTTTGACAATAAGAAGGTGACAGACCATCATGCCATTATCCCTACGGGCGTTCCGACACAGGGACTGACCGATGCCGAGAAAAATGTCTATGACCTGATTGCGCGACGTTTCATCTCAGTCTTCTATCCCGATTGTAAGTTTGCAACTACCACTATTCTTGGAGCAGTTGATGATATTGGATTCAAGGCAACGGGAAAAACAATTCTTTCGCCTGGATGGAAGGCGCTTTATGTGGGTGTGGCAGATGCTACGCCAGATGCAAACGATGAAATCAGAAAGGAAGAAGTGGAAGAGCGTGTGTTGCCTGTTTTTAATGTGGGAGAAAGCGGAGACCATAAACCTGATCTTGCGGAGAAATGGACTACACCGCCAAAGCCATATACGGAAGCAACACTCTTGCGGGCAATGGAGACTGCTGGAAAGTTTGTTGAGGATGAAGACTTGCGTTCTGCACTGAAGGAAAATGGTATAGGACGTCCGTCGTCACGTGCAAGCATCATCGAAATTCTGTTTAAGCGAGGATACATCGTGCGTAAACGCAAGACTCTTGTTGCCACGCCTACAGGTTGTGAACTGATAGACCTTATACATGAGGAATTGCTTAAAAGTTGCGAATTGACCGGTATCTGGGAGAAAAAACTTCGCGAAATAGAGCATCACAAATATGATGCGGCAACATTCATCAATGAACTGAAGGGACAAATAGAAGAAATAGTGCGTCAGGTGTTGGCGGATAATACCAATAGACGTGTGACAATACAGGAAAAAAAGAAACACTGATATGAAACAGTATCTCAACCTATTGCAACGCATCCTTGATGAAGGAGTGAAAAAAACAGATCGTACAGGCACTGGTACGTTAAGCGTTTTCGGTCATCAGATGAGGTTTGATATGAATGATGGTTTCCCTCTGCTGACCACAAAGAAACTGCATTTGAAATCTATCATCCATGAACTGCTTTGGTTCCTAAATGGTGATACGAATGTGCGTTATCTGCAGGAGAATGGCGTACGTATATGGAACGAGTGGGCAGATGAGGATGGTGAACTCGGTCCTGTCTATGGACATCAATGGCGTTCTTGGCCAGATTATAATGGTGGGCATATAGACCAGATACAGAATGTGGTGGATATGCTCCGCAATACACCTGACTCTCGAAGGATGATGGTGTGCGCATGGAATGTGGCTGAGGTGGACAAGATGGCATTGCCACCTTGCCATTGTCTGTTCCAATTCTATGTAGCAGAAGGAAAACTGTCACTGCAACTCTATCAGCGTTCAGCGGATACATTCCTTGGTGTGCCATTCAATATCGCCTCTTATGCACTGTTGCTACAGATGATGGCACAGGTGACAGATTTAGAAGTGGGCGAGTTCGTTCATACTACAGGCGATACACATCTGTACCTTAATCATCTTGATCAGGCTCGTCTTCAACTTACCCGTGAGCCACGCCCACTGCCAAGGATGAGACTTAATCCTGACGTCAAAGATATATTCGGTTTTTCTTTTGACGACTTCCAACTTGAGGGTTATGACCCATATGACCATATCAAGGCAGAAGTGTCGGTATAAAATTTCAAAGTATGATAAGTATTATTGTTGCCATTGCCAAGAACTTTGCCATAGGGCGAAATAACGATCTCTTGTATCATCTGCCGAATGATTTGAGGCATTTCAAGGAGATTACCTCCTCACACACAATTATTATGGGTAAGAACACGTTTGAGTCGTTCCCCAAGCGTCCGCTTCCTAATCGCAGGAATATAGTTGTGGCATTCCCGAATGAGATTCCCGAGGATAAGCAGGGGGCAGAATGGGTCACTTCACTTGATGAAGCCTTTGCGGTGTCATGTGATGACGGAGAGGTGTTTATAGTCGGTGGGGCATTTGTGTACAAACAGACTCTCCCACTTGCTGATAGATTGTACCTAACAATCATTGATGATGAGCCGGATTTTGCTGACGCTTATTTCCCAACGATAAACTGGGATGAGTGGCAAGAAATATCTCGCGAGCACCATGACGCTGATGAACGGCATGCTTATGCTTATGATTTCTGTGTCTTTGACCGCAAGAAATGATTCTTCCTAACGATTTTACATCTTATACGCGCGCTCTGTTTGGTGAAGAGCTGTATCGTGATTTTCTGTCGGCTCTGGACACCGACCCACCTGTGAGTATTCGCATCAATCCATATAAACCTGTAGAGATGCATGATGACGTGCAGGAGCATTGTGAATGTGTGCCGTGGTGCAATTATGGTTTTTATCTCGCTTCGCGCCCGAACTTTACGTTTGACCCACTGTTTCATGCCGGTTGTTATTATGTGCAAGAAGCCTCTTCGATGTTTCTTGCCCATGTGATGCAGCAATATGTGTCGGGTGATGTGCAGATGCTTGATCTCTGTGCTGCTCCTGGTGGGAAAAGTACATGTGCACGCAGTATGCTGTCGGCTGATTCAGTGTTGATATGTAACGAACCGATACGGAAAAGGGCTTCCGTGTTGGCGGAAAATGTTGAGAAGTTCGATGCGCCGAATATGTATGTCACGAATCTTTATCCACAGGAAATAACTGCTCTTTTTAAGGGTAAACAGTCAATAGTCAATGGTCAACGATCGAAAGCTGATTGCCAATTACTCAAACCATATTTTGATGTCATTCTGGCAGATGTGCCATGCTCAGGTGAAGGTATGTTCCGTAAGGATGAGACGGCTGTGAGGGAGTGGAGTCCGTCCGCCCCGGAGCGTTGCGCCACCTTGCAGCGACAAATAGTTTCTGATATATGGCCATGCCTGCGACCAGGTGGTTTGCTTATTTATTCCACTTGCACGTTTAATACTCATGAGAATGAGGAAAATGTGCGTTGGATATGTTCTGCTTTAGGTGCTAGGCTTTTGCCTATTGATGTGCATGAGGATTGGCACATCTGCGGTTCATTGCTTGATGGATTCCACGAACCCGTATATCGTTTCATTCCGGGTAGAACCCGTGGTGAGGGACTGTTCATGGCTGTCCTTAGGAAGGATGCTGGTGCTGAGACAATCACATCTTTCAAGGATATCTCACTGCCGATTATGGAATGGAAGAATAAGTCTCTTCCAAAAGATTTAGAACATGATTCTTTACCTTCCTGTGAAGTGGATTATTATCAGGCATTGCATTATCTGAGAAGGGAGGCTATCGCTTTGCCGAAGGAGACACCTCGTGGCGAGGTGGTTATTACCTATCAGGGACAGAGGCTCGGACTTGCCAAAAATGTGGGCAATCGCGCAAACAATCTCTACCCTAAAGAATGGGCAATACGTACTACATACCTACCTTCAACGCCTTTCAGCTTATTTTAATAAATATTAAATAAAGGTATCGCTTTTTGTGAACCATCATAAAAATATTACTTTTGCATAAATGCAAAAATAATTGAGATGTGGACTTTCTGTGAGCGTCTTGCCGCTGTGGTGGGTACGGGATTCGGCGTTGGACTTTGTCCTTATGCCCCTGGTACGATGGGTGCTTTGCTGGCATTGGTCATTTGGGCGATAGTGGGTGCCGTAATGCCACATTCTTTATTGCTTCTTACAGGCGTATTGATATTGCTCTTTCTCTGTCTGGGAATATGGTCGGGAAGTGTGATGGAGCGCAGGTGGGGCACTGACCCGAGTCGTGTGGTGGTGGATGAGATGGTAGGAGTGTGGATACCGCTTCTATCTGTCGGTTCTGTATTTTTTGATGGCGATCTCTGCACGCGGAATATTATTCTTGCCTTGTTGGCATTCCTGCTGTTTAGATTCTTTGATATCGTGAAACCGTTAGGTATCCAGCGTATGGAGCGTATGCAGGGAGGATGGGGGATAATGCTGGATGATGTTCTGGCTGGTGTTTATTCATTGGTGATAATAGTCGTTGTGCAATGCTGGATATAACCACATTCCTAAAAGCACAGGGGTCGGCTGTGGTGTGTACCGTAGTCGATTTTGCATTGACGGCATTTCTGGTAAGTGTCGTAGGTGTCTATTATGTAGGTGCGGTGGCAACAGGTGCGGTGGCTGGCGGTATGCTGAATTTCCATGTCAATCGCAGTATGGTGTTCCGTGATGCATACAAGACAGGGCTTCTCGTTGTCGGGGGACGTTATGCTATGGTCTGGATAGGTAGCATACTGCTGAATACCATTGGCACTTTTGCCATGACCGAATCAACTCATATGAATTGCATATTGTCGAAGGCCGTGGTGGCAATCGTGGTGGCAGTGTGCTGGAACTATTTGATGCAACGACATTTTGTATTTAGGAAGATAAACAGATGATAATGTATAATAAAATTATTGATGTATTACGACAGTGTATCTATCACATTGTTGACCCACTCATAAAAGGCTTGGCTTCGATGGGGGTAACGCCTAATATGATTACTTTCTTTGGTTTCTTGCTGAATGTAGCAGCCTCGATTGTTTTTGTCAAGGACAATGCGGGCTTGGGAGGATTGCTGATGTTGGTGGCAGGGCTTTTCGATATGATGGATGGTCGGATGGCGCGGATAACGCATCAAGAGTCGCGTTTCGGTGCAGTGTGGGATAGTACGCTTGACCGTTACAGCGAGATGTTCTGTCTGTTTGGCATCACGTTCTTCTTTCTGCAGGAATGGAAGTTCAATACTGCCATCGTTACGTTTGTGGCAATGATAGGTTCGGTGATGGTGAGTTATGTGCGTGCCCGTGCAGAGGGTATGGATATAGAGTGCAAGGTGGGTGTGATGCAACGTACGGAGCGTGTGGTGCTACTTGCCTTGGGTGCGATACTCACCGGAGTGAGCGGAGAATTGGTGTGTCTCACCATAGCTGTATGGGTGATAGCGATAGGGGCAAACCTTACCGCTTTCAGGCGTCTGTGGCATTGTCGGAAAATGACAAAAAGATAAAATGACAAACGGAGGCGAGAACGATTACAGATTGAAGATAGGGCTTGATGTCGGTTCCACTACAGCAAAGATGGTGGTGCTTGATACCGATGGACATCTGCTTTCGTCATCGTATGAACGGCATAATGCGCAGGTCCGGGAATTGGTGTCAAAATATATCAGTGCGCTTAAAGATAATTTCGGTGACGTGTCGGTGATTATTACCGTCACAGGTTCGGTGGGAATGCTGTTGCAGAGCGTCTGCACTGTAACTTTGTGCAGGAGGTGGTGGCGGCATCGGAGTATGCACGGCGCATACATCCTGAGACTAAGGCTCTCATAGATATTGGTGGTGAAGATGCAAAAGTGGTGTTCTTCAACGGCAGGAACACTGACTTGAGAATGAACGGGAACTGTGCCGGTGGAACTGGTGCATTCATCGACCAAATGGCACAGCT
>JAGHTU010000053.1 GCA_018065185.1 Candidatus Equicola faecalis | reverse complement strand
AGTGGAAGTTGTTGAGAGCGTTTGCGGAGACTGACGCGATGGTTAGCGGAGGTGGTAGGGATGGGTCAATTATTAATTGTCAATTATCAATTATCATTTGTCAATTATCATTTGTTGCCCCCATTTTCTTGGGTAAGGTGCGCAGAAATGCAAGGTTGCCCTCATAAATGACAAAAATGACAGCCTTAATGCAAAAATCAAAATTTACGCTTTTGTGCTGAAGCAATAAGGAAAAGCACCCAAACGAGAGGTTTTGCCTATATTTTGATGCCTTATAGAAGAAAAAAATCATGTGTTTTGTCCATTCTTGAGCGTTTTTGTCTTAGGGGCAAGTGGCTTTGAAATATCGTATTTCATTGTAAATATGCTTTTTAGATGAATAAGTTTATTAACTAAGCGTTACAAGTGACAGTGTGACAATTAAAATTTAAGATACCTTTTTTCTTCATTTTTACTTATTTTTTATATATAATTATCTATATATTAGTAAGATATAAGAATACGAGAAAAAGTACCATAGTCAAAAAATCAACTGTCACATTGTCACAACTGTAACGGTTTATATTGTTTCACTCACTTTTTCCTCTATGAGACCTACTACTGCAAGAGGGTCAAAAACAAACAAGAAACAGAAACGTAATTTGCGAGACATTAGGTTTTTTATTACTTTTGCAGTTATGTATTTGTATTCTCTTTATTTTAGATTAAACGATTTATTTCCACCGCTACCGTATTTTTGGGATGTTGTTGTTGACATTACAGGCGTCATTTTGTTTGGATTTATTGGTTTATTTTTATGGTGCATTATCTACAAGCGTGAAAGTACCTTGAGACATTCACGAAAATTCTTCAAGCGAAAACGCAGATAATTAATAAAAGCAGATATCAAGACTTAATACCACTTTCGCATAACAATAATGAAATGACGAAAAAGGAAAACACGTACATTTTTACGCGCCCTGTATGGGTGTCACTCTTTGCCCTCACAGCAGCCGTGGCATGGGGATGGGCTTATCCTCTCATCAAACTGGGCTTTGAGGAGTTTCGGATAACGCAGGAGATGACTGGAAGTAAGATGCTGTTTGCCGGCATACGGTTTTGCATTTCTGGGATGATAATCCTTTTGATGGCACGGCAGGCGCATCGCCCGTTTGCGGTAAGAAGCAAGCATGATTGGTGGTATATCCTTGTGTTTTCTCTCTTCAACACCTCGTTGCACTATATGTTCTTCTATATCGGTCTGTCGCATGCCGAAGGGGCGCGCTCAGCCATTCTCAATTCGTTGAGTGTATTCTCCATTGTCATCCTTGCCTGCATCTTTTTCAAGAGCGACAATATGACCATACGGAAGATAATGGGATGTATTCTCGGTTTTGCAGGCATACTTGCCTTGAATCTTGGAGGAAAGGAAAGTGGGGAGTTTAGCTTGCTTGGAGATGGTTTTATTATACTCAATGCCTTATGCGGTGCTACGGCATCGCTGATGACGAGAGGACTCAGCAGGCGCATCGACGTATTCGTGGGTACGGGCTACTCCCTTGCCATTGGTGGGGCATTAGTGATAGTGCCGGGGTTACTCGCTGGTGGCTATCTGCCGAGCATCACCATCCGTGGTATCATCTGTCTGCTGTTGCTTATTGCCATCTCCACCGTTGGTTTCGGCTTGCACAACAAACTCCTGAGTTGCAATCCTGTGGGCAAGGTGGCGATATATAACTCGTTGGTTCCTGTGGTGGGTGCCGTCACCTCATGCCTTTGCCTCGGTGAAAGATTCTATTGGAAATACATCATCGCAGGCACACTCGCTGCACTCGGCATATACATTATAAATAAAGGTAAGAAAGGGTAAAGCGGTGTAGGCTCCCATCGCACCATAGAAAAAATTAAAAAAAATCTTTTTTGCATTCGGTTTGTCGTTAGTTGTACTATATTTGCAAGAAATAAATCTAACCCACGATGATGAACGATAAAGACAAGGCGCAGTTGGCTCAAAGGGGTATCAGCGAAGCGCAGATAGAAGCACAGATAGAGAGTTTCCGAAAAGGTTTTCCATTCCTTAGGCTACAGGCAGCAGCAAGTATAGAGAATGGCGGTATTCTAGCACCTACAGAAGATGAGAAACAAACATTCTCTAAGGCTTGGGATCTGTACAAGGCCAGCGGACGGAAGATAGTAAAATTCGTACCAGCTTCTGGTGCGGCATCACGTATGTTCAAAAATATGTTTGCTTTTCTTGATGCACCTTACCAAAAGCCACAGACAGACTTTGAAAAGACATTCTTCGAGAATATCCGAGAGTTTGCTTTCTTCGACAGTCTGAACGAGAGAGTTGACGTGGATGCCCTCATAAAGGCAGGCGACTGCAAAAAGGTGGATGCCACAATGCTTAATGCTGATGGACTGAACTACGGAAAGTTGCCA
Organism: Candidatus Equicola faecalis; assembly: GCA_018065185.1. Classification (GTDB taxonomy): domain Bacteria; phylum Bacteroidota; class Bacteroidia; order Bacteroidales; family Bacteroidaceae; genus Prevotella; species Prevotella faecalis. Next base: position 48,704 of record JAGHTU010000053.1, on the reverse strand, counting down.
AAAGGAATGCTCCTGTTCCATTCCTACGAGGATGGCGCACGCACCCCGATGGAGGAACACCTCGTGGAAGGTGCGCTATATGCACAGAGCGGTGGCGAGGTGAATATACACTTTACCGTAAGTGCCGAGCACCTCGACCTGTTCAAGGCGAAGGTGGCAGAGAAAGTAAAATTCTTTACTCAACGGTTTGGCGTGAAATACAACATCTCTTTCTCCGTGCAGAAGCCTAGCACCGATACGGTGGCTGTCACGATAGACAACGAGTTGTTCCGAGATGATGACGGAAGTCTCGTATTCCGCCCAGGTGGACATGGGGCTCTCATCGAAAACCTCAACGACATAGATGCCGACATCGTCTTCATCAAGAATATCGACAACGTCGTGCCTGACCGTCTAAAAGATGCAACGGTGGAATATAAACAACTCTTGGCAGGAATGCTCGTGACGCTACAACGTCAGGCTTTTCAGTATCTTGAAACCCTTGATAGAGGTGTGGACGCTGAGGGGCTGAAGGAGATTGCCGATTTCGTAGAGAATCAACTTTGTCTGCGTCCAGCAGATGGACAAGTCGTAGATGCCGACTATCTAAAGAAGAAACTCAACCGCCCGATGCGCGTGTGCGGAATGGTGAAAAATATTGGCGAGCCTGGTGGCGGTCCTTTCTTGACCTATAATAACGACGGTACGGTGTCGCTACAAATACTGGAAAGCAGTCAGATAGATAAGAGTAATGAGGAATATATGCGGATGTTCAATGGGGGTACACATTTTAATCCTGTTGACCTCGTCTGCGCTATAAAGGACTACAAGGGTCACGCGTTCCATCTGCCTGATTTCGTAGATGCGACAACAGGGTTTATCTCATCAAAGAGCAAGAATGGTAAGGAACTGCGTGCGCTGGAATTGCCGGGGCTGTGGAATGGTGCTATGAGTGATTGGAATACGATCTTTGTGGAAGTGCCACTCATCACTTTCAACCCTGTGAAGACCGTTAACGACTTGCTTCGCCACGAACATCAGACAAAATAATCGAATCGTTTGAGCCAAAAGAGTTAAGAGAGGATGCCATTGGGCGGGTTATCGAGCTTTTTTTACCTCCGCTTAACTCCAAGGCTCTCTTTTAATATTTATGAGTACATGACGGAAGAAATAGAACAGCAACAACTTGAGGAACTAATAGCGTTGGCTATGCCATACCTTGTTGAAGTGAGCGAGGATGACAAGACAACAATATCCAATGGACTTCGACAAATAGAAGAACTCTACCAGAAAAGCCCTGCAACAGACAGCGATAACTACCGTAATCTATTGTTTACTTACGCTGGAGACATAAAGACCGTCATCGTGAAAGCCGTCGGTGTGCTGAAGCAGTTGCGCGAGAGTGAGAACAAGGATGCAGCACGCGAGGCAGCTTATCTCTATGCCCCACTCGTTCACCAGTTGGGACTCTACAACCTCAAGCGCGAGCTGGAAGACTATTCCCTGAAATATCTTGAACATGATGCATACTATCATATAAAGGACAAACTGCATGAGACAAAGACCAGTCGCGATGCCTACATACAGAAGTTTGTTCAGCCAATAGAAAAAGCGCTGATGGAGGCAGGTCTCCGCTTCCACATCAAGGCTCGTACGAAAAGCATCCACTCCATCTGGCAAAAGATGAAGAAGCAGAAAGTGGGTGTTGATGGTATATATGACCTCTTTGCTATCCGTATTATCATCGATGCTCCATTGGAAAAGGAAAAGATGATGTGCTGGCAAGCCTATTCCATCGTTACGGATATGTACACACCAAATACAAAACGCCTCCGCGACTGGCTGAGCGTGCCGAAAAGCAATGGTTATGAGAGTCTGCACATCACGGTGCTCGGGCCGGATGAACGCTGGGTGGAGGTGCAGATACGTACAGAGCGTATGGACGATGTGGCAGAAAATGGTATTGCCTCGCACTGGAGTTATAAAGGGCTGAAAGGCAACTCTGCAAACGACAACAACGTATATGTATTTACTCCGAAAGGCGACCTGCTGAAGTTCCCTACTGGCAGTACGCTTCTCGACTTTGCATTTCGCATACATTCTAATGTGGGCAACCACTGTACGGGTGGCATCGTGAACGGCAAGAACGTAACCATCCGTTATGCACTACATAGTGGCGATGAGGTGGAAATCGTTACGAGCAACACGCAGACACCGAAACAGGAATGGCTCAAGATTGCTACCACCACGCATGCGAGGGGAAAGATACGCCAATCACTTAACGAACTAGAATCCAAAGCGAGCGATTTCGCCAAGGAACTTATTTCACGACGTTTCCGTAACCGTAAGATAGAACTCGAAGAGACACTCATGGGGCGTCTGGTCAAGAAGCTCGGTTATAAGGAAGTAACCATGTTCTATCGTGACATCGCCGACGAGAAACTTGACATCAACGATATAATAGAGAGGTATCAGGAGTTGCAGAATCCTGAAAAGAAAGAAGTGTCGGTGGCGAGTGCCTCCACATTCCAACTGAATAAGGATATGAGTGGTGTCTCTCAAACCTCGGGCGATGAACTCGTGATTGACCGCAACCTAAAAGGCATAGAATACCAACTTGCGAAATGTTGCAAACCAATCTATGGAGATGACATCTTTGCGTTTGTCACGGCAACTGGTGGCATAAAGATTCATCGCAAGGACTGCCCGAATGCCAAGGATATGAAAGAGCGTTTCGGATACCGCATCCTACGCGCACGCTGGAGCGGAAAGGGAACATCACAATACTGCATCACACTCCGTGTCATAGGAAATGATGATATCGGCATAGTGAACAATCTTACAAGCGTCATCTCCGGTGAAGAAAAGATGATGCTTCGCTCAATCAATATCGACAGCGATGATGGGCTGTTCCGTGGCAATTTGGAGGTAATGATAGAAGACACGTCACGTCTTGAAACACTCCTGCGCAAACTGCGTAACATAAAAGGGATAAAACATGTGGAAAGAATTTAATACTATGAAAACAAGAACAATCATTCTCTCTGCAATAATGATATTTTTTGCAGGGGTATCAGTAAAAGCTCAAAAAAACATTCCGCTCGTTTATGACGAAGAGAATACAGGAGCAAAGTATAATCTAAAGTCATTTCCCGAGTATGACAAACTGCCAACGATAAAGGAATTGCCAGAGCCTCTGGCATGGTCGGACGGTAAAGGGAAGGTAAAGAAGTTCTCGCAATGGCGCAAACGACGTGCCGAGATAGCAAGCGAAATACAACACTACGAAATAGGTGAGAAACCTGCCGTCAAGAAAGAACAGGTGAAAGCCCGTATGAACGGCGACACGCTGATAGTGGATATCACAGTTGGAGAGAAGACCATCACTCTTTCCTCCGTCATCACTTATCCCAAGACAGGCAAAGCACCATACTCGCTACTCATCGGAACGAGTCATATTTCCCTGCCCTACCCCATGCTGAAAGACATGCCACTGGCAATGATGACATATCATGAAAATCAGGTGAATGGCTATTCACAGTTCCGTGGTAACAAAGACCGCACCACATATCCTTTCGTTCATCTATATCCTGACCTTATTGACAATGGAGCATACAGCGAATGGGCATGGGGATTCAGCCGTCTCATCGACGGACTGCAACAGTTGGGCGAAGAACGCACGAAGATAGACACACGGCGTATCGGCGTCACCGGATGTTCCTATGCAGGTAAGATGGCACTTTTCTGTGGTGCCTTTGATGAGCGTGTAGCCCTGACCATTGCTCAAGAGCCGGGTGGTGGCGGTGCGGCAGCATGGAGAGTATCGCACACGATAGAGGGTGTGGAGGATCTGGACCATACCGATTATCATTGGTTCAAGGAGTCGCTACGTGAACATTTCCATGGCGACAGCGTCTATCAACTACCATACGACCATCACGAGCTCTGTGCTATGGTCTGTCCGCGTGCATTATTGGTGTTGGGAAACCCAGAGTATAAATGGCTTGCTGACGAATCGGCACGACAGAGTGTTGAAGCTGCAAGCAAGGTGTGGCAGTTTTTCGGCATCGGCGACCGCATAGGTCTCAGCATCGTAGGAGGACATATGCATTGCCAGTTGCACGAATCACAATATGGAATAGTAAGCGACTTCATCCATCGCTTCCTACTACAGCCAACCAAGCACACGCCATGATTAAGGATATTTCAAATATCATCGTCAGGGCTTCAGAACTGATGCTCAGCGATGACATTCAGATAGAGCAGAAAAATGGTTTTGCTGATATCGTGACGAGTTCAGATATCGCAGTACAGGACTTCCTGAGGAGCGAACTTTCAAGGCTTCTTCCTGATAGTGGTTTCCTGTGTGAAGAAGAAGACCATCATAACCTAAAACATGAATATAACTGGATAATAGACCCTATAGACGGCACTGCCAATTATAGTCGTGGCATCAAGGAGTGTGCCATCTGTGTGGGACTGAAACACTTTGATGAGATTACGCACTCTACGGTCTATCTGCCACGTGCCTCCGAGATGTTTACAGCCGAAAAGGGCAAAGGTGCTTTTCTTAACGGTCGTCCTATACACGTCTCCAATCGCCCATTCCAAGATGCTCTCCTCTGTACGGCTCTCTCTGTCTATCACAAGGAGCATGCACAGGTGTGTTCGGAAATAATCGTTGATGCCTTCCAGAGGTGCAACGACATACGACGCTTTGGTGCTGCTGCGCCTGAACTGTGTTATATTGCCATGGGGCGTTGCGAGATGTATTTCGAGTATATCCTTTCGCCATGGGACTTTGCTGCAGCTTCACTCATACTCAAGGAAGCAGGAGGAGTGATGTGCGACCTCGATGGGAATATCCCCGACCCTACTCTTCCGACTGGTCTTATCGCAGCCAATACCCTCGCTAATCTTCAGCAGATGCTGGAGATAGTCATGAAGCACCGTTCCAATCACAAGTGACGCTTATGTCCTGTTTTTCAAATTATATAGATTTCGTGCGCTAATGAACTCAATGCCACTTGTGGAACATCATCCTCTTCAGCCTTTTCTTCCTGCAAACGCGAAGGTGCTGATGCTGGGCTCGTTTCCTCCGCAGAAGAAACGCTGGTGTATGGACTTTTATTACCCAAATTTCACAAATGATATGTGGCGCATCTTCGGTGAGGTGTTTTTCAAAGACCCGTTACATTTTGTCAACGTTGGAGAAAAGACCTATAAAGAAAATGAAATAAAGTCCTTCCTCATGAGAAAAGGTATTGCTCTCTACGATACAGCGTGTGCTGTACGACGACTGAATGATAATGCCTCCGACAAGTTTCTTGAAGTGGTACAGGTGACAGACATCCATTATCTTTTGAGTCAGATGCCCAACTGTAAGACGCTTGTAACTACTGGTCAGAAAGCCACCGACACGCTTTGTCATTACTTCGGCATCACATCCCCAGCAATATCTTCTTTCGTAGATTTCTCTACGGAAACAGATAGCCGACCTCGGGCATTGCGTTTCTATCGGATGCCAAGTTCTTCACGTGCTTATCCGCTGTCGCTCACGAAAAAAGCCGCTATATATAGACAGATGTTTGGTAGTATTTTTTGATTTTACAACAAGTAAACACAAAAATAGGGAAGCCGTGAAAGCTCCCCTGTTTTTATGTTGGATGAATATGATTACATCATACCTGGCATACCGCCACCTGCTGGCATAGCAGGCTCTGGAGCAGGGATGTCACAGATGACGCATTCTGTTGTGAGGAACATGCCTGCGATACTTGCGGCATTCTCCAAAGCAACACGTTCTACCTTGGCTGGGTCAATGACACCTGCCTCACGCAGGTCTTCGAACTTGTCGAGACGTGCATTATAACCGAAGTCTCCCTTACCTTCGAGCACCTTCTGTACGATAACAGCACCTTCCACACCTGCGTTGGCTGCAATTTGACGGAGAGGCTCCTCTATTGCGCGTTTCACGATATCGATACCGACCTGCTCATCCTGATTGTCACCCTTGATGTTCTTGAGTGCTTCCAAAGCACGGATGTAAGTGATACCACCACCTGCAACAACACCTTCTTCTATTGCTGCACGTGTAGCACAGAGAGCATCGTCCACGCGGTCTTTCTTTTCTTTCATCTCAACCTCACTGTTGGCACCAACGTAGAGAACAGCCACACCACCGGCAAGCTTTGCAAGACGCTCCTGCAGTTTCTCCTTGTCATAGGATGAAGTTGTAACAGCAATCTCGTTCTTTATCTGGTTGATGCGGTCAGCAACAGCCTCTTTGCCACCAGCACCATTAACGATAGTTGTGTTGTCCTTAGTCACCTCAATCTTGTCGCAAGTACCGAGCATCTCTATCGTAGCCTGATCAAGCGTCAATCCTTTCTCTTCTGAGATGAGTGTTGCACCTGTCAGCACAGCGATATCTTCAAGCATAGCCTTACGTCTGTCGCCGAAGCCCGGAGCCTTCACAGCACATATCTTGAGACCACCGCGCAGACGGTTGACAACGAGTGTCGTCAAAGCTTCAGAATCTACATCTTCTGCAATAACCAACAATGGGCGACCGCTCTGTGCAGCCGGTTCGAGGATAGGTAGGAAGTCTTTCAGGTTGGAAATCTTCTTGTCGTAAACAAGGATATATGGGTTCTCCATCACACACTGCATCTTCTCAGCATCTGTAACGAAATATCCAGAGAGATAACCGCGGTCGAACTGCATACCTTCAACAACACCGATATGAGTCTCACGGCTCTTGCTTTCTTCAATAGTGATGACACCATCCTTTGACACCTTACGCATAGCGTCAGCAATCAGTTTTCCGATGTTTGCATCGTTGTTTGCGCTGACAGTTGCCACCTGCTCTATTTTGTCGTAGTTGTCTTCCACATGCTCTGCATTCTCCTTAATGAAAGCAACGACAGCATCCACAGCCTTGTCGATACCGCGCTTCAAATCCATAGGATTAGCACCTGCAGTAACATTCTTTAAACCTACGTTTACGATGCTCTGTGCAAGGATAGTTGCAGTCGTAGTACCATCACCTGCATCATCACCAGTCTTGCTTGCAACACTCTTCACGAGCTGTGCACCTGTGTTTTGATACTTGTCCTCAAGTTCAATTTCCTTTGCCACTGTCACTCCGTCTTTCGTAATCTGCGGAGCACCATATTTCTTTTCAATAATCACGTTTCTGCCTTTAGGACCAAGAGTCACTTTCACTGCATCTGCCAACTGGTCCACACCTTGCTTCAAAAGGTCGCGGGCTTCGATATTGAATTTAATTTCTTTTGCCATGATATTTATGTATTTTGGTTTGTTACTACGTTTACGCTAAAATAGCAAGAATATCGCTCTGACGCATCATCAGGAACTTCTCGCCCTCAAATTCTATTTCGTTACCAGCATACTTGCCATACAATACGATGTCGCCGGCTTTCACTTCCATAACTTCATCCTTTGTACCTTTACCTGCTGCGATGATCTCGCCACGCAATGGTTTTTCTTTTGCTGTGTCAGGGATGATGATTCCACCGATTTTCTCTTCTGCCGGAGCCGGTTTCACCAGCACGCGGTCGCCTAATGGTTTTATTGTCATAATCTTTAACATTTAGTTTGGTTAATAATTCTTTTATTTTATAATTACACTAACAACGTGTACAATTTACGTTTTACAAATCCCGTGCCAAAACTAATTGACTTCTTCAACCATAAGATTTTTGGTTGTCAGATTCTCTATAATGTCGTCTTCCAGTGTCACGTTATCCGTCACGCGCACACGCACATTCTCCACCGTAAAGTTCTGCAACCTGTATTTATCTGATGCACCGACGTTGAAGAGCGTCTTGCAGTCCATATCTATATTGCGTATTGTGATATGGTCACAAACGGAGAGAGGCATATCCTCGCGGTCATCTGGCTTGAAGAACTGTGTCCAAGGCCGTATGACAAGTACGTTTATGGCACTGCCCCTGATGTTCTCCACCGTCACATATTCATATCGTTGTGGCGTGTCAGGGCGCATTTTCAGCCACAGTACGCGACTCGCACCATCCACTTCGATGTTACGAAGCATTACATTATGGTCCATCACGCTTTCGCTTCCGAGTGTGATACAACTATGCACAAAACCATAACGGCAGTTCTGCACTAGGATGTTTTTGTTCGGTCCGTTGTTTGCATCCTTGTCTGCCCATGTACCTTTTCCGCCTTTCAAAGCTATGGCATCATCATTGACACTCATAAAGCACCCATCCACCAATACGTCTTTACAGAAATCGAGGTCTATGGCATCGCTACTTGGGGCTTTTGCCTCCTGTGGCTCATGTGGGGCATAGATGTAGAGATTCTGTATTTTGACATGCGAACTGCGATAGACGTGGCATGTCCAAAATGCTGAATTTATCAGTCTCACGCCGTCAAGCAGCACATCCTCGCAATCAGAGATATACATCAGTCGCGGACGCAGGGCTTCAAGGTTAGTACATTGGCGGTTGAACTGGCGGCGTATCCAAAATTCTCTCCAGAACCGCTCGCCGTTACCGTTCAGCGTCCCCTTTCCCGTAATGGAAAAGCCCTTTATGTGGTCTGCATTTATAAGGGCGCAGAAATACTTTATCGTCTGTCCCTCGATGCGTGTCTCCTTCAGCGGATAATACTGAATGTTATCAATACCTTTTATCGTACCGCCCTCAGAAAGATGCAGATGAGTACCCTGACGGAAAAACAGAGAACCAGAAAGGAACGTACCTCGCGGAACGACGACGACTCCCCCCCCCTCTGCTGCACAACGGTTAATAACAGCCTGTATCTTCTGGGTCTGCAACAGAGTGGAATCCGCTTTCACTCCATAGTCGGTAATGACATACTGCTTGCCCAACTTTCTCACATCCACTTTCTCCTGCGTGAACCATTTGTCAATCGGTGTCCCGTCAGGCCATAAGTCTTGTTTTGCCGATGCACTCAACACCAACATAAGCATCAAGACTGTGATACAAATCTTTTTCATATATCAATTCTTTATTTTAAGTCTTACATATAGAAATCGTGGGATAAGTCGCCAGAAGGACACCAGCACTTGATAACGCCAATCAATCACAGCCACACTTCGGTTTCTCTTTATCGCTCTCACGATTTTCTTTGCCACATACTCCGGCTCCATCATCAACGGATAATGCTTCCCATCGTCAAGCAATGGGGTGCGCACAAAACCCGGACGGATATCAATAAACTTTATGTTTAACTTATTTATATGTGCCAGTTGCTGGAGCGCTTCGATATAGTTGTTGTCAAACGCCTTCGTTGCCGAATATGATGGTGACACGCCTATTCCCCGTGTTCCTGCAATACTGCTGATGACTGCTATCTTCCCCTTGCGTCCTGCCTCCGCGAAATATCTGTATGCCGTCCCCACCATCCTTGCAAAGCCTTCGGCATTGGTACGGATAGTGTTCATCTCTGTCTGTTCATCAAGAGTGGGATTTTGCTTACCGATGCCTGAGACGTGAAAATACAGGTCCATCCCACCTATATCATCTGCCAACTGTAGCATCATCCTGTCGGCATCAACTGATGTGATGTCTATCACGGCTGTCTTGATTCTGTCTTTTGCAAAACCGAAATCATCACACAGCAGAGCCAGACGCTCCTCTGAACGTGCAGCAAGCCCTAGCGTCCATCCGTCCATAAGCAACAATCGGCACACCTCTTTCCCGATGCCCGATGTGGCTCCCATAACTACGGCTTTTTTCATCATCAAATTTGAATTAACAGTCAATGGTTTCTATCTTATACATTATCACCAATTCGACATAAAATTGCCTATCTCTGTCACATCTTCTTATTAATCACTTCTAACACTTCTTTCTTAAACTGGGATACTATCTGTCGTTTCTCATCATTTGAGGGATAAGTGCCGTATGGAAAATTCTTGTTCAAGATACCATCCACAAAATAATGGTCATCAAAAAAAGATATGTAGAACGACTTTTCCATTTTGAAATCCAAACGGAGAGGCTCTTGTGGACATCTTATCTCACATGTAAACCACATTGACTGTGCATTATCTACATAATCACGTGTCACCCTATCCGTACAATCTCTCATTACTTTGTTTACAGAATCTAGTCCGCCTTTTGCCTCTTTCGTCTTCGAGAGTCTATTTGATGTGTATTTATACGAAAATCTGAATATATGATCTGCATCATCTATTACTTTATATAATGATTCGGAAATAGGGAAATACACATATTCCAACACATTCCATATCTCTTCGGGACATTTGTGTTTCAAAGACGCAGACTCTGCATCCTGTTGCTTCTTCATACGTTGAGCAATTTGTAGCTCCTTCATGAAGTCATCGTCCTCTTCAATGCTTTCACCTTTGGCAGCCTTGATACAAAGCACCAGAGCATTCTCCATATAATGCTCAATATATTCCACAAACGGACGAATTTTAGCAATTTCAGCATGAGCCCCGTCAGAAGGAACTATTCCCACATTGCCATCACAGATGTTCAACACATTTAGATAGTTGTCTTTGTCAGCACTTTTCACAACAATCATCGGATAGCCGTGACGCGCCAATATGAAATTCACAAGCAGTCGGGCTATTCTTCCGTTGCCATCCTCAAACGGATGAATGCGGATGTAGCGATAATGGAATAGAGCACAAAGTTCAGGCAAAATCAGTTCACCTCGTTGCTCTTCATCGTTATACCATTGTATGAGATCAGTCATCAAGGCAGGAGTTTCCTCTGGTGAAGCATATTCAAATTGCTCACCAGTGCGTGTGATAACACTGTTTGGACGAGTCTTATACACACCTGCATGAACCACGTAAGATGTCTGCTGACCGCCAGGCAACTGACGATAGACTGTATAGTCTTCCCTGAGGATGGTCTTATGCAACTGACGAATGAAAGTTTCCGTTAGAGGACGTTCTGACAAAGCTTGTTCTTTCACCATATTCAGTCCTACATTGCTGGCTTTCATATCCTCTAAGTCCTTCATATTGGCAGCATCCACCACCTTGCCAAACAATAGCAGCAATTCTGTCTGTCCGTAAGTTAGTGTATTGCCCTCAAGATGATTGCTGTTGTAATTGAACTCCAGCATAAACTTCTGGCTCAAGCGCACTTGATCGTCATCCTTCAAAGGCAGAAAACTCTTCCACTCGTTGTATAACTTTTCTATTGTTGGCATGATATTTTATTTTGTTCCTTCTACAATTTTCATGATGGTTTCATCTCCGCAGATGTTGCGAATTTTTAGACGTAGAGGTTGCTTAGGTGCATAAATCTTAGCATTCCAGAAATCTTGGGTCTTCTGGCCGTTGAGGATGACGTAGCCGAGTTTGTCTATTTTTATTTCCGAGTCGCTATGCCACTCACCTTCTTCTGCTGTACAATCAACGGATAGGTATTCTATTGTTTCTAGACCCTCCTCGCTGATGGTGATTGGGTTGAACTTTTTCTTCTTGCTGGCGCCCATGTTTTTAGCGTTGAAGTCGTAGATCTTATGCATTACGCGGTCGCTGATGAACTTAGTAATCTCAATATCGTAGCCCTCCTTCTCTATCGTCTGACCCATCATTTCTTCTGTAGCACGTTCTACCTTGTATTCGGCGTAGTCTTCTGCCACCACATCGTCAAGTACCACCTTCAGGTCGCGCAGTTCCACGAAGTCCTTTGGCACAGATTTGTCATCATTGATGAATTTGTAGATTTCCTCCTCGCTGGTAATGTCCACGTAATAGACGATGACCTTCTTTATGTCGCTTGGCAGTTCGGGGATTGCCTCATGCAGTATGCGATTCATCATCACCTCATCGAGGAGTTTAGATGAACTGTCCATAAGATTTGGCACATAGACAGGCACTTTGCCCAACTTAGAGTCGCTGATATAGCCTTCCCAGAACTCGTCCACGCTGTCATCGTTCTTCAAGCCTGGAATGAGGCGGCAGATGTTCTCCATCGTCTGCTGAGGGTTGCGGTAGAGTTGCACACCATCCTTCACTTCCTTCACTTGGAAGCTTGCACCTGCGCTAACCAATCGGTCGCGTGCTGTCTGTATGCTGTTGATGCCTATGTCGTTGTGGATGAATCTGCGACCAAGACGGTTTGCCACAGCAGCAGTCACGCCGCTACCGCCGAAGAAATCGGCAACAAGCATTCCTTCATTGCTAGATGATTTGATAATACGTTCGAGAAGAGCCTCAGGCTTCTGGGTGGCGTAATTAACATTCTCATTCGGAGTGTAAGCATAGGTTCCTGTGCCAAAATCTCCGTATGCTTTTGCAATTTCAGGTTTTCCTATCCATGTATCCCAGCATGGCTGAGGCCTGTTTTCTGTTGCCCATTTAACTGCCTGTTCTTTTGTCTTTGATGCATCATGACAAATGTATGTTTTGAGGCAGTTCATACCGCCACTACTTTCTCTGCCTCTTGTATAATACCAACCATCTTCATCTTTTTGTAAGGCATTAACTATTCTGTCAGAATAGCCCAGTCTTGGCTGAGGATTAAATACGGAATCTTTTTTGTAATAGTACAATATGGTTTCGTGAGATTTGGGGAATCTCTCACCAGCACCCATCAACCCACAGATCCATGTTATCTCGCCAAAATCATAACCACCGAAGATCTCATCCATGAGAATCTTCACATAATGAACAATATTATAATCAAGATGAACATATATACAAGCATCTTCACTCATCACGCTCTTGATAGCCACAAGATTCTCGTACATCCAGTTGAGATACTTCTCTTTATCCCACACATCGCCATACATAGTTTCCTCAAAGGCCTTGAGTTCTTCAATGTCAAGCTCTGTCTCTGCTTGTGAAATAGCCTCCGCCACCTTCGGATTGCGACGCACATAAACCTTCTTGGCATAATCAGCACCGCTGGCAAAAGGAGGGTCAATATACACGAGGTCAACCTTTACGCCCTGCTCTTTTAGGTAAGCACAAGCCGAAAGACATTCGCCACGGATAATCATGTTATCAGTATCGCTTTCGCCCACCTTCTCGGTTGTCTCCACTTCGTAGTAAGGCATACCACGACGCAAACGACCGCTAAGGTCTTCCGCGCCACGATAGCGTAGTGTGCGATTGAAATTGTTCAAGAGGGCTTGTCCCTCTATTGGTTCAGGGAAAAAAGGAATATATTTTACTGCCATAATGTTTCGATTTTATACAAAGAATTGGTTGATAATATCGTTTGTCTTGTTGATGCGCTCGCTTTCGGTCAGGGTGTCTTCGAGGTAGAGATAGTCAAAGCGACGGTAGCCGAACTTCTCTTCATTCTGCTTAAGGAATTGCCCTTCAACGAATGCTCTACGGTCGCGGAAAGCCTCGTCTTGGGCATAAAGTGCGCCCTTCGTCTCTACGATGAGGACCTTATGGATTTTATCGCCTTGACGCTTCACGATGAGGAAGTCAGGCGTATAGCGACCGATGTACTTCCATTGGTCGTGAGCATTCTTCTTGAAACAATCAATGCGGAACTCTGTGAACTGTCCGTCACCATTATAATACACTTCCAAATCATGCTTGTGGATGCATTCTTGCGTCAGCACCTCATTGAGAAAGACAGACTCAAAACGGCTATCCACATGATAAGGCAGATAATGGTATGAGCGGTCTTTGTTCGGTTCGCTGGTGAACTTAGCTCGTAGTTGCTCAGCCATCTCCGTCTGTCCCATAGCCATCAATCCGTCGATGATGGCTTGAGTCTTTTCATCCACGAGCACCTCTCCACGGTCTTCCTTCACGATATTCTCCACCTTATCATCTTGAGGAATATAGTCTTCCACCTCTGATTTCAAAACCTCAATAGGTGAGAAAATGGTGTCGGCATTGATGTGCAGTAGCGAAGCATCGGTATCAATAAGGTCTTGCTGAATGCTGAGGATGCGCTTCTCGTAGAAGGCTTTGCGTATGTTGGCATTTACCTTCGCGATACTGTAATGAGAACTGAATCTTGTAACACTCTCTGCATCAGTATAGGTTATCAAGTCAAAGATTGCTTGCAAAGCATCTGACTGACGGTTAAGTTGTGCGATTGAGAGGTTCCCAAAACTCTCCTTGGCAATACGATAGAGCCACTGGTTGTAGTTTGCTTCCTCGCTACCATGTTCCCCACTATCGGCAATGGTGCTTGTGCGCTGAAGACCTCGGTTCGTAATCTGCCACTCAGTTACTACAGGATTGTCAACATGAGCAGAATCAGTAGCATGACTTATCTCCTTAGACGTAGTTTCTTCGGTAACAGGTTCTTCTATCACACCCGTACTCGTCACACGCATTTGATAGAACTCCACCTTCGGCAGGTGCAGATGAGCCGTGCGGTCGTAGCGGTTGAGCTGAACGATTCCTTCATGCTTCTTGCCTTGCTGAAACTCCTGAATGGAGATGTGTTGTTGCTTCTGTAGTTGCTCGTCAAGATACTTGTAGTTCTCGCTGTTCAGGTAGATGAGGGCAGTTTCCTTGCTTGCGTCCGTCACTTCTCGCAAACATCGACAAGAGGTTTGCAGTACCATTTTTGGTTTGCAGTCACCTTCTTGGGAAAGGATGATACCTGTAAGACTCTTGCAATCCCAGCCTTCTTTACCTATCTGCACAAGCAGGACGATGCGCTTGCGCGACTGCGGACGGTCAAGCATGGCAAACTCCGCGCGAGCCGTCTGAGGAGCAGGATATTGCTTGTTACCCTCGTGGAACTTCAGCACAGCCTCTGCCGGATCAATGCCTTCGTCAGCGCATATCTGATTGACAAGCGGATAGATGACGGTTTCGAGCGTCTCAATGGTTCCGCAGTAGATACCTAACTTGGCGCATGTGCCATTGGTATAGATGGTATCTTTGTATAGATGCAGGAACTCGCGCACGCCTTTCTCCACAATCTCCGCCCTGTCGTCGCTGTCGCTCTTTACGACTTTTGGCACTTTGAGAAAATTGCCTATGCCTTCTGCCAGCGGATAGTAATTAGTGATGTTCGACATCTCGGTGGTGGCTACACTTTGCTCTGCGATCACAGCAATCTTGTCTCTAGCGTCTAGATAAGGCGTGCCAGAGAACCCCAGCACAGTAGTGATTGTACCTTGACTTGTCCAACGGTTTACCACGGTACGCAACTTTGCCTCATCGTCGGTGGCAGACGATGCCACATGATGCACCTCATCAATAAGGATGGATAGGTGTGGCAGTTTGCCTATCTTATTGCGCAACTCGTTAGCCACGCGGTCTTTCTCATCGACTGATTCATCATGAAAATCAAACAGTCCATCCGTGCCTGTGTCAATACGGTCAAGTATCACCTTCTCGGCATTGGTGACAGCCACAAGCCCAAAGAGTTCTGCAAGAGGTTCGTGTATGGCTATTTTCTGCACATTTGGATTCTTAGTGCGGTTGGACTTGTTGGCACTCCTGTTCTCGTCTAGCATCTCAAACTTCAGCTCACGTTTCAATCCCGATGCTGCTGGCTCTGGTATTACCCATGAAGGGTCGAAATCCTGTATGGTGCGAAGACTTGGTATGACGGATGTCTTCAATCCTGATGGCACTAAGACCATGAAATTGTGTGCAAAGGCAGTATTGTCTGGCTCCTGTTGTGCAAAATATAGGTCAAGGTAAATAAAAGCTGCCATAAGGAAAGTCTTACCTGTACCCATCGGAAGACTGAATACATAGTCAGGGTAGTTGACACTATAGAAAATACGATTAAAGATGCCATCGAAATCTATATTCTGAGGCTCTGCCATCACAGTCTTGCGCAAATCTTCAGCAATAAAATCACCATTTTCGTCTTTCTGCGATGCAAACTCATAGAGTGCCACAGCTGTAGGTGACTTTTTGAACACCTTACGTGCCTCAGTTGATAATGGTATGTTGTCAATATCCTTTAGAGTAAGTGTGTTAAATCTACCTTGCTTGAAGAGCTCTGCAAGTGGTAAGTTTTGACATTCTATCTTTAGATATAAGTACGTCTTAATGGCATCAATCTGAGCATCACGCATTTTGCCTTTCGTCTCAATGTAACTTATGAGAGGCAACGCCACACAATCAGTTTGTGAAAGCCATTGGTCACGCTTCTTGGTTATTATATCGTAAAACATCGATGTACAGGTTTGTATTTGATTTCTCTGTTATCTTTTCAAAATCTGACCACAGCCTCTCTTACACTATAATACAAATTCTGAGATTATGCAAGTCACTTTATTTTTTCTATGATGATTTATTGTAATTTACAAAGATAATTAGAAAATAAAATTATTACAAATTTATTTTATGATTTTCAAAAAATAGTTGGCAAATCACCATAACTGTTATACTAACTGTTATACTTTAATATGAGTTTAGCGAAAACAATTTAGAAAAAAATGGTACATCAACAAGCCAAATCGTGGCAATTTAGAGTCTTTTGAAAGTCGCCTTTAAGCATACGACGTCTCGAAGCCGAGCAATCTATGCCTCAAGGTCAAACCAACAGAGCCTCTAACTTGTCACGACGATTTACTCAAATTGTCACGACGATTTACCCAAATTGTCACGACGATTTACTCGAATTGTCACGACGATTTGTAGGCTCCGAGCGGAAGGCGGCGAGGCAAAGATGGGAAAACATAGATTTACGGACAGTTACAAAAGGACTTTTCATCAAATACACATCACATTATAAGTAGGTTTTATAGAGATGATTTATAGAACACACCTATATATAATAAGGTAAGCATGCACGAGAGCAAAATTTGTTTTGCTCTAACTCTGCCTTCTCCTAACTGACGACAAACTAAGTGCAGAGATAAGTTCACTTAATCTATGCCGTGGTGCAGCCGATATTGCAGAAACTGAAAAGCCAAAGACTAACGTCTTCAACGAGTCTAAATATTTTGCAAAAACTCAAACAAGTTTGGATTTTCTTAAATATTTATTCTCTTTATCTTTGGAAATTTGGCTTTTCACTCGCCTTGCACTAATTTTGCAAAGATTCAAGATAACACTAACAAACATAAGTATTATAGGATTTGGGAAATCAGTCTTTTGCGCCTGTATATGAGGCTCTTGTAGAATTTAGAAGGAACCGCATCGTTCCTTTTGACGTACCCGGACATAAACGTGGTCGTGGCAATTCGGAATTGGTGAAGTTACTTGGTAAACAATGTGTGGAACTGGACGTCAACTCCATGAAACCGCTTGACAATCTATGCCATCCTGTTTCCGTGATAAAGGAAGCCGAGGAACTGGCAGCAGAGGCATTCGGTGCCGACCATGCCTTTCTGATGGTGGGTGGAACGACATCTGCCGTACAGTCAATGGTGCTCGCCGCATCCAAGAAAGGCGAGAAAATCATTCTCCCGAGAAACGTACACCGAAGTGTGATAAATGCTCTAGTAATCAACGGTGCCACGCCAATATATGTAAATCCTGATGTGGATAATCGTCTGGGTATCGCTCTTGGCATGAAGATTTCCCAGATTGAGAAGGCCATTGAGGAGAATCCGGATGCTGTGGCTATCCTCGTGAATAACCCTACATACTACGGAATATGCTCCAACCTCAAAAGGATTGTAGAACTGGCACATTCTCATGGGATGATGGTGCTCGTGGATGAAGCCCACGGCACACATTTCTATTTCGGTGATGACATGCCTGTTTCCGCCATGGCAGCAGGTGCCGACATGGCGTGCGTCTCTATGCACAAGTCAGGAGGCAGTCTCACACAGAGTAGCATCCTGCTGATAAATGACACCGTAGGTGCAGGATATGTGCGTCAGGTGATAAACCTCACTCAAACCACAAGTGCATCCTATCTGCTTTTGGCTTCGCTGGACATCTCGCGACGTAATCTCTCACTCCGTGGCAAGGAAGCATTCCGTAACGTGGTGGAGATGGCGGAATATGCCAGAACGGAAATCAACAAGATTGGCGATTTCTATGCATACGGTTCGGAACTCATCAACGGAGATTCCATATACGACTTTGACAAGACCAAACTGACGGTGTTCACGCTTGATGTAGGACTTGCAGGAATTGAAGTGTATGACCTATTGCGAGACGAGTATGATATTCAAATGGAGCTGGGTGATATAGGCAATACGCTTGCATATATCTCCATCGGTGACCGCATGAGGGAGATTGAACGGCTCGTAAGTGCTCTTTACGACATACGCAGACGCTTCAAGCGTGACCGTACCGGTATGTTCGACCATGAATATATCAACCCTTCGGTGGTGATGAGCCCGCAAGAGGCATTCTACGCACCGAAAGAAGAGATGATACCACTGCGTGAGACAGAGGGAAGAATATGTACTGAGTTCGTGATGAGTTATCCTCCGGGCATTCCTATTCTCGCTCCCGGAGAGCGTATCACTCAAGAAATCATCGACTATATCATGTATGCAAAAGAAAAAGGATGCTCCATGACAGGTCCTGAGGATCCAAAGATTGAAAGGCTGAATGTTATAAAGGAAGCCACTGTTTATTAAATCGAATATTTTATTGTTTATATGGAATTTTGGTTTTCTGAATTGCACACCGAGAATGTAAAATTTTCAATAAAGGTGGATAAGCATATCTTCTCGGAAGAGAACGACCATAATCGTATTGATATTTTTGAATCTCCGGAATATGGTCGTGTGCTCACTGCCGACGGTTATATCATTATGACCGAAAAGGATGAGTTTATCTATCATGAGATGATGACTCACATCCCGATGGCAGTACACCCTAATCCTCAAAAGGTGCTGGTGTTCGGTGCCGGCGATGGTGGTGTCGTGCGCGAACTACTGAAATATCCTGAAGTGGAGCGTATTGATATGGTGGAGGTCAATGTCGGTGTTGTGGAGGCAGCAAAAAAATATCTTCCGTTTTCTGCAAGTGGACTTGACGATGCCCGTGTCACGATATATTCCCAAAACGCACTCAGGTTTATCAGGCATATCGTGGGTGAATACGATGTCATTATCGTTGACTCTGCAGGTTTCTACGGCCCTGGGGAAAGCCTTTTCTCACGCGAGTTCTATGGCTCATGCTACAAGGCACTGAAAGACGATGGTATAATGGTGAATCAGCATCAGTCGCCATTCTACGATGATGACCGTCTTGAGACGCAGAAAGCCCATAAGCGTATCGTGGAGAGTTTTCCGATAAGCCGTGTCTATCAAGCACATATACCAACCTACCCTTCTGGGTATTGGCTCTTTGGTTTTGCTTCAAAGAAATATCATCCTGTGAACGATATTGATGTCGCACGATGGAATGCGAAAAAGATAGAAACACGCTATTACACCACAAATCTCCACTGCGGATGCTTTGCCCTTCCTGCATACGTGGAGAAAATGTTGGAAAAAGTTGAGTTAGAATATTAGTAAGATGAAAAAAAACATAGAGACTTTCATCGGTTGTGATGCCACTTATGATGATTCCCGAATCGTGATATTCGGCGCACCGTTTGACTCCACAGCCAGTTACCGCCCCGGAGCACGCTTCGGCAGTGCTTCCATAAGGCACGAATCTTATGGACTTGAGACGTATTCGCCATGTCTTGACCGCGACCTTGAGGATATTCAAGTGTTCGACTCGGGCGATATCGAACTCCCGATGGGGTCGTCAGAGATGGCACTGGACGCCATCTCTGAGCATACTGCGGAGATATTGTCCGATGAAAAACTGCCTTTCATGCTTGGAGGCGAACACCTTGTGACGTTGGGAGCGTTCCGTGAAGTGCACAGGAAACACCCTGACGTACATATCATTCATTTAGATGCACACACCGACCTGCGTGACGATTATCTTGGCGTAAACCTGTCTCATGCCTGTGTCATCCGTCGTTGTCATGACCTCATGGGCGACGGCAAGATACATCAGTTTGGCATCCGTTCTGGTGAAAGAGCAGAATGGGCATTTGCCCGTGAGGGACATACTGACTTACATCCGTTTACGCTTGATGATGTGCAAAGAGTGGTCGAAAGCATAACACAGGACACTCCAGTGTATCTCACAGTTGACCTTGATGTGCTTGATCCGTCTGTGTTCCCGGGAACAGGAACACCCGAAGCCGGTGGTGTGAGTTTTGAAGAGTTGCGCAAGGCATTGGTGCTTGTGTGCGAAAAACTTAATGTGGTGGGATGTGATGTCACCGAACTTGCTCCAATGCTTGATGCCAGTGGCGCATCAACGGCAGTAGCATGTAAGGTGGTCAGGGAACTATTGCTTGCCTTGAATAAATTATAAAACATAAATAAGAAATGGGAAAAGTATTGATTATCGGCTGTGGTGGTGTAGCCGGAGTTGCCATTCAGAAATGTGCTCAAAACTCGGAAGTATTCAGTGAGATATGTATCGCAAGCCGCACCGTAAGCAAGTGCGAGGCAATGAAGAAGAAGTTGGAAGGCAAGACCAAGGCTGTGATTACCACTGCCAAGGTGGATGCCGATGACGTGGATGAGTTGGTGGCTCTGATTCTGGAAGTAAAACCTAATTTGGTGCTCAACCTCGCATTGCCGTATCAGGACCTTACCATCATGGATGCCTGTCTGAAGACAAAAGTGCATTATGTTGACACAGCAAACTACGAATGTGAAGATACGAACAATCCTCAGTGGCGTGCCATCTATGAAAAACGGTGTAAGGAGAAAGGCTTTACAGCATATTTTGATTATTCATGGCAATGGGCATACCGAGAGCGTTTTGAGCAAGCCGGTATTACAGGACTGCTTGGCACGGGTTTCGACCCGGGTGTCACGAGCGTGTTTACTGCCTACGCCTTGAAGCATTATTTCGATGAGATACACACAATAGATATTCTCGACTGCAACGGAGGAGACCATGGTTATCCTTTCGCCACAAACTTCAACCCGGAAATTAACTTGCGCGAGGTGAGTGCAAACGGCTCATATTGGGAAGATGGTCATTGGGTCGAGACAGAACCGATGGCAATACACCGCACATACAACTTCGATGGCGTGGGAGAAAAAGATATGTATCTGCTCCATCATGAAGAGATAGAGTCTTTGGCGCAGAACATACCTAATGTGAAGCGCATACGTTTCTTCATGACTTTCGGCCAGAGTTATCTCACACACATGAAATGTCTTGAGAATGTAGGTATGCTCGGCACAGAACCGGTGGAATACAACGGACAGCAGATAGTGCCGATACAGTTCCTCCGCGCCTTACTCCCTGACCCTGCATCGCTCGGTCCTCGCACCGTGGGAAAGACCAATATAGGTTGCATCTTTACAGGTGTGAAGAATGGTGTGAAGCGTAACATATATATATATAATGTGTGTGACCATCAGGAGTGTTATAGAGAGGTGGGGTCTCAGGCTATATCATACACCACAGGCGTTCCTGCCATGATTGGAGCATCGCTCGTGATGAACGGTCTGTGGAAGAAGCCGGGAGTGTTCACGGTTGAGGAGTTCGACCCAGACCCATATATGGAAGCCCTCAACAAATGGGGACTGCCATGGAAAGTTGATGAGAATCCAACTTTGGTTTTGTAAGTTTTATATTTTACATTGTACGTTTATGATTTCATAACCATACAACATTTAATAATTGTACAACATACAATATAAACAGTACAATATAAACAGTAAAACATAAACAGTACAACATTTGACATCCATGCAGACACCATATTTCCTCATAGATAAGGCACGGATAGAGAATAATCTAAAAGTCCTGCATCGTGTCATGGACAATACAGGATGTCGGATATTGTTGGCACAGAAATGCTTCAGTTGTTATGCACTTTATCCGCTTATTTCTGAATATCTTTCAGGAGCAACTGCCTCAGGACTATTTGAGGCGCGTCTCTGTCATGAGGAAATGCAGGGAAAGGAAAATCATATTTTCTCTCCTTCTTATAGGGATGACCAGATAGACGAAATATGTCGCATCTGTGACCATATCGTCTTTAACAGCCCCGTTCAATTGGAACGATTTGGGCGCAAGGCAAAAGATGCAGGGTTGCAGATAGGGCTTAGGATAAATCCGGAATGTTCCACGCAAAAAGGGCATGCCATTTATGACACATGTGCTCCGGGGAGCCGATTGGGTACGCGGCTTTGCGACCTTGAGGATGCCCTCCGCCGCAATCCGTCATTACTCTCACTCCTTGACGGTTTGCATTTCCATACACTCTGCGAGCAGGATGCCGACGACCTAAAGACGACTTTGGATGCCGTCGTGGCTAAATTTGGGAAATATCTCCCATCTATGAAATGGATAAACTTCGGAGGTGGGCATCACATCACCCGCGAGGGTTATCACATCTCTCTGCTTGAGCGTTGCATCATCGCCATAAGGGATGAATATCATTTACAGGTCTATCTCGAACCGGGTGAAGCCGTGGCACTAAATGCAGGGGAACTACATTCAACCATACTTGAGATACAACCGCCTGACGAGCAAGGAATACGTAATGTCATTCTCGACACCTCTGCAGCATGTCACATGCCAGACGTGATAGAAATGCCTTATACCCCACCCCTGCAACACTCTGTTCCCCTCGGCGAAGACAAGAGTAAGGAATACATTTACAGACTCGGTGGTCCTACTTGTCTGGCAGGTGATGTGATAGGAGTCTATCAGTTTGACCACCCACTCCAAGATGGCGAAGAACTGGTGTTTGAAGATATGGCAATCTATTCAATGGTGAAGACAAATACCTTCAATGGTATGCCACTACCGAATATTTACATCAAGGAATCTCCATCAGCCACTACCCTTTGGAAACATTTCGGTTACGAGGACTTCAAGCATAGGCTTTGACAAGAAGATTTTTTGCTTTATTGCGCTCCAGTTGGTGCACAGGTGTCTCTGCGAGTCGGTGTCTTCTTGATTTGCACTAATTTTCGCCTTCGCTACGCTCGCCGCAAATTAGGCGGCATCAATATAAAGCAAAAATCTAACGATTTAACGATTTATTTGTGAATATTAATTAGAGCAAGCTCCATTAATGTTCACAAAATTAATCTAAAATAACATATTAGTTATTTTTTTGCTTTATTCTTGATTTGCACTAATTTTGCAAGATAATAGAATGATGAGAAAATAACACTATAAAACAAATAGAATTATGATAAGTACATTACAGAAAATGCGTGCCACATATCAGCCAAAACTGCCGAAAGGTCTGCAGGGTATGGTAAAGGCAGAAGAAGGCGAAAAGACACAAAGCGTAGATAATCAGGAAGAGATAAAGGCTCTGTTCCCTAACACTTATGGGATGCCTTTGATACAGTTTGTACCCGGTGGCGAGGTAGCGTCAAAGCAAATGAATGTGGGCGTCATCCTAAGCGGTGGTCAGGCTCCGGGTGGACACAACGTTATCTGCGGATTGTTTGATGCCATTAAGAAACTCAACCCAGAGAATCGCCTCTTCGGATTCATTCTCGGTCCGGGGGGACTCGTAGATCATAACTACAAAGAACTGACTGCAGACATTATCAACGACTACCGCAACACTGGTGGCTTTGATATCATCGGTAGCGGTCGTACAAAACTGGAGAAAGAAGAACAGTTTGAAAAGGGACTGCAAATCATACGCCAGTTGGATATTAAGGCTATCGTCATCATCGGTGGTGACGACTCAAACACCAATGCCTGCGTGCTGGCAGAATACTATGCTGCAAAGAAATATGGCGTGCAGGTGATAGGCTGCCCAAAGACTATCGACGGCGACCTGAAGAATGCACAGATAGAGACATCATTCGGTTTTGATACTGCCTGCAAGACTTATTCCGAACTTATCGGTAACATTCAGCGCGACTGTAACTCATCACGCAAATACTGGCACTTCATCAAACTCATGGGGCGTAGTGCATCACACATCGCTTTGGAGTGCGCTCTGCAATGTCAACCGACGATGTGCATCATCAGCGAGGAAGTGGAGCAGAAAGACCTCAGTCTCAACGATGTGGTAGAACAGATTGCAACGGCGGTAGCAAGACGCGCTGCAAAAGGATGGAACTTCGGTACGGTGCTCATCCCTGAAGGACTTATAGAATTTATCCCTGCCATAAAGCGTCTGATTGCGGAACTCAACGACCTCCTTGCAGCACAGGGCGAGAAGCTCAAAGGTTTGGATGATGAGGAACTGAGGAAATATATCCTCTCCCAACTCTCATCGGAGAATGCCAAGGCTTACGAGAGTCTGCCTGTCGGTGTCATGCGCCAGTTGAGCCTTGACCGCGACCCTCATGGAAACGTACAGGTGTCGCTCATCGAAACCGAGAAACTGCTCTCCGACATGGTGGCTGCCAAACTTGCTGTCTGGGCAAAAGAAGGCAAATATAATGGCAAGTTTACTGCCTTACATCATTTCTTTGGCTATGAAGGACGCTGTGCAGCGCCATCCAACTATGATGCCGACTACTGCTATGCTCTCGGCACGAGTGCTGCTCATCTCATCGCTAACGGTAAGACAGGATATATGGCTATCGTGAAAAACACCATAAAGCCTGCTGATGAATGGATAGCAGGTGGTGTGCCTATCACGATGATGATGAATATGGAAAGACGCAATGGTGAGCAGAAGCCTGTCATCCGTAAAGCTCTTGTAGAACTTGACGGAAAGCCATTCAAGACATTTGCAGCCAACCGCGACAAGTGGATAGAAGAGACGTCATTCCTTTACCCGGGGCCGATACAGTATTGGGGACCAACAGAAGTGTGCGACCAGCCTACAAAGACACTCACACTAGAGCAGGAATAACGTAGTTTCCTCTAAACTTTATGCGTTCCACTCTGAAAGGCAAAAAGAGGATTTCTATACGATTGGTGGTGATGATTTTCTTCGCCACCATATCCTTATGTCTTTCGGCAGCAGAACAGCCGGAAATGTCGCAGCAGGAACAAAAGCAAATCGCTAAACTTGAAAAGTCCATAAAAACCTTTTTTGAAAAGATAAATAGTGTAAACAAGACCAAAGCATCTTACACAAAATACCGTTTTGACCGAGAGGAAGAAACTTTTCATCTTTATGGCGACTCAGTGTTTGCTACCCTACCCTTCACTCCTGCTACAATAGATGCCACTTATGCCTTGCTGAAGAAGCATCTAAAACGTCCTTTCAAGCACTACACGCTAACAATCTATGCCAATGATATTCCCATACAAAACATACAGGCACAAGCACAGTCACTCCTTGAGCAAACTCAAAGGAATACTAGTCGCTTCATTCATCACGCCAGACAAAACGGAACCTACTGGGGCAACATCGACTATGAGGATTATCCATGGGTAAGCAATACTTCACGGCCATACATACCTTCTTATGGTCTGCAAGGCAGACATCTGACCGTATGGGCATCGCATGGCATATATTATAACGTAGAAAAACAAAGATGGATATGGCAACGCGTGCCGTTGCATCTCACACGTGAAGACCTGTTCACGCAGACCATCGTAGTGCCTTACCTCATGCCGATGCTAGAAGATGCAGGGGCAGTGGTGTTCACACCACGCGAGCGCGACTGGCAACGCAACGAGGTGGTGGTGGATAATGACCTCATCTTTGGCAATAGTAGATATAAGGAAAAGGGTAAATGGGAGAATACCCCATTGGCAGGTTTTGCTCCGCGCGACAGCGTGTATCGTGATGGGGAGAATCCATTCACCTATGGGACTGGACGTCAGACCGTAAGTAGCACGGGCAAACCATCTGCCACCGTCACCTACATCCCTGACATCACCGAAGAGGGAGAATATGCCGTGTATGTGAGTTATCACACCCTTGCAGAGAGCATAAACGATGCACATTACATCGTGCGTCACAAAGGCATAGAGACTCACTTCTGCGTAAATCAGCAGATGGGTTCGCACACATGGGTGTATCTCGGCACATTCAAGTTTGCACATGGAGTGTCAAAAGACAACTGCGTGGCACTGACAAATGAGAGTGCTATGGGTGGCATTATAACGACTGATGCCGTGCGTTTCGGAGGAGGTATGGGCAACGTCAGTCGCGGAGAGGAAGTGAGTGGTTATCCACGTTCCTTTGAGGGGGCGCGCTACTATGCACAGTATGCAGGAATGCCTTACGATGTCTATTCCGTATATCAGGGTGCGGATGATTATAAGGACGATATTAATGTCCGTTCATTGATGAGCAATCACATATCAGGTGGCTCTGTGTTCAATCCTGATACAGTCGGGCTTCGTGTACCTGTGGAACTATCTATTGCCGTCCATAGCGATGCTGGATACCATAAAAATGGTAGAGACATCTGGGGTACGCTTGGCATCTGCACCACACACAGAGAAAATGCCGACACGTTCCGCACGGGACTGTCGCGCAACATCTCGCGCACATTTGCCGATGAACTCTTATCATCTGCTGTGAATGACCTCTCCGGAACATTCCCTAACTGGGCAGGACGTGAGGTCTGGGACAGGAATTATTCCGAAAGTCGTCTGCCGAATGTTCCTTCTGCCATCATCGAGACACTCTCGCATGAGAGTTTTCCCGACATGCAGATGGCTTGGGACCCACACTTCCGCTTCACTCTGGCACGAAGCATTTACAAATCCATCCTGCGCACCGTCTGCAACGCTCATGGCGAAGAGTACGTCATCACTCCTCTCGCACCAAAAGCCTTCGGCATTGAATTTACCGACAAAGATGAAGTGCGACTGCAATGGTCTCCTTCCGAAGACCGCCTTGAGCCGACTGCACAAGCCACAAGTTATATACTATACACGAAGAAAGGCGACAGCGATTTCGATAATGGTATCGTGGTTGACGGTACGTCACACACCATGCGCCTGACACAGGGCGTTCTATATGCTTTCAAGGTGGCAGCGGTGAACAATGGCGGAAAGAGTTTTCCGACCGAAGTGCTTACGGCATATTATCATCCTTCGGCAAAGAAACAGATACTTATCATCAATGGTTTTCACAGACTCTCTGCACCGGCAACAATAAAAGGGAAAAAGAAAGATGACTTCGATATAAGCATAGATGCCGGAATGTGGCTCGGAAAGAACCCTGCATGGGTGGACTATCTTGGGCAATACATCATGGGGGACAACAGGGATAACACCCTCACGCATGCACAGGCAATCATAGCAAACGGACAATACAACATCGTCAGCTGTTCGTCAGAGGTGATCGAGAATGGCGATGCCGAACTGAAAAACTATGATATGATAGATCTCATACTCGGCAACCAGTGTGACGACGGGCGTTCACTCGTGCCGTACAAGAGTCTATCGCTTGAGATGCAGGAGCGCCTCACTAAATTCCTGCGCAAAGGGAAAGCACTCTTTCTAAGTGGCAGTTTCATTGCTAGCGATGCCAAAACAGAGAAAGACAGTATCTTCCTCCGCAGACATCTGCATGTTACCAGCGAGAAGAAGACACACGACGGCACAGCCAGTTGCAGGATTAACGGGATGAGTTCGTCTTTCACATATTACGGCATGCACAATGAGAAGCATTATGCCGCTCCGCATACTGACGTCATTACTGCCACAGAGGATGCTATTCCTGCCATGTTCTACGACGATTTCGATGTGGCAGCCGTGGCATATTCCAGTCATAAGTATTCCACCTTTGTCCTGACCGTACCATTTGAATGTATTCAGCAGAAGCGTGACACACTCATGGGGAAAATCCTAAAGACATTATTACGCTAAGACATGCAAACAGACCTAAAACTGTTCCTTCCGACTACGAAAAAAGAACTTGCCCTGCGGGGGTGGGATGAAGTGGATATCATACTGTTCTCTGCTGATGCCTACGTTGACCATCCTTCATTCGGTGCTGCCATCATTGGGCGTGTGCTGGAAGCCGAGGGTTACCGTGTGGCTATCGTACCGCAACCCGACTGGCATGGCGACTTCCGCGACTTCCGCAAGTTGGGCACTCCCCGACTCTTTTTCGGCATCTGCCCGGGGTGTATGGACTCTATGGTCAATAAATATACAACCAACAAACGTCTGCGTTCCGAAGATGCCTATTCCCCTAATGGAGCACACGACAAACGTCCGGAATATCCCACCATTGTCTATACCCAAATCCTAAAACGTCTCTTTCCGCAGACACCTGTCGTGATAGGTGGCATAGAAGCCTCCATGCGCCGACTCACACATTACGACTATTGGCAGGACCGTCTGTTGCCGTCGATACTCATATCCTCGCAAGCCGACCTGCTCATCTACGGCATGGGAGAAAAGCCCATCCTTGCCGTTGCGGAGGCTGTCGCCACAGGCAGTCCGCTTGATGGCATACCGCAGACGGTGCGTCTATCTGATATTGCCGACAAAGCCCCCGACACCATCACCCTCTTTTCGCATGAAGAGTGCCTACGGAGCAAACGCTGTCAGGCGGCAAACATAAAGGTCATTGAAGAGGAGTCTAACACGCTTCATGCCAGACGTATGCAACAACAGACCGATGGGCGATTCGTCATCGTTGAGCCACCTTTTCCACCGATGACCACAGAAGAACTGGATGCTGTTTACGACCTGCCATTCACACGTCTTCCACATCCGAAATACGACGGCAAACGCATTCCTGCCTACGAGATGATACGCCACTCGGTCACGATGCACCGCGGCTGCTTCGGTGGCTGTGCCTTCTGCACCATATCTGCACATCAGGGCAAATTCGTGGTGTGCCGTAGCAAGGAGAGCATCCTGCATGAAGTGGAGCGCATCACGCACATGCCCGACTTTAAGGGGTATGTCTCCGACCTCGGCGGTCCGTCAGCCAATATGTATGGCATGAAAGGCAGGGATGAGAGCCTATGTGAGAAGTGTCGCCGTCCGTCGTGCGCCCATCCGCAGATATGCAAGAATCTTGATACAGACCACTCGCGCCTAATTGACGTCTATCGCACAGCAAGTGAGGTTGAGGGAGTGAAGAAATGCTTTGTCGGTAGTGGTGTGCGTTACGACCTCGTGCTTGCCGATGGGAAGAGCGGACTTGCGTATGCTCGCCGTCTCATAAAGCATCACGTCAGCGGTCGGCTGAAAGTAGCACCAGAACATACGTCAGACCATGTGTTGCAACTCATGCGCAAACCGTCTTTTGAGTTGTTCCGCGAGTTTAACGCCCTGTTCACCCAGATTTGTAAGGAAGCGCACCTGCCTCAACAACTCATACCATATTTCATCAGTAGTCATCCCGGGTGCAGGGAAAGTGATATGCGTGACCTCTCACGCATCATGACGCAGATGAGGTTTCGCCTTGAACAGGTGCAGGACTTTACCCCAACGCCAATGACCATCGCCACCGAGATGTGGTACACCGGCATCAACCCCTACACCATGGAGCCCGTCTTCTCGGCCCGCGACAAGGAAGAAAAACTGAAACAAAAGAGTTATTTCTTCAAGAGGCGACCAAAGAAGAAGATATAGAAAAACTGACAGACTTCATCTGTTTCCTTTCATGCGATTATGTGTTTTGCAGAGCATTTGACAGTTGTCAATATCTGTTGCTCCGCCCCTACTCCATGCGCTGACATGGTCTGCATCCATTTCGTTTTCTTTCCATATTCGCGTAGCATTTGCCTTATTTTCTTCTCGGCAATAAGGGCAATTGCTGTACCCCTCTTGCTTTGCTTCTATAGTTTGCTTTGTATAAACAGATTTTATCGTTGCTTTTTCAAACAAACGGATATTTAGTAGTTTTGTCTCACTCTCACCACCAAGAAGAAACTCAAAAATTCCTTTTTTATCAGTCACGCAATCATCAGCCATCAGTTCTTCCACACGTCTTGCCAGTGTCTCAACGTTATAGGCTCGCGTGTGATATGTTTCGTAAAGTCTCCCCCACTCTATTCCGCGCATTTCCGAATAAACATCCTTAAAAGTCGCTGACACCCAATCTATAACGGAATCGAAATACGTCTTTAGTTCGTTAATATCTTCATCCTTTCGATGTTGGCTCATATACCTACTCACATCTCCTTTTCCCACCCACGAAAGAGCAGTATGTAAGAAGTCTTGTCGTTTGACATTTCCGGAGATGTATGCGCTCCACTTTTGGAGAAGTGGATTGTTGGAGTTGCTAAAAACGGCTTTTGCTTGCGTCACAAACGGACCATAATAGGTTGCGTTCAGCATTTCCTGTTCATTTAGTGGGATGCCTGCTATATTTATTGTCGCAAACCACTCTTTTATTTCCGTCTCTGTGCCTTCGCAGATATACACGAGCAGTTCTGTCTCTTCTATTTTCTTTCTTATGTCTGCTCCTATGCTTGAAACATTCTGTGGGTCTCCTTTAGAGTCTATTATGTCAAGTTTGTTTGTCATAAACCGTCCGAGCGACGTTATTCGTTGCTGTCCGTCAAGCACTTCATATTTATCTTCTCCCACCTTATTAAAATATATAAGTCCTATCGGATAGCCTTTTATCACGCTATCTATCACAGCCACATCACGCTTACCGTCTGCATAGATGTAGTTACGTTGATATTCGGGTTGAATAGTTAGCCTTCCATTCAAGCCATAAAGCCCTTTGCCTTCATATTCGTTATATACAAAACCCTCGCAAATCTCTTTGATTGTTATTTTTCTTAATGTTGCTTTCATAGTTATCGTTTTTTGCGGATAAAGATTCTTTTGAACATATTTTTGCCATTGACTACACAATGCGGATTAACACCATCCCATTTACTTTCTTTACCTGAAAATCCTTTACCATTATCTTCAGCCATACCTACGATTTCAAATTGTTCTGGGCAATACTTGTCAAGAAAACTAATTGGTACTCCCATCACTCCATCATAATCTGAAGGAATAGCATCTGTATAAGGAACTTCTATTACATCATAATTATCATATTTGTCGTAGGCTTGTTTGCCTTTAATTTCTTTATGACGGCTGAATTTCAAATTGTCTGCCATCGTCATTAGAGATAAAGGCTGATGACGTCTGCCATGTTCAAGATTTGTAAACCATATTGATGGAGTATTTTTCATATATATTCCACAAACGATTTTATCAAAATCGTCTAAATTTGTAGTTTCAAACCACATCCCACCAGCCCAATTGCGAGTTCCTACCCAAACTTTATTATTTTTTATATAAGGAAATATCTCCTTATATGTTACACTATTTTTATTACATATCACTAAAAATTCTTTTCCACTTTCCATCAGCCATGCAAAAAACTCACGAAAGAGTGAGAAAGGCGGATTGGTGATGATGATATCTGCTTTATCACGAAATGCCTTTACTTCTGCACTACGAAAATCTCCATCACCCTCAAGATATTCCCATTGCAAATCATTTATATCTATCTTTCCATCGCCGTCAATATCTCTATCAAGCACGAAAATCTTACCCTTTGTCTGTGCCTTTTGGGGGTCAAACTGTGGACTTTCGGTCTCAAAAAGCGTTAACTCTAATTCTTGTTTTAGACGTTTACTTTCGGGAGCATAACTCGTGCTTATCAACTTGCGCAATCCTAAATCTTCAAAATGAAGCGCAAAATATCGCGTAAAATTGCTCCATTCAGGGTCATCACATGGAAGCAATATAGTTTTGTCCTTAAATGTGTCGGGATTAAATTCAAGGTAAGCATTTACCTCTTTTTCGATGTCAGCATACTGAGTATAAAACTCATCCTGCTTGGCATTCTTTGCTTTTGATAGGTTTTCGGTTGCCATAGTAGATAGATTTTCGCATCAATCTATCTTCAATCACTATGGCTTTCATTTCGTGAGCAGACAAGACACAAAACAAGGGCGTAAGTCCACTCTTACGGTCTTCCGAGGCACCTAGGATTGCGAACCCCGTCATATTATAAGAATACTTACACCCTACGGATGCAAGCATTAACTTTTCAAATAATATGACTCGGTTGTCCTATTTGCCCTTTCAGACACGGAAGCCAACCATCATTGATGTGGTTTATATTCGCAATTTAAGTTTCCTAGGCTTTTTGGAAGACCACAATGATAGTCAATGCATAATGTTATACTAAATGTTACTTCTTCTCTATATGTTCTTTATTTGCTTTGTATTGATATTTAAGTTTCTATTTTGAGCATCTGCTCATTTGCAAAGATAATTAAAAAAACTTTTTTCTTAAGGCTTTTGCAATTTTCTTTATTTCTTAATCGGCTTTTCCTAATTTACTCTCCTTCTGCCGACCACAATACACAAGCCAGTTCACCTTCCGCCACCTCTGCCAAAAACCCGCCGAAGAACTCCTTGCAGTCGCAGGCCTCATAGAGGAAAAAGTGAGCGAGTGAAACAATATAAATCTTCCAGTCTTCCAGTCTTCCAGTTGATTTTTTGACTATGCCACTTTTTCTTATACTCTTATATCTTATTAATATATAGATAATTATATATATAAAATAAGGAAAATGAAGAAAATAGGGTACCTTAAATTTTAATTGGAACAACTGGAACAGGAACGCTAAGTTAATAATTTTATTCATCTAAAAAGCAGATTTACAACGATGTACGATATTTCAAACACACTTGCCCCTAAGATGCCAAGACTCGGAAAAGGCACAAAACATATCAATTTCTTCTTCTATAAGGCATCAAAAGATAGGCAAAAACTCTCGTTTCGATGATTTCACTTGTTATTTCAGCACAGAAGCATGAATTTTTATTTTCACATAAAGACCGTCATCTGAGGTGTCTTTCTTGCAAAACGGCACTTCTCGCCCACGAAAGTGGGGGCAACAAAGGCAAATTGACACATCTAATTGAAGCCATTTGTCGCGATTTCCGCACCCACGATGAGACGGAGTTCAAGACGCTCTTGACACCTTGCCTCATCTTCCATCTTCCGCCTTATCGCGCAAAATCATCCCAAATCGCGAACTATCGCGCACTATCGCGCACTTGCCATTGATAGGTGCTGTATCTTTGCCTGTACGATATCATCATGATGAAACTAAAAAGTGTTCTTTGACTTACTGGTACAAAACAAAAATACCTTGCTCCCAACGCGCTCGAAAAATCAAACCATCAACCTGAACGAATCGACCCAACGAGTGAGGGGAATCGACCCAACGAGTTGGTCTCCGCTAACGCACGCGAGGGTCTCCGCTAACGCTCGCATAAAGAAGCGACAACAAAGAAAACGAAAACTCCGTGAGTTTCGATGCTCAACATGACACATAAGAAAAGGAACAAACAAGGGGTTGAAACGCCACTGCTAAAGTTCGTCAGAATAGACTGCTCCGGGAAGGTCGTGAAGATTGTAACGTGATGCCATTGACATTCCGTATGCTCCGGCAGACTTGATGGTGAGCAGGTCGCCACGCACAGTGACAGGAAGTGTGAGGCTTTGGTTGAAGACATCGGTGCTCTCACATGCCGTGCCCACGATGGTGTATCTGTCCTTTCGGTTTTCCTCGGAAGTGATGTTCTCGATATTGTGATAAGCCCCATAGAGCGCAGGGCGTATCAGTTCCGTCATGGAAGCATCGACGATGACCAGTTTCCTGCCTGTCGCCGTATCTTTACGGAAAAGCACGCGAGTGATGAGTTCGCCACATTGTGCCACGATGGAACGTCCGAATTCAAAATGTACCTCGCGTCCAGAGACATTCAAGTATTGGTTGATGATGGCAAAGACGGAAGCGAAATTAGGCACAGGCTCGTTCTCCGGTATGTCATAGTTCACACCGAGTCCTCCTCCCACGTCAACAAACTCGAAATTGAACCCCATGCCCGTGAGATAGTCCACGATGGCATTGACCTTGTCGCAAAGATACTGGAACACATGAAGTTCTCTGATTTGCGAACCGATATGCAGATGCATGCCACGTATTCTTACATTTTTGTATGATTTTATCAAGTCGGCATTCGCCATCACTTCCTCGTAAGAGATGCCAAATTTGGAGTCTGCCTGTCCGGTGTCTATACAACTGTTGGTCTTCGGGTCAATGTCTGGATTGATACGGAGGGCGATGTCCTGCACCTTTCCGAGTTCACCAGCCAGACGGTCTATGAGTGCCAGCTCCTCAAGCGATTCACAGTTGATGGAGAATATGCCTGTGTGTATGGCATATTGCAGCTCTTTATCCTTCTTGCCCACACCGGCATATACGATGCCGTCAGGCGAAAAGCCTGCCTCTATGGCAGCACGGATTTCGCCACCAGATGCGCAGTCTATACCCAGCCCATATTCCCGTATGACGGAAAGGATGTGCGGGTCATAATTGGCCTTGATGGCATAATGCAACTTAAAATTGTATTTTGACGCAACGGCAGTAAGGCTTTCAAGTGTCTGCCTCAAAAGGTTGATGTCGTAAAGATAAAACGGGGTCTCGAAGGTCTGCAGTCGTGCTGCTAACTGTCTGCTTAACATAATCCTGAAAATTGTTTATTTGCAAATATAGGCAATTATCGACACATTTGCAAAGCTCTGCGTGAATTATCAATTGTCAATTATCAATTGTCAATTATCAATTGTAATTATTAATTACTTTGTACTTCGCCTTTATGTCTTTTATGAGTGTGGCTGATGCGCCTACAGAGCCCGTGTGCTGTATCATGAAAGCACCGCCCATGGGTGCGCCGACTGTGGTGGAAAGCACCTGCCTCTCTTTGCCTTTCGAGAGCGATGCAGTAAGCATG
This sequence comes from Candidatus Equicola faecalis, assembly GCA_018065185.1. Lineage (GTDB taxonomy): Bacteria > Bacteroidota > Bacteroidia > Bacteroidales > Bacteroidaceae > Prevotella > Prevotella faecalis. Next base: position 14,149 of record JAGHTU010000053.1, on the reverse strand, counting down.
TCGCCATCGAGGGCAATGCGGATGATGCAAGGCGTCCTGAAGAGTTCACATTTCTGTGGCGTAGTGAGGTGACGGACCTCACCATCATGATATTCCACGAGCGAAACGGCAACGGCATGGTCATATTGCGGTGTGCGCTGAATGCGCAGTCCGTAACCATTGAGGCGTTCTGTGTCCATTGCAATACACATATCCATATACTGATCGAGTGCCGAACCAAAGCCTTGCCCTGCACTCTTGCATGGGACGGCTGTGAACTGGAGGCTACGGCAACCCCTACCCTCCTTCTTTGAGCGTATCAGCATCCTTGCACCTTTCTGTTCTTGAACATAACCGGTATGGCCTTCAGCACCATCCTGTGCTGTACCATAATACCATGCAGGCTTCGTCAAGTCCACATGCCAGCCGTGAAACCGTGTGTCCTTCGTCTCAAAGGCATCAAAGGTGATGATGCTGTTTCCTATCACTCTCTCGCCATTAAGCATCTCTGATTTCTCTACGTGGAAGATGTGCTTTTTGTCATCGAATTTTGCCGATTTACCATTCAGCGTGACACCCGTTGCCGAACAGATGCTCGGGTCGTTATCGTGGCACCAGCCGAGTTTCACCTTGTGGTCAGAATGGAAACGTGTATTGATGAGCGTCACGGGCGACGTCGCCTTTGTTAGATACTGAGTGTTGTTATGTTTGATGTATATGTCGCAATCCTCGAATGTTGAACCTTTACCTGTGGAATAGAATGGTTTACTGCCATAGAAGATAAATTCGCATTGCCTATAGAGGGAATTGCCAGCCAGAGCATCATCAGTACATTCCATGTGGCAGTTGTAGAACTCGGCATGCCGTGCGCCTGTGAAGTTGCACAGGTTGAGCCTACTGATGAAACGGCAGTTGCGTGCCGTCACGCTCTCCGCCACAGGGCAGTGTGCCAGTTGTGCCTGCACGATGGCGGCATTACGCTTCGCGCGGTTGAGCGATGGGTTGAGGTCATACACCAAATCCACATTGCAATAGTTGCCGTATGTAATATTTTCCGTATAGAGCCGTTCACCCCGGAAGAGCATCATCGTGAAGTTGCCTATCGCTCCCTGTGTCTGACCGCGATTTACGGCAAACACCGTGTGCGAGGCATTCGCGTCACTACCGATGATACGGAGCTCACGGCAGTTGATGGTCACAGCGTATGGAGTGCCTTCCCCATCAGGGTTCATTCTCACGTTCTGGTCGTCAGCATCATCAAGCCAATACACACCGGGAGAGACTGTGAGCGTCACACTCTTTCCCTCGCTCTGGCTCAATGTGTTGAACACATCCTGCACTTGACTCTGGTCGTTCAGTTGCAAATTGACTTCTTGGGCTTTAGTGACCGCCCCAACGATGACGGCAAAAAGGATGGTAAAGAGAGTTTTGGTCTTCATTATGTTTTGTCCGATGTTTTGTCTTAATAGATTATCACCACAAAGATATGTAAAAACGGAAGAAAAAGAAGCATATCTCAAAAACATTTCATAACTTCGCATCAATACTTTTTTGATGGACAGCAAATAAAAGGATAATTATCTTATGGCATACGGAAAATGGATTGGTGCTTGGTTGGGCTGGATAAGCAGTCAGAGCGTACTTGGAGTATTGGCAGGGTTTGCGCTTGGGGCTGTGTTTGACTTCTTTTCTGACAGACGAGAAGAAAAGGATGGTCAGTGGGACGAACCGAAAGAGCATCTCTACAGGCAACAGGAAGGAACAAGAAACTCATTCCTCTTCTCGCTCATGGTGCTCTCTGCTCATATCATACAGGCAGACGGAAAGATAATGCACTCCGAAATGGAGACGGTGCGCCGTTTCCTTCGCGCCAATTTCGGAACAAATGCTGCTGCACAAGGCAACGATATTCTTTTACGGCTCTTTGACTACCGCAAAAGGAATGGCGAGGTGCTGTGGCAACAACAAATCAGCGAGGCCTGCCGCGAAATGTCTGCCAACATGGAGACGGAGCATCGTCTGCAACTCATTGCTTTCCTTTGTGAGATAGCCAAGGCTGACGGCAATATTGATGAAAAAGAGGTAACAGCGTTGCGCAATGTAGCCATAAACCTCAGGCTCAATGCCAACATCGTAGAACAAATGCTACACCTTGGCGGCCAAAGTCTTGATGATGCTTATGCCGTATTGGGTCTAAGCAAAGATGCCACAGATGATGAGGTCCGTAAGGCTTACCGAAAGATGGCACTACAGTTTCATCCCGACCGTGTCTCTACTCTCGGCAAGGACGTGAAAGAGGCTGCACAAAAGAAATTCCAAGAGATAAACAACGCTAAAGAGAGAATCTACAAAGCAAGAGGGTTGAAATAACAACACTATAACGATTGGGTGATTAATTGGATGATTATGCAAAAAAAAAGTGCATCAGACTATCAAATACTCAATTGCACCATATCATCAGCGGAGAGAGAGGGATTCGAACCCCCGGTGCCTCTCAGCACGGCGGTTTTCAAGACCGCTGGAATAAACCACTCTCCCATCTCTCCGAATGAAAGAACGCTTTTGAAAAGCGTCGCAAAGGTAGCACAATTTTTATAAGTATCAACTCTACGATTATTCTTTTAGCATCTTTTAACAAAAGACCTTTAATCACGGCGGACATATAATAAAAGAATCTCTGTATCTTTGCCGATGTTATGAGCAGACATAAGAAAAAACTTCCTTTACTGGAGAACATCGAAATCACTAGCATTGCTGCCGAAGGAAAAGCTGTGGCAAGAGTCAACGATATGGTAGTATTCATCCCATACGGAGTGCCAGGAGATGTCGTTGATGTACAGGTCAAACGCAAAAAGCACAATTATGCCGAAGCTGAGATAGTTTCATTAAAGAAAAAAAGCGATAAGAGATGCACCCCTTTCTGCAAGAGTTTTGAGATATGTGGCGGTTGCAAATGGCAACAGATACCATACTCATTCCAGTTGGAATTCAAACAGCAACAGGTCATTGACCAACTTACGAGAATAGGTAAAATCGACTTGTCTGAGATAAATCCTATTCTCGGTTCTGCACGCACGACGGAATATCGCAACAAACTGGAGTTTGGATGCGCCAACCGCCGTTGGTTGACAAAAGAAGAGATTGTATCTGGTGAGGACATCAAAGGCGGTGCTATAGGTTTTCATATTGCAGGTTGCTGGGACAAGATATTGCCTATTGAGAAATGCCATCTGATGGACGATCTCAACAATAAGATACGTCATGAAGTGGACAGATATGTCACAGATAACGAACTTCAATATTTTGATGCAAGAGAGCATACGGGACTTGTGCGCAATTTAATGATACGAAACTCCAACACAGGAGAATGGATGGTTGTGGTGCAGTTTGCAAACACCGAAGGCGAAGAAGCTAATATAAAAGCCTTCATGCAGAACCTTGCCGATAAGTTCCCCGAAATATCATCACTACTCTACGTCATCAACGACAAATGTAATGATACTATCGGCGACCTTGAGGTGCATACATTCCGTGGCAACGACTTTATCTTTGAAGAAATGGAAGGACTGCGGTTCAAGATCGGCCCTAAGAGTTTCTACCAGACCAACACCGAACAGGCATATATATTATATAAGGTAGTACGCGACTTTGCATCACTCCAAGGCACAGAACTTGTCTATGATTTATATACAGGCACAGGTACGATAGCCAATTTCGTAGCGCGCGATGCCCAGCACGTCATAGGAATAGAATATGTGCCTGAAGCCATCGAAGATGCAAAGGAAAATTCGGCAGTCAATGGTATTGAGAATACGGAATTCTACGCTGGCGACATGAAGGATATTCTTAATGATGATTTTATTGCCAAACATGGCAGACCAGACGTGATTATTACCGACCCACCACGCGCAGGTATGCATCATGATGTGGTGGATACAATACTGCGAGCAGCACCACGGCAGATTGTATATGTCAGTTGCAATCCGGCAACACAAGCGCGTGACCTTGCGCTACTTGATGTATCATACCGCGTGGAAGCCATACAGCCTGTCGATATGTTTCCGCACACGGCACATGTGGAAAATGTTGTGAAACTGCAACGCCGATAAGCGAAATTATATCTTTTGCTCATCTTCCTCGTCGTTCCTTTTGCCATGACGACTCATGATATAAAGGAAAGAAAGCACGGCAACGATAGCAAGATAGATATATTTCACACTATTGTCAACTATGAAATAGACAATCAGCAAAGCACCCAGTATGCCCACCAACATAGATGCCTGTATTATCTTTATGCTCTTCTGAGTTGAGCCTTTCATCTTGTCAGGCAATTTATAGGCAATGATGATTTCTGAAAGCGTAAAAAGAATCATCACTATTTCTAGGTAATATTCAATAGGGGTTTCCATAAGCATAACTATTTACCATTATATTGTATTCGATTTATTATTGACCGTCCCAATGTCAGTTCATCAGCATATTCCAATTCTTCACCTACAGAAATACCACGCGCTATTGTAGAGTATTTCAACTCCACATCCTTCAACGGTATCTTTTCCAATTGACGGAAGATATAGAAAGCCGTTGTGTCACCTTCCATTGTAGAACTCAAAGCAAAGATAACTTCCTTTACCCCACCCGTCTCTATGCGCCGACACAAGGAGTCTATCTGAAGATTTGAAGGACCGATGCCGTCCATAGGCGAAATCAGTCCGCCGAGCACATGATACAGTCCATGATATTGCATCGTGTTTTCGATGACCATAACATCACGTATATCTTCCACCACACACACCATGGAGGCATCACGACTCTTATCAGCACATATCGGGCATGTGTCCGTATCAGAAAGGTTATGGCACACCTGACAGTATTTGACTTCTCGTTTCAGGTGCACAAGCGCATTTGCTAATGCCTCAACCTCATCCGTACCGCCACGAAGGAGATGCAACACCAAGCGCATGGCAGTCTTCCTACCCACACCAGGCAATTTCCCCACCTCTGTGACTGCCCTTTCTAAGAGTTTTGAATTAAGTTCGTTCATCTTCGTCACAAAATTAGTGCAAGACGAGAATAAAGCAAAAAAATAACTTATGTTATTTTAGATTTTGTGTGTAAGTGTTAATAGATAAATACACAAGATATCGTTACTGCCGTAACTAAAAAAAAGACAAAAAACACGTAAAACAGAACATATTTTGACCTGTTAATAAAGTAAAAATAGTGTATTTCATAAAGTTAACAAATCTAAAACCGCACATAAATAACGCCTAAATACCCTAAAATACCTTAACATATTCCTGCCAATAACATATAATAGGATACTTTTGTGGCGTAACCAAAAAAGACTGTGAAGTCTGGAATAAGATTAATGAAGAAAATTTTATTGAGTTTAATGTTCATTTTCTCTTTTTCCGTTTGCTGTATGGCAGAGGAGAATGCACAAAATGAAACTTATGATTGGGAACCACTGCTTGCATGTATAATACATGTTGAAAGTAAGGGAAATCCAAAGGCGAAAAACGGAGACTATGTAGGAGTATTACAGATCTCAACCGGAATGGTAAAAGAATGTAACAATATCCTGCGAAAAAGAGGAAGTTCAAAAAGATTCTCATTAGCCGACCGCTACAACGCAGAGAAGTCAAAAGAGATGTTTGTTATCTTCCAGTCACGGCACAATCCCAGCAATAATGTTGAGAGAGCCATCCGTTCATGGAATGGTGGAGCACGATATACGGTTCGTGGGACACAGAGATATTACGAGAAAGTAATGAATATGTACAAAAAGACTGATGCCTAATACAGGCGTCAGTTTTTTTTGAGATTACAGCACATACAGAATGATTACCTACCGTGATTACAGTTCATGGATAAGAGAACAGTTCCCCTTTCGGGTACAGAAAATATCCGTTGATGCCGGATTCACATGCCCCAATCGTGATGGGGCAGTAGGAACTGGTGGTTGTATCTTCTGCGACAACAGGACATTCAACCCATCATATTGCAACCGCAGGAAAACTATCACCCAGCAGATTGAAGAAGGAAAGCAGTTCTTCGGGCAGAAATACCCTGAAATGAAATACCTTGCATACTTTCAAGCATATTCCAACACTTATGATTCGCTTCCCGAACTGCAAAGGAAATATGAAGAGGCACTTGCCGTAGCAGATGTTGTAGGACTCGTCATCGGCACACGCCCCGACTGCATCAATGAGCAGAAACTGGATTATTTTGCCTCCCTATCTCGCAAATGCTTCGTAACCATAGAATATGGTATCGAGAGTTGTGAGGATGCCACATTAAGAAGAATCAACCGCGGGCACGATTTCGCTTGTACGCGCCATGCCATTGAAGAAACTCATAAACGTGGCATACTGACTGCAGGTCATGTCATACTCGGATTGCCGGGAGAAGAAAAGGCTGATATTCTTCAAGGGGCAGACATCATCTCTACCCTACCGCTGGACATTCTAAAGATACATCAAATGCAGATAATACGCGGTACACGACTTGCAGAGATGTATGCCGAAGCTCCCTTTCACACTTTTACATTAGAAGAATACATTGACCTTCTCACGCAATATATCATGCGCCTGCGCAAAGACATCATCCTTGAGAGGTTCGTTTCTCAGTCGCCCACGCACCTTGTTATCGCTCCAAAGTGGAAAGTCAAAAACCATGAGTTTACGGATATGCTCCGCAAGAGACTTATGGCACTATAGTGGTCAAAACTGCCTCAGCCATTTCTCTACCACTTCCGTCCATTCACGTTTATAAGGAAAGAAGTCGCCATTGCCATAGCCATGTCCTCCAAGTGGGTAGATATGTAATGATGCGCTGACACCAGCCTGACGCAAGGCGTAGTAGTATTCAATACTATTCTTTGGATTCACCACATTATCATCTGCTGAGAGTATCAGTATTGCTGGTGGCGTAGAAGCGTTTACGTGTTTCTCGTTAGAAAACTCGTCAATGAGTTCCTGTGGCGGATTCGTACCAAGCAGATTTTCAAATGACCCCATGTGGGTGTATGTCCTGTCCATCGTGATAACAGGATATAGCAGTATCTGGAAGTCTGGACGCATCTCAGCCGAAGAATAGTGAGTGGCTAAGGTTGATGCAAGATGCCCACCAGCAGAACATCCCATGACACCAATCTTCTGTATGCCCCACTCCTCAGCATTTTCCCTTATAATCTGCATCGCACGTTCTGCATCGTGAAGTGGCACATGGGAGAAGCCGAAAGGCATACGGTATTCCAGTACACAATAAGTGATGCCAAGCGAATTGAACCATCCTGCCATCTGTCGGCCTTCGTGTGAGTCGGAAAGCATCGTATATCCTCCACCCGGGCATTCAAGAATACACAGTCCGTTTGGGTTTTGTGCCTTATACACTTCTAACTTTGCCTCCATGAAATCCGATGGTAGCATTTTCTTCTGAAAGTCGGATGGTTTTGCCACATACTCCTTCTCAGGAAATCCATCCTGCCAGAGCATAATCTTATTCACACCTCTACCCCATTGTGGCTGAGCCATTGCAAAAAGAAAAGAGACAGCAAATAAAACAACGGTCAGTAAAATCTTATTTTTCATAGTCATCGATTTTTTTTATTTATAGAATACATCTTTAGTCTGTCATTCGCAATGTCAGTTGTTGCAAGTCGTAATAACTACCATTATAAACATTCAAATCCACATACCCTTTCACTCCCTTTAGATGCCCCACATCGGTATGTTGCCAAAATTTCCATTCTCCGTCATACCCCAAGTCTTTCGTATAATAATGTGCTATCCAGTAAGGGAAGTGATCGAACTCCTTTCCGTCAAGATATTTTTTCTTGAATTTGAGTCCTGTATATATAATAGGTGTTGCACCGAAATGGTCTTCAACGATTTTCAACCATGTGAGAACATTCTGGCAGAACTCTTGTTTTGTCAGCTGTTCATCATACTGCTCCACGTCAAGCACAGGAGGCAAATCGCCCTCCTGCAGATGCACGTTATCCATAAAAAACACGGCTTGTTGCTTGGCTGATGTATGGTTACTCCAAAAATGATATGCCCCACAAATCAATCCCTGCGACTTGGCATGGTAAAAATTTTCATTAAACAGACTGTCGAAACGGTTTGAGCCCTCTGTTGCCTTGATGATGACAAAGGTGATTGGGTCGCCATTCACTTCGGCTTCATTTGCCACCACTTCCCAGTCCACTTCAGCTTGATGGTGACTGATGTCAATGCCGTGAATGTTATAGTTTTCTGGATATATAGGGTCACCAAATATGGCTTTCCATCTAAAACTTGATGGACCCACAAGGATAAAATATAGCAAGCCTGTATAAACCACTATTCCTAACAAAATCAACACCACCATCCTCTTTGATGGTCTGTGAGATGGGAGTCGTGGCTCTGACGAAAGGTGACTATTGGGCATTTAGTTCAGACTATTTATCTGTTCCAATACTTCACCTATCTGTTGATTGAAATCTTGTATCAATGCATCAAAATATTCCTTCGGATTCTTTCCTGGCTCCACGTGACATATACGCTCCACATAGTCGTTGCGCATGTCAATGATGCTCCGCAAGAGAGAGTCCACATTCTCCTGCTCGGGACTACTACTATACAGCGACACAGCAATACATTCTGCAAAGAGTTCCGATGAGGAATAGTTGATAAGTTTCTTCAAATCTCGTTTGTTCGCCATAGGTTATTTTTATTACTTCTACTTGCAAATATAATGCGAGCCAAAGATAATACAAAATAAAAAAGCAAAAAACTTTTTCGGCATATCCGATTTCCATTGAGGAGAACTTGGATTCTCATCAATTAGAGGCGGATTTCCATCAAGGGGATGTCGTAAAACCATCGAAGGGAGTTCGGATTCCCATCGCAGGAGTCTCGTATAACCATCGAAGGGATGCCATAGAGGGCAACGGGAGAGCCCCTCGACAGCATCGGAAGACCCCCAAGAAAGCATCAAGGAATCCCCTCGATTGGAACAGATATTCCGCGACTTCGGACGACTGGAAACGAACCTCCGCTTGACTGCTCACAAACGATGGGAAGACGAGGCACAAACGAGCGTTTGTCGAGACCTAAACGAGCGTTTGTCGAAGCCCAATCGAGCGCTTGTCGAAAAGCAATCGTGCGTTTGTCAAAAATCATGCGTCCGTTTCACTGATTTTTACCTCTTCTTGCAGAACCTTTTTTCTGTTCCTCGCTTCTTGTTTATGTTTCGGTAGAGTCGGTTTTCTGTTTTTCTCGCAGAGCAAATCTTGCCTCTTTCGAAGTGTTGTCAGAAAATATATGCCTCTATGCAAGCAAGCTTGCTAAAGGCACATCTTTTCAGCAAAACCATCTTCGATGTCTCAAGATTTGGAGCAGAGAACGCAGAGAGTCTTGAGATTTATGATGGTTTAATGGGGGGCTTTCATAATTTCCTAACTCATATTTTATAACTCATAACTATATTAGAGTGTTATACCTTATTATATATATACGCGCCCGCGCGCGAGGGAAGCAGAGTTTTTATGCAAATTATTACAAATGATATTTGGTTGCGTAAAATAAAAGTCGTATCTTTGCATTTGCAATTGGTTAACACAGTTAGGAAAGAGGGAATGAGGTGAGAATCCTCGACTGTCCAGCAGCTGTAATCCACGCAAATATGCAAACACAGAAAGTCACTGACACACAAGTTCGGGAAGACGTTTGCATAAAGTGATAAGTCAGAAGACCTGCCGTTGCACTAAAAACGATTTTATGTCCTCTTGGGTTAGGACGTAGGAACAATGAAAAGAAACAAGCTTATAGGTTTTGTTGCGCTTTGTGCGCTATGTATGTCGGCATTTGCTGAAGTGATGCCTGATGCTCGGAGCTCAGCTCATGAGAGTAGTTGTGGAGTGCCAGACACTATCACGGAAGTGACGGTTGTGGGGAAGACGCATAACGTCATCACTTCCACAGCCCCACTTTATAGGCTCAACTCACAGGAAGTGAACAGACTTGGCATCACCGACATCTCGGATGCCATGCGTCGTCTGCCGGGAGTGACGCTACGCGACTATGGTGGCGCAGGTGGTGTGAAGACCATCTCGGCACGCGGTTTCGGCAGTCAGCACACAGGCATCAGTTATGATGGGATAATGCTGAGCGACTGTCAGAGCGGAGAGATAGACCTGCAACGCTATTCACCGGAAAATATCAGCAGTATGCAACTGTCAATAGGCGATGAGTCAAACATCTTCCTGCCAGCACGTAACATGACATCGGCAGCAACACTCGCCATAGAGACAAAGCATGAAACGGAACGTACGGCACACGTCACCACCGGCAGCTGGGGATTCTTTAACCCGTCATTCAACATAAACGAGAGTATCAGCCCCAAAACAATAGTGGGCATTGATGCCGACTTCCTCCATGCCGATAACCGCTATCCGTTCACGTTGCAGAACTATATGACCGAGACACGGGAGAAGCGTGCCAACTCAACCGTCACTCAAGGGCATGCTGAACTTAACGCACGCATAAAGACCGCTACAAATGCCATGCTCACAGCAAAAGTTTATTACTACGACAACGAGCGCGAACTGCCTGGTGCAGTACATTACTACACCAATGAGAATGATGAGCATCTGCGCGAGCGTAATGCTTTTGCACAAGCACAGTATAAGGGGCGAATGACGGAGAAGCTGTCGGTGATGATAAACGGAAAGTTCAATTGGGCAACAAGCGACTACCATAACGGTAAGCCAAGTGGCGGTATGTCGTCCGCCGAATACTGGCAAAGAGAATACTACGGCAGTCTCGCACTGCTATATATGCCTACACAATGGCTGGCATTCAACTATTCTTTGGATTGCATTGAAAACAACATCAATTCATCCATTGACGCATCCCACCACAATCGAACATCACTCCTGCAGTGTCTGGCTGCAAAGCTGTCAAGCCACAGGCTGACCCTTACGGGGCGCATACTGCGTTCCGACTATATGGGCGAGGCACATCGGATGTCGCCATCTGTGGCAGTATCTTACTCCCTGACAGACAATTTCTTTCTACGTGCCTCATGGAAAGACATCTTCCGTATGCCGACATTCAACGAACTGTATTTCTTTCATCTCGGCACACAAGATCTGCGACCGGAGAAAGCAAGCCAATGGAACGTGGGACTGACATGGTCAACCCCAGCCATCCTTAGCGATGTCTGCACGTGGCGCACAGCCATCACACTTGACATCTACTATAACAAGGTGAGAGACAAAATTGTGAGCGTTCCAATCAACACCTTTGTATGGCGCACCATAAACATAGGCAAGACAGACATCTACGGACTGGATGCGACAATAGACACCCAATGCCGACTCACAGCACGGCATAGCATAGGACTGACGGGGAACTACAGTATGCAACATGTGGAGAACACCACAAACCGCGACCGCTACTACCGTTATCAGACGGCATACGTACCGGTGCACAGTGGTAGCATGACGCTGTCGTGGCTCAATCCGTGGGCAAACCTCAGCGTGACGAGCGATGGCATGAGTGCGCGGTGGACAACAAACGAGCATACGGAAGGCACACGACTGCCGGGCTTCATGGAAATGAGTGTCAGCATGTATCGCACATTCCGTCTCTCGGCAACAACCGAGGCAACACTGAAAGCAAGTCTTCACAATGTGTTCGACAAGCAATACGACATCGTGGTGCACTACCCTATGCCGGGCAGAAACTTCAGAATCACAGGCACAATCAAATTCTAAAAACATAAAACATTATGAAAAAACATTTTTTACTTCTTATGATGGCATTAGCCAGTATGGCAGTCTTCAACAGTTGCGATTCAGATGATGAGTATATACCAATACCAGTAAGAGTGAGCGACGGACTATTCGTGCTGAACGAAGGTAATTTCTACAGCGGAATAGACGGCAGTCTGTCATATCTGGATTATGAGACTGACATCATGACGAACAATATGTTCAAAACCATCAACGGGAAAAGTCTGGGTGGAACGCCAAACGACGCAATAATCTTTAGTAATGCTTATTACGGTATTCCAAAGCTGATGATTATTCCTGCTACGGATGAGAATTTGGTGTGGATATTAAGAAGCGACCTTACCATTGCCGACACCATCCACGTGGAATCACCACGCAATGTGGTGGGCGGAAATGTGTGCATCTACATCACGTCATATACAGGAAAAGTGACGAAGCTCAACCTGCTCACAGGAGAGAGAGCGGAATCCAATGTGATAGGCGATTATCTTGAAGATATAACCTTCTTCAATGGTGATCTGTATGTGTGCAACGCATACGACCAGAACTATTCCTATAAGAAAAATGTTATCAAACTTGATGCCACAACAATGGAAAAGATATGCGATATTCCTGTCGTTGACAACCCTACACGCATCGAGACAGACGGGCATGCGCTTTATGTTTTGTCTATGGGCAACTATGCAGACGTCAGTCCGATGCTGCAGATGATAAGTGCAACAAACGAAGTGACACCACTCTGCAAATGCACAAGTTTTGCAATAAACGGGAACCGAATATACTACATTGACACACCTTTCGATGGCTCGTCTGCAACATACGGTGTATATGACCTGACAGCGAAACAGACGATGCCTTTCATTGAAGGCAAGGAAATAGAATATCCGTCGGATATTGCCGCTGACCCAGTGACAGGCGACGTGTTCATGACAGCCTACCACCTAAGCCAGTATGGATATGGTGATTACAGTGCCCCCGGATATGTGGTGAGATACACTTCCGAAGGTAAATACTGTACGAAATATGATGTCGGCGTGGGTCCGCACAGAATGATTTTCAATACTGGTATCATCTACGAATAACGGAAGTGAAACAGACCGTCATCATAATAATCCTGCTCTTATCGTCGTGGGCATCATCATCCTGCTCACATGGAAAAGGTGAGACGGCAGATAAGGCTGGCGACACCATCGAGATGCGCTATGCCGAACTGCTGGAAATCATCAGATACAAAGACTACACGAAGGTTACTATCCGCGACCCATGGAAAAGCGGGCGCACACTCCACACCTACGAGATTCGGAAACCTTATAGAAAGATGGTGGTTTATACTGCCATACATACTTCATTGTTTCACGAACTCGGCGTTGCAGACCATATTGCAGGAGTCTGCGACACAGAGTACATCACGGCACAATGGGTGCATGAGTTCTGCCGAGCAGGTAAAATCATCGACTGTGGCAATGCCATGAACCCCGACATAGAAAAGGTGATACAGGCAAAGCCTGATGCCATCCTCCTCTCACCATTTGAGAACAGTGGAGGATATGGAAAAGTAGAAGAACTGGGCATTCCTATCATTGAGGCGGCAGACTACATGGAGACCTCTGCACTGGGACGGGCTGAATGGATAAAGTTTTACGGCATCCTCACGGGAAGAGAGAGAGAGGCAGAGCGCGTCTTCAGCGCTATTGAAAAGAAATACAATGCCGTAAAACGGACAAACAGGAAACAGAACATAAAAGTGCTTACCGACAAAAAACAGGGCTCGGCATGGTATGTACCTGGGGGGGGAAGCACATTCGGGCAGATGATCGCCGATGCTGGCGGACTGTATGCCTTTGCCGGCGACAAGCGCAGTGGCAGTATTCCTCTCCCTTTAGAGACTATGATAGAAAAGAATCTGAATGCTGACGTGTGGCTCATCAAATACAACTCTAAAAAAGACCTTACACTCTCCGAGCTGGCGAAAGAGAATGATGCCTATCGTATGTTCAAGGCCTTCAAGAAGGGGAATGTGTATGGGTGTAATACATCCTATATACCATTCTATGAAGAAGTGCCTTTCCATCCGGAACGGCTCTTGGAAGACTACGATAGAATTTTCGCCTCTCCCGACTCTGCCCACGGACTGCGTTATTACAAACGGTTAAAGGTGGGTTCTATAAATTCACCGAATAAACAATAATTTTTCAAATATGGGTGATATCGTTCTTTTCAGCACTTTTGGCTTTGTTTCGGCATCTTGCTGTTTGTCAGTCAGTCATGATGCCCGCATCATTCCTTTCTTCCGCACAGCAATCTGCTCGGAACAAAACTCAAAATCGCAAGAAATGAATTTATAGAACCCACCTAAAATGAAGAGACAGACAATAATATTTT